>NZ_VSRN01000001.1:6614532-6918535 GCF_008369915.1 Dyadobacter sp. UC 10 | reverse complement strand
TCAACTCTGCACTGTGTTTTCTGTTTTTACCCATAAAAATACCCCCAAGAAGTGTCTAACTTTTGGGGGGCAGTGCAACTGGCGAAAAGGGTTTTCTGTTTATATTGGATACCTGGGCCGAATGCTGGTATCAGCTCATTTGCCCGGAAGAGCGGATTTTAAGACCGAGTATTTCAGGTTTTCGATCTTGATACCTGACACCGACTTGATATGCAGATCAGTCATAGGCGAATCGGGGAAAAAGATGTCCGTCATGACAGTCAGGCCTTTGTCAGCGAAAAGCTCGACGGACGCCGCGTCGGCGATCAATGTCAAATCCATTGAATGGTCAACCGACAAGCGGGGTGCCGTGTGTTTTTGGCCAAATCCCTTTTCAAAATCAATTTTCCCTGATTTACTGCGATCGATAAAATACTGATTTGCTGCTTTATCGTAACCGACAACCAGCTCGTTTCCGGCCTTATTTGACAAGACAATGCTAAAATCAGCCGGCACGCCCATACTCAGATCAAGCCTGAACAGGCCGGTCGCATTTTTAGCCTTTGGGGTCAGGTTTGTCTCACCTTTCACCTGAATGCTTTTCTGTGAAAAGCTGGTTGTATTTAAAACCGCCAGCTCTTTAACCGGAACGGAAGTAAGATAAATTTCTTTTTCGACCGTCTTTAAGCCCAGCTCACGCGCAACCGTATTGGTACTGCGCCATGGATGTGTGGGTACCTGATTGGCATATTGCCAATTGCTCATCCAGCCCATCAGAATGCGGCGGTTACCAGTGTTAGAAAACGTGACAGCGGCATAATTATCAGCCCCGAAATCCAGCCATTTGGTTTCCTTTGAATAAGGCGTAAAGTTTTTCCCGTCAAAATCGCCTGTGAAGTACTGCCCCGCAGAACCTTTATTGGGCCCGCCGGGATTGATGTTGACGATCAGTACCCACACCTCTTTGCCTTCATGCATAATGGGGAACAGATCCGGGCACTCCCATACGCCGCCATGAGCACCCGCATCAGCGCCAAACTCACTTTCACGCGTCCATTCTTTCAGGTTTGGAGATGAATAAAAGGTTATCCTGTCTTTGGTGGCCAGCGTCATCACCCATTTTTTCCGGGGCGCATACCAGCTAACTTTGGGATCGCGAAAATCGGTGATACCGGGATTGGGCAGTACAGGGTTGCCGCTGTACTTGGTCCAGGTTTTGCCTTCATCCAGGCTGTATGCAATGCTTTGGTATTCATGCTTCCCGGTTTTTTGCTTTTCCAGAACCGGGTTATGGTGCGTGAAAATCGCGATCAGCGGGGCCTTTCCATTTTTACCGAAACCGGAAGTGTTCTCAGTGTCGACTACTGCGCTGCCGGAAAAAATGTAGCCAAGACTATCCGGATACAATGCGATGGCCTGCTCCGTCCAGGAAACGAGATCTTTACTGGTTGCGTGTCCCCAGTGCATCGGCCCCCAAACTTTATCTTCGGGATAGTATTGGAAGAAAAGATGGTAAGTGCCGTTACTGTAAACCATCCCGTTTGGATCGTTCATCCAGTTGGATCTCGGAGAAAAATGGAATTGTGGCCGGTACTTTTCCTTCATATCCTGTCCGGACGCAGATTTGTTGCTCAGCAATGCAGCGAACAACAATAGGATGGGCAGCGCTTTTTTCATAGTTGCGGTTTTAATGTGACGGAAGCCCGGATTGACATCGGGACCTGCTATTTACAAGAATTTTTGATTGATCGTATACTGAGAAATACCTTATTGAAATTTTAAAGCAAATCAGTAGAATTGCCGGCTGATCGTATTCCTGTTAACGGTCATGAATATTGTTTGTAAATGAGAAAACAACTTTGCCTGCTGCTGCTATTGGTTGCCATTTGTTTTGGCGCAGCCCCTCAAAAAACTACCTGGGTCGCAATCGGGGATTCGATTACTTATCTGAATGACCACAAAGACGAGACCGGCGACCGTGTTACGAAAGGGTATCTTACCCTGATCACAGAAAAGTATCCGGATATCGAGTACTTGAACCAGGGGCACAACGGCTGGACTTCGATCAATATCGCCGAAAAGATTGAGTCGCTCGGATTGGTGAAAGCCGACGTTTACACCATTTTTCTGGGAACAAACGACTGGTGGCAGGGTAAACCGATCGGTACTATTGACGATTATAAAAATCAAAACGGCGCGTCAACTGTTTATGGCGCATTTCGGGTGATTGTCAATAAGTTGAAAGATTTAAATAATAAGGCACAAATTATTCTGATCACGCCGATGCAGCGCGGGGATTTTGTTTATATCAACAACCCGAAAAACAATGCTTACGGATCCTATAAGCCAAAACGCGACCAGATGCTCGAACAAGTAGCTAACGCGATCCTTGAAATTGGCCTTGAAGAGCAATTTCAGGTCGTCGATCTTTACCATGAAAGCGGCATTAATCTGGACAATATGGTCAATTTCAAGAGGCTAAAAAATCCTGAAAACGGTCAATACCAGCAATACATCTACCCAGAATACACCCGCATTCCCTTTGATCCGGAGAAAGACGAATATCCATACCCTGCGGAGGCAATCAATATGACCTACGACGGGCTTCATCCGTCGGACAAAGGCTACGAAATAATTGCCAATATGCTGATCAGCAAGTGGAAAGGGCTTAATTAGTGAATTGTTTCAGGCTGCCCAGCAGGTTGTACATGGCAGTATTGATGCCATTGTTATCTGCTTTGATGATCTTAAGATTTTCTTCCAGCTCGGCCCGCTTCTTTTTACTGTTTTCCGCATTGATCAATACTTGCTGGGCCGCAATGGCTTCATTCTCTTTTCCGGTAAGCCTTACGGGGCTGTGTATAGGCGAAACTCCGTCGAGATTGTTGATGTGTGCTTCATATTTGTTGTCGGAAGCCGTGATCGTCAGGTCGAAACGCACGTATGCAAACTGCGCGTGAATCAGCGGGACGTAGCTTGTAACCCGCAGTTTCCCCGCATTGGGATCCTCAAATGTGACAGCATTCTGGTAGTTGCCAAACGATTTACCGACCCATTCCTGCACCTTTTTGTATAATTCGTCTTTGGAAAGATTGGGTTGCCCGGAATCGGAATAATGGATGTTTTTGTCCTGGTCTAACGGAAGATAACCATCTTGTGCGAACGATGTACCGAATGAAAAAAGGATCAGAAGCGATGCGAGATATTTCAAATTTTCAAAAGTTGATTGACGGGTAAATATAAGGGAAAACGTATTGTATAGGTTTTTGAAAGATATCAGTTTTAAAGTATCGTCAATTTTGTTACTTTTAAATACACTAAACTCAACAGGTTATGAAGCATTTGAAAGTTCCTGCACTGGCATTGGCGGTATTGCTGCTTGCATCTTTTACAATCCTGCACCACGGCTGGGCCGATTACGATCAAACCAAGCCGACCGATTTCAAGACTAAAATTGAAGAGTCGATCTACGAAAATCCGCACGTACTGGCGAAAGTCAAGTACAAAAAAGATTTGATTACCGTGTTCCTTGCGCCCACCAGCCGCATGACCGATCGCGGGCTCACAGGGGATATGATTAGCAAAGGTACTGACGTAAGACTGGTTGCCTACCCGCACAAAACCGAGAAAAACGAAATGCGGGCAGAACGCATTTTTGTGGACGGCAAAAAATTCGAGCTGCGCTAGTGGAGTTACTGGAATGGCTTGAAAAATCGTCCTGGGCTGTCGGCATCCGGCAATCTTTGTATCTATACCCGGTATTGGAAATCATTCATATACTGGGTATAGTTATGCTCGTCGGCGCCGCTTTCCTTTTTGATCTCCGGCTTTTAGGATATTCGAAAAACTTACCGGTGGCAGGGCTGGCAAAGCATTTACTGCCCTGGTCGCAGCGCGGGTTAATCCTCATTATCCCGTCCGGACTGTTGCTTTTCATCACCAATGCGCAGGCGCTGGGTACTGATTTTACATTCTGGTTAAAGCTGGCATTGATCCTGGTTGCGGCATTGAATGCGTGGATATTTCACCGGTTTATTTACAAAATACCAAAAGGCGACAGCCGGGAGACAATGCTTTCCGGTACCTCAAAACTTTCCGCATTGATCTCAATATCAGTCTGGATCGCGGTGATTGCCTGCGGAAGGTTGCTGGCTTATTAGTGCCCTGGGTCTGGGTTTTGATTTCAGGGTTTGTCCATACTTAAAAACTCCAGACGCATTTGCAGCAAGAAGTAACTATTGCAAAATCAACTCCACCAGCATATCATACCGTTTGTCGTGCAATTCCCCTGTGAGCCAGTCTCTTACGATATATTTGAAAAACAGCATCGGCGGCTCGTGCTGACTGATTGCGTTTTGAAAGTATTCTACTGCAATATCGGCATCGCCTAAAGTAGCATGCACAATGCCCATGTCGTAGTTTGATACTACCTGCGTTTTGCTCAGTGCATTCATTTGTGTCAATATATCCCTTGCACTTTCATGCTCTCCCGAAAGACCGAACAATGCACCGCAGGCACTCAGGGTAATTCCGTTATAATTGATTTCCAAGGCAGTTTCCAGCGCTTCCTGTGCGGCCGGGTAATCCCCTAATGTAATCAGGTTCGCACCAATGATCATATGCCCGCCCCAAAAGGCAGGTTGTAATGCAGTCAGTTTTCTGCCCTGCGCCACTGCATTTTCAAAATTTCCCGAAAGCCAGTACACATAAGCCGCGTAAAAGTTATTGATCAGCGAGAAGGGTTCCAGGGAAAGTGCCGTCGCGATTTCCTTTTCCGCCATCGCAGGGTGGCCGAGCAATCCCCAGTAAAGGGCAAACTGCACGTGCAGTTCGGCGGTGTTCCAGTTGAGATCGGTTGCTTTTTTAAACGAATGCGCTGCACTGCCAAAATCCCACTCATACAACATTTGCATACGGGCCAACGCAATGTAGCTTTCCGCGATCCCGCTATCCAACGCCAGCGCCTGTCTGGTAGCGTCTTCCATCAAAGGAAGGGCCTTTACGGCGGGCATGTGCCGGTAAAACCACATGTTCAGGTAGCACGAGGCTATTCCCGCATAAGCGATTGCATAGGTGGGTTCCAGGTCAATTGCTGATTCGAAATAGCCTATCGCCTTACTGTATTCATCTTTGCCCGCAAATTTGTTGTGATAAAACCGCCCACGCAGATAAAGCTGGTACGCATCCTTGTTATTTGTGTATCGCTTAAAGGTAAGCGCAGGCTCTTCGCCAAGTAATTCCACTTTAACCGCACTTAAAATAGCCAGCGCAATTTCATCCTGAATGTCAAAAATAGCATCCAGCTCCCGGTCGTATTGTTCCGACCATACCACTGATCCGTCTGCTGCATTTACAAGTTGCGCATGGATCAGCAACTGGTCACCCGAACCCGATACGCTTCCTTTCAAAATATGGTTTGCATTCAGCTGTTCGCCGATGGATGACAAATCCTGTCTGGTACCTTTGAAAGTGAATGAAGAAGTACGCCCCGCTACCTGCAAACCGGGCACGCGGCTCAGCACATTGATGATTTCTTCGGTGATCCCGTCACTGAAATATTCCTCTTCGGGATCGTTGCTCAGGTTGTTAAATGGCAATACGGCGATGGATGGTTGCATGGGAGCTGGTCGGCGCTGAGTTTCTTGTCAATTATGCCAATATAGGCAATTTTCAAAACAGAAAACACACTTATCACTAGCCAAAAAGCCAAATTAGCGTTACCTTTGCGCCATAATTCGATACCATGATCTACTTTTTTGCAGACAAACAGAACACTGTTTTTGCGGTCCAGATAGAGCGAACGCTAACAGAATCAGATACTTCCAAATTAAGCTGGCTTTTTGGCGGCGCAGAACTCCGGGATGAACAAACGATCACGGAGTTTTTTGTTGGGCCCCGCGCGGCGATGATCACACCATGGAGTACCAATGCGGTGGAGATCACCCAGAATATGGATATTCAGGGTATTGTCCGCATGGAGGAATTCAGGAAAGTGGATGCAGGCTTCACCGCTTTTGATCCTATGCTTTCGCAGAAATACAGCGAGCTGAACCAGGAGCTTTATACCATCAACATTCAGCCCGAGCCGATTAAAGAGGTAGATGATATCGCCGCTTACAATAAGCTGGAAGGACTTTCGCTAAGTGACGAGGAGGTGGATTACCTGAACAAACTGGCTGAAAAGCTCAATCGCAAACTGACGGATTCGGAAGTTTTTGGTTTCTCGCAGGTCAATTCTGAGCATTGCCGACACAAGATTTTTAATGGTGTGTTTGTGATCGATGGGGAGGAACAGCCGGTTTCTTTGTTCAAATTGATCCGCAAGACTTCCGAAGCGAATCCGAACTCAATCGTTTCGGCATATAAAGATAACGTAGCATTTCTGGAAGGTCCGGTAGTAAGGCAGTTTGCTCCAAAGCGGCCCGACGTTCCTGAATTTTACGAGATAAAAGATTATAAATCAGTTATATCCCTGAAAGCGGAAACGCATAATTTCCCGACTACGGTTGAACCTTTCAATGGCGCAGCGACCGGTTCGGGTGGTGAGATCCGTGACAGGCTGGCGGGCGGACAAGGTTCGCTTCCTTTGGCGGGTACGGCGGTTTATATGACCGCATTGTCGCGTCTGGAAGATGGCCGCCCGTGGGAGAATGGTGTGGAAGAGCGTCAATGGTTGTATCAGACACCAATGGATATCCTGATCAAAGCTTCTAACGGAGCCACCGATTTTGGTAACAAATTCGGTCAGCCGCTGATCGCAGGTTCCGTTTTGACTTTTGAACACGAAGAACAAGGCCGTAAACTGGGTTACGATAAAGTGATCATGCAGGCGGGTGGTATTGGTTATGGAAAAGCGGATCAGGCAAAAAAGTCGACTCCCGAAGTGGGCGACCAGATCGTGGTGATGGGTGGTGAAAACTACCGGATCGGAATGGGCGGTGCGGCGGTTTCTTCTGCCGATACCGGTGCATTCGGCTCGGGCATTGAGTTAAATGCGATCCAGCGGTCTAATCCTGAAATGCAGAAACGCGTCGCCAATGCAGTGCGCGGCATGGTGGAAAGCGACAATAACACGATCGTTTCAATCCACGACCACGGCGCAGGCGGACATTTGAACTGTCTTTCGGAGCTGGTTGAGGAAACAGGCGGAAATATAGATCTGGACAAATTGCCAGTCGGCGATCCTACACTTTCGGCCAAGGAAATCATTGGTAACGAATCCCAGGAAAGAATGGGACTCGTGATCAGCAAAGAGAATCTTGAAACGCTGAAACGCATCGCAGACCGCGAGCGGGCGCCTTTGTATCAGGTAGGAGAGGTGACTGGCTCGCACAGGTTTACATTTGAATCGGCCAAAACGGGCGCGAAACCGATGGACCTGAAAATGGAAGATATGTTTGGCAGCTCGCCGAAAACGGTCATGGCCGACAAATCCATTGAAAGAAATTACGAGCCGGTAACTTACGAAATCGGCAAGCTACATGAATATCTGGAACAAATGCTGCAACTGGAAGCGGTTGCGAGCAAAGACTGGCTGACGAATAAGGTTGACCGTTGTGTGGGCGGCCACGTAGCCAAGCAGCAATGCGCCGGTCCGCTGCAATTGCCTTTGAACAATGTGGGCGTAATGGCGCTGGATTTTCAAGGTAAGGATGGAATCGCGACTTCGATCGGCCACGCGCCACTTTCTGCGCTGATCGACCCGGCTGCGGGTAGCCGCAATGCGATTGCAGAAGCGCTTTCCAATATTGTCTGGGCGCCATTGAAGGATAATCTGACGAGCGTTTCGCTTTCTGCCAACTGGATGTGGGCTTGTAAAAACGAAGGCGAGGATGCGCGTTTATACAAGGCCGTGAAAGCGTGTTCGGATTTTGCGATCAGTCTGGGAATCAACATTCCCACTGGAAAAGATTCGCTATCGATGAAGCAGAAATACAAGGATGCCGAGGTAATCGCACCGGGAACCGTGATCATTTCAGCAGCCGGACATTGCGACGATATTACTGCCGTTGTGGAGCCTGTTTTGAAAAAAACCGGCGGCTCGATTTACTATATCAACTTATCGGGCGACACTTACAAACTGGGGGGCTCTTCATTTGCTCAGATATTAAATAAAATCGGTGACGCTGCGCCGGATATTCAGAGCGCTGATCAGTTTAAGAATGCTTTCAATGCCATTCAGCAATTGATTAAGGAAGGTAAAATTCAGGCGGGCCACGATATCGGCAGCGGCGGATTGATCACGACTTTACTTGAAATGTGTTTCGCCGATCGCGACCTGGGCGCTTCCATTGATCTGTCAGGTTTGGGAGATCAGGATATTATTGAAAAGCTTTTTGCGGAGAATATTGGTGTCGTTTTCCAGGCGGAAGAAAGTGTAGAAAGTGCGTTGGAAGAGAATGGAATTGCTTTTCATAAAATCGGAAATGTCAATCTTGCTTCTACACTGACTGTTAAAGACGCTTCCGGTAAATGGGATTTCGATATTGATCAGTTGCGGGATGTCTGGTTCAAAACTTCTTATTTGCTGGATATCAAACAAAGCGGCGCCAAACTGGCGAAAGAGCGTTTTGATAACTATAAACACCACGTACTACGCTACAAATTTCCAGCGCAGTTTAACGGCAAAAAGCCGGTTATCGATGAATCCAAACCTCGTCCGAAAGCAGCGGTATTGCGTGAAAAAGGCAGCAACTCAGAGCGCGAATTGGCCAATGCGATGTACCTGGCAGGTTTTGATGTGAAAGATGTCCACATGACCGACCTGATTTCCGGCCGCGAAACTTTGGAGGATATTCAGTTCATCGGCGCAGTAGGCGGTTTTTCAAATTCGGATGTTTTAGGTTCAGCCAAAGGCTGGGCAGGCGCGTTCCTTTATAACGACAAGGCAAGAATTGCACTGGAAAACTTCTTTAAACGAGAGGATACACTATCGGTCGGAGTTTGCAACGGATGCCAGCTTTTCGTAGAGCTTGGTCTGATCAATATGGGCCACGACGTGAAGCCTAAAATGCTGCATAACGCCAGCGGCAAGCACGAAAGTATCTTCACCTCACTGACAATCCAACCTAACAAATCCGTAATGCTGTCGTCACTGGCAGGATCTACGCTGGGTGTTTGGGTATCCCACGGTGAAGGTCGTTTTGACTTCCCGTATACCGAAGACCGTTACAGTATTGTTGCTAAATATGGCTATGAAACTTACCCTGCCAATCCAAATGGCTCCGGCTTTAACACCGCGATGCTCTGTGACGAAACAGGCCGTCATTTGGTGATGATGCCGCACATCGAAAGGTCACTTTTCCAATGGCATTGGGCGAATTACCCTGAGGGCAGAAAAGATGAGGTGAGTCCTTGGATAGAGGCATTTGTGAATGCACGGGAGTGGGTGCAGAAGGTCGGACTATGATTTTTTGATGGGCTATGAGGACTATGATTTTTTGATTGATGTTGCCGCTGACTTTTGGTTAGCGGCAATTTTTTTGTTGATTTGTTGCAATTACTATTTGACACACTATGGTTAACGAACTTTACAAACATTCGGATTTGACTGGCAGGATTATTGGTTGTGCAATGGAAGTGCATCGCTATATTGGGAATGGTTTTCAAGAGGTGGTGTATCAACGCGCTTTATCTATCGAGCTCAATATGAACGGTATCGCGCACCAACGCGAAATGGAAATGCCGTTGAGCTACAAAGGATTTCCAATCGGCAAAAGGAGGGTTGACTTCTTTATTGAGAACACAATCATGCTCGAATTCAAAGCGGTCAAAGAACTGGAAGACGTGCATCTGGCCCAGGCGATTAACTATCTGGAGGCATACAAAATGGAAATCGGCCTCCTCATCAACTTCGGCAACACCAGCCTCCAATTTAAAAGAGTCATGAAACCCAAACCAAAATGGGGATGACCAAAAAAGAAAATCAAATCAAAAATGCATCACAAAAAAAATCACAGCCCATCATAGCCCATCATAGCCCATCAAAAAAATCATAGTTTAGACTTCACATACACCTCCCTAATCTCCCGGTCAATTCCCAGACTATCAATCTTCTCGAAACCCGTCTGCACCAGGGTATCTCCATTCATGCGGAGTTTGAAATGAAACTGGTGATTTTCCCATTCGCGGGCGCTACAGTATTGCAGGTTTTCGGTGTAGTCTTCGCCTTTTAATGTATAAGTACCCGCTCCTGCGTCGAAAACGGCAGTATCACCCTTGCCTTGCCGGGTATCATGTTTCATGAAAGTAAAATGTGTGTCCGTAATCTGTTTGATCATTTCCTGATCTTTGACCGGGAAAGTTATGATGGTATCGCCTTTCTCGATGATCTGGCTGGAATGCAGGTGCCAGGTGCCTAAGATGCTGGGTTGGTCGGTGGACTCGACGGCCGAATTACATTGCGTCAACAGAAATAGGGCTGCGAAGGCTGCGGGTTTGAGGTTCATGGTGTTGGTCGGGTAGAATGCTTTTGACAATAAGATTTTTCATCCCGGTCTCTACCTTCTTATCATGAAATTATCCATGCAGTTCATGCAGGAAGCGCTCAATGTCTTCCAGTCCTTTTTTAGTTGAATAGGGCCGGAATAAATGTGCTTTCATGCGAAGGTAATGGGTCATTTGACTTGCCAGATTTTGCCTGGATTCGGTCAACACTGCCTCGGAAAACCAAAATCTGTTTTGCAGACTGTTACTGGACACGATCAGTACTTTGTCATCCTCCGAGCTGAACTTTACGTATTTGTTTTGTTCCAAAATAGCAACATCCAGCGCGAGCCCGGCGGTCCGCTCATGCGAAACACCCTTGTAACTGGCCGAAATCCTTGTGTTTTGTTCCATCAGGTGTACCATGCTCAACATCAGGCACTGATATCTCAAGCCGTTTTCAAACAGGGCAACATTCTTTTTCAAAAAATCATATAAGCTTCGGACGGGGAAGTCGGTATGGATTTGCGAATTGGATTCGGTATAATCCCGGCTTAGCTGGTACACCAGATCGTCCTTGGTGGGGAAATAATACGTGAGATTCCCGATCCGCATCCCCAGGTCGGCGGCGATTTCCCGCATGCCTACATATTCAATTCCTTTCAGGTTAAACAGTTCCAATGCCCGTTTAATAATTTTTTCGTGCGTTGCGTTCATCTTTTAAATTCACTATTTGGTCATTGTCCTAAATCCTGTTAATTTTAGGTCGTTGTCCAAAAATATAACTTTAAATCATTATGACGAAATCATTTGCAAACATTGTGCACATTATGGCTGCAATAGCCTTCATTTCAATTATAGGTGCCGCGATATATGAGCATCTGGCGGTTGTACCTGTCTGGAGCATTGCGCCTCCGGTGTCACTTTCCATGTTTCAGGGCGAGTATGCGCTGCAAGCCGCGAACTTCTGGAAACCGGTGCATCCGGTTACGATTCTGTTGCTCGCAGCTGCGTTAGCTGCCAACTGGCGCCAGCCTTGCCGTAAACAGATTTTGATCGTCGCAGGTGTGTATGTTCTGATCCTTGCCGTTACCGCCATCTATTTTGTTCCGGAGCTGATCGCCATTACTACCTCCGCGTATTCACCTGTTGTAAGTGACGACCTGACTGGCCGGGCGGGAGTTTGGGAGAAGCTGAGTTTGCTGAGACTCTCTGTTTTGCTGATATTGGCAGGTATTTTATTGCATGGTTTGAGCGTCAAATCCAAAGCTGAATAATGGAAGCGAAAACTTTACAAAATGCTTATCCGGTGACGATTGACAATGGTCATGGTGAGCGGCTTATATTTCTGGGTCGCGAAACGCGCGACAGCGTAACTTACATACAGGTTGAAAATTGGGTAAGCTCAAATGCCGGCCCGCCGATGCATATCCACCACAAGCAGTATGAGAGTCTACGTATTATCAATGGAAAAATGGGCGTTGAAATTCTCGGAAAGGAGCCTTATTTTCTCAATGAGGGCGATTCGGCCACCTTTGAACCTGGCATTCCTCACAGGTTCTGGAATGCGGGAGAGGAGATATTGCATTGCAAGGGTGAAATTTGGCCACCTTATAATATTGAATATTTTTTGGGCGAAATTTTCAGGTCCAGTAGTGAAAATGGCAACGGACGACCCGGTACATTCGATGCAGCCTATTTACTTAGGAAGTACCGCACGGAATTTGACATGCTGGGCATTCCAGTTTTTATCAAAAAAGTCATTTTTCCCGTCTTAGTTTTTCTCGGCCAGTTGGCAGGAAAGGGCAAACGGTTCAAAAATGCACCCGATCCGCTTTAAATAGGATAATTTGATAAGGAAAATTATGACGGGCATGCGACTCAAACGCATGCCCGTCATTTTTCTGATTCCTTTCATTTTGTCAAATGGACCAACTTTTTCACCGTATAGCTTTCATTGACCTTCAACCTGCATAACAATATTTCGCCTGAGGTATCAGGCAACTCTGTTACTTCATATTCCCATTTTCCTTTTGCATGGGGATTGTCCACGACTGTTTTCAGTACTTTCCCCTGCATATTGATAATCTCCAACCTGACCTCGGTGTTTTCTTCCGGTACATCAAATGCGATGGTAAAACTTGTCGTATATGGATTGGGAAAAGCATTCAATCCAAATCCCGGCTGTTCCTCCTGGTTTTCCTTT
This sequence comes from Dyadobacter sp. UC 10, assembly GCF_008369915.1. Taxonomy (NCBI): domain Bacteria; kingdom Pseudomonadati; phylum Bacteroidota; class Cytophagia; order Cytophagales; family Spirosomataceae; genus Dyadobacter; species Dyadobacter aurulentus. Next base: position 6,905,925 of record NZ_VSRN01000001.1, on the reverse strand, counting down.
AGGACTTCGGCACCCACACGTTGATTGTCATACTTCCCGACGTTAATCGCGGGTGTTATGTGCCAGTTTCCCGTTGGATCTTTCATGTAGCAGCGCAGGCCGAGGTATTTTTCGTCTGTGGTGTATATATTGGACGTTCCCGCTGGCACTGCCGGACCATTGATACCTACTTTACTCCAGACGTACTGAACCGCCGGGCCAAAGACAGTGAGGGTTCGCCAGTCCCCGTTTTTTGAATAGGTCAGTTGCGGTACCCAACTTGCTGCGATCGGCGCACCCAGTCCACCTATGGTTGAATACCATTTATTAGCGAGCCAGGTGAGCCCTTTGATGGTCCCGGGGCCTTCGTAAAAGTGAGTGGTGTCGCCTCTGTATCTGTTTACCCCGACGATGTCGGTGGTTGCTCCTGAACTTCCGGTTACGTAATCTGTATCCGGGCCACCCAGGTTCGGTGAACCCGGCGCTGCATTGCCCTGTCCGGTTCTTACGGTAGCATTCAGAGGTCCCCACTTGCTGATGGATGCTTTGGAAATATACCAGGCCAGATTGGGCGCTCCGAAATCAGCGCGGGATTTGGCAATAACAGCCTGCAACTTGGCCTGATAATCCGCGGCGCTGGTTGCTTTGTAAACTGGATTGACATTTAAATCCGCATCTGCTTCCCCCTGGTGCCAGAGTACGGCTCTGACACCAAATACCGACCCGTAAACATTTAGGGCGTGTTTTAAGGTTGTGTAGGGTAAGCCATAATAGTCCGATGGATTCATTGATCCATTTTGGTAACCGAGGCAAACCTGTGCTCCCGTATATGGGTGTTTAGCTTCAACGCCGTCGGCTCCTTGTTTCCATTCAGTGATCGAGGATCCGCCAGTAGCAGTATTGAAAAATGCAACTGGCATTCCTCCGTTTGCGTCGGAAATCAGTTTTCCTAGTATCGCATACGCCCAAATAGTATTCCCAGACGGCCCCAACCTGCTATGTCTTTTTACTTCATCGGGCGTATTTAACGAGAACATGTCCGGAAAAGGCGATGGGAAGCTTTTACTGCAAGCATTATCCGCAGAGGTGCCAACGATCCATTCCGGAATACTGGCGCTGCTCGGCAATAAATAGTTGGGTTTTCCAACTCCCTGCGCATTGGATTGACCAGCAATAATAAACACATCACCAATACCGAATTTTGCCGACGCGTACACTACACCATTCGTGAGGATTTCGCATAGATACCAGCCTTTGTTGACTGTCAATGTTGTGTAATACATGCCGTTTGCAGCCAGGTTCAAGTTTGTAGCAGGCCCTGGGGCTCCAACGACGCCGGTCGCATTCACAGTCCGAATCCTGTAACTCATTGTGACTGCGAGGTTGTTGTAAATTAGCTGACCTGCAATGGTCACTGTCGCCTTGTTAAGCGTGTTTCGCTGGATTACTGAATTATTGATAGGATATGACAACGTCACAGTTTGGGCATTGCAAAGGTTTGTCAAGAGGCAGGCGTAACTGAAAATGTACTTTATCAAAGTTTTCATGATAATCATTAATTTGATAGTGATTGGTTTAAATGGTCACTTCATCGGCTCAACACTTTTAACATAACCTGCAATGTCGATCAACGGAATCTTGGCACCATAATACTTGTTAAGCGCCTTAATCACTTCGTTTGTAATGATAGCCTGCCCTAGCGGAGTTGGATATATTCCATCGGAGGAGAAGAAATTACCGTACGGCCCCCCATCTACCAAAACACCATCATCGGTTCTGTAACCGCCCTGGTGAATGCGTTGATACAAGTCAAAAAGATCAACTACGGCAAGGTCCTTTTCTGCCGCGTAATCCCTGATTTTCTGATTATAGTAGGTGGCAGGATCGGACTCGTAAGCCTCGCCATTGTCTATGACTTCTATATCATCGAAATTGGCTGTAAAGTGTTCGCCCGCATACTTCTTGCAGCGCCTATCAAGCTCTGGTGTAGGAATAAGAGAAAATGGTTTAGAGGTATTAATGACCCCATCGCCTACACCATTTCGATTGAAAGAAATGTATACGCTTTTAAAATTTTTCATAGGATACCAGTTCATATATGGCAAATCCTGGTAGCGGGGAACTGTAAAAATAACCCCCTTTTTTCCGTGTAAAAGATAGTTAATAGAGTAGTCCTCAATCCTTCCCGTATTCATTACAGAGCCATTAAAAGAGTAGTCCCATCTTCCAATATTCGGGGTTAGTCTAATGCCCTGCATCCAACGATCAAAAAACTCCTCAATGATTATAAAGTTATAAGGTAAATCAGTCGGTACATGTCCCTCGAATCTGGAAGCGAGAAGCGTCGGCAATGCGCAATTCTCACAACCCCAACCTGGAACATACCATTCTGTGCCTCCCCAGTACAGCCCGTAATTTGAAATTTTTCCTGCATACCTGGGCATCTTAGCGGGGCTGCCAGGAACAACCGAAATAGTATTATTCACCACTCGGTCCCACTGCGGATATCCATCTTCCGTTTTACGATATACGTAATATCCGGTTCCATTGAAATGCTCCTTTTCGAAAAGTGGCATTGCGAAGTTTTTGATGCCCATTTGGTGGGCGAGCAAATTCGTGTAATTGGTCTGCTGGCTTTCCCTGGTAATGCCTCCATTCATGACACCGGCAGTGAGCCCGCCGCCGAATGCAACCATTTCCATTTCCTGCCCCAGTTTCAGGATGCGACCGAAATCGGCTAATGGAACAGGCGCGGACAACCAATCTTCTATTTTGAGCGCGGGCTGTTTTTGGAGATTTTCATAGATCATCTCCGGATATTGTCCCATGGGATGAATACCCATAAAAGGCCCGGCCGTCTTTGCGGAGTCTTCGGCTGTGGGAATGTAAACGGGCTCAACAGGTTTAGGGTCGGGCCAGCTGTTTGTGGGCTTGTTGCAGGCAACCAGAGCAAATACAATTAACAACTTCTTCATTTTTTAATTTGTTTAAAGTGAAACATATAGACAAAAAATTGAGATCGCTTCGTGATCTTTATCACGAATGCTGCGAGTACCTGGAAGAAGAAGTTGAGTCCTGTAAAAGGTTATTTTTTTGGTTCGATTGCCTTTGCAAAACCAGCAATATCGATCAAAGGAATTTTGGAGCCGTAATGTTTATTAAGCGCCTTAATCACCTCATTAGAAATGATAGCCTGTCCGAGCGGCGTGGGATAAATACCGTCTGAGGAGAAGAAATTTCCATAGGCAGTTCCATCCACCAAAACACCGTCATCTGTTTTGTAGCCACCCTGATGAATGCGTTGATACAGATCAAAAAGGTCTACCACAGCAAGGTCTTTCTCTGCCGCATAGTCCCTGATTTTCTGATTATAGTAGAGTGCGGGATCCGATTGATGTCTTTCCTGTGCATCAATGACTTCGATATCAGGTAGGTTAGCTGTAAATACGCCACTCTTAGACCTTTTGTAAATGTTGTACAGTTTGGCTGTCGGGATAAGCGAAAATGGCTTTGCCGAGTTAACGGCCCCATCCGCCACACCGTTCCTGTCAAATGTGATGGATACGGTCTGAAATTTTTTCATCGGATACCAGTTCATATATGGAAGATCCTGATAGCGCGGTACCGTAAAAATGACCCCCTTTTTACCATGAAGCACATAATTGATCGAGTAGTCAGTAATCCTGCCGGAATTCATGATTGAGCCATTGAAAGATTCATCAAACCCCCCAATCTGGCTCGTCGTTCTAATTCCATGCATCCATCGGTCAAAAAACTCTTCGATAACAATAAAATTATAAGGTAAATCTGTCGGTACATGCCCCTCGAATCGCGATGCAAGCAGTGTGGTCAATGCGCAATTCTCACATCCCCAACCTGGAACATACCATTCTGTGCCTCCCCAGTACAGGCCGTAATTCGAGATCTTTCCCTGGTATTTCGGCATAGTCGCCGGCTTGCCTGGCAATACCGAAATGGTATTGTTTACAACCCGATCCCACTGCGGATACCCGTCTTCCGTATTACGGTATACATAATAGCCGGTTCCATTGTAATGCTCCCTTTCGAAAAGTGGCATTGCGAAGTTTTTGATGCCCATTTGGTGGGCGAGCAAATTCGTGTAATTGGTTTGCTGGCTTTCTCTGGTAATGCCTCCATTCATGACACCGGCTGTGAGCCCGCCGCCGAATGCAACCATTTCCATTTCCTGGCCTGCTTTGAGAATCCGACCAAAATCAGCCAGTGGGACAGGTGCGGACAGCCAATCTTCGATTTTGAGCGCTGGCTGTCTATGGAGGTTTTCATAGATCATCTCCGGATATTGTCCCATGGGATGAATCCACATATACGGTCCGCCCGTCCTTGCCGAATCTTCGGAAGTAGGAATGTAAACAGGCTCAATGGGCTTAGGGGTCGGCCAGTCGGGTTTAGGTTTATCGCAGGCAGTCAGGATGATTAAAAATAGCAGTTTCTTCATTTGTTGATCTGTTTGAAATGAAATGAATAGACAAAGGGTTGTTTTTTGCGCTCCAATGGATCCGCGAACCTGGACGAGCAGATGCAATGCTTTAAATGTGTAATTATTAGTTCGACAAGTATGCCGTAATAATAGCTGGTTTGTTTTTGAGCATTGCAATGAAAAGGAGGGCAATGTCCAAACAGCCGATTCTGATTATTGATCGGCAAAGCGGAGTGTTAAATACATTTACGAAACTTATTAAACGGTTTCCGATCGGCTGATATGTTTCTTAAATAGGAAGCTCACTGACTTCTCTATTATGACCGCTGAAACTCTTAATGCCCAATTACTCGAAATCTATCAAAAGTACACCGACTCCATTTACGCCGAAACCTGGGAAAATAATGTCTCCGCACCGCTACTGATGCATGTTTTCAACGAGTACTGCGCGATGGAGAATAAGATTCTCTTTGTGGGACAGGAAACGCATAGCTGGGGGCAAATGAACCTGAAACCAAGCCCGACTGAACTGCTGACAAAATACCATGAATTTAATCTCGGCAAGTCTGCGGATTATGGAGACGAGAAACCGCCTAGGTATTTGCGTAGCCCATTTTGGAATTTCAATCGGAATGTCTTTTATCAAGGAAATTGGAAAAACATTGAAGTGACCAATAAAACAAACGGTTTCCTCTGGACCAATATCTCGAAGTTCGATTGTAACAGTACCACGCCTTCGGACAAATTACAAGATCGTAACGAAGCAGGTTTCGAACTGCTGAAAGCGGAAATCGCCATTTTACAACCCGATGTGGTGGTATTCCTCACAGGCTCCAAATATGATCATCGCATTAATGCCGTGTTCAATCCCGTTCGCGAAAGCATTTTGCCTGACGGGTATTTGTATCAGCTTTCCACCGCCGACGGTTCGCTACCGCCACGCACTTTCCAAACCAAGCATCCCAGAACGTTACTCGGCTCCCGTCGGAATAAAATGCCAAATAGGTATCGGGAGATTTTGGGGAAGGTTGCTGAGCGTGCGTTTTTTGAAGATAAATTTCTTCTTCATTAAATAATAAGACTTATGTCTTTACTAAGAAAAGGTCGAACTAAAACTTTGATTGAAAGTGCTATTGATAGTGCATTACTTGCAGTAGAAATTTACAATAAGCCCGCGAGCTCCATTTCGAGTTGAAAACTTTATAACAAACATGATCATGGCTTGGACTCGGCTCTTCCAAGCTCATTTCAATCATACTATTGGTGAAAGATACTTTTATAAGGAAAAGAACGGCCGATACAAAGTCATTGACGGAGACAGAAAGGCATGGGAATTGAAAACATGTATCGATAAATACAATGACTTGTCTGAGCCTGCTAAAATCAATTTAGAATTTTTTATCAAGCTTAGAAACAAGATAGAGCATCATTGCATAGATAAGGAAGAAATTGGATTGATGATTTTTTGTCACTATGATGAAGCACATAATGACTATTTATTTAAGGAATCTTGGATAACATTGCTAGTGGGAAATATTAAAATGGGTCGTCTGGATAAAGACATTTGGAAAGACCGATTTGAAAAGAGAGAGGTGATTGATATAAGCAGCTTGGAAAACGCAGTATAAATGCTTGTGTGTTAAGTCCTTGTATACGTGTTGTCAGGTTGAAATGTACGGCGCTTACGTAGTCGCCCGGTAGGAATTGGGCTACGGCCTTGAAGTCTTCAAACTCACGTTCCTTTATTGCTTTTAATTTTACATCAATAACATTCTTAAAAAATGCGAAAACTGGTTCTTTATATTGCAACAAGCCTTGACGGCTACATTGCGGCTCCTGGTGACGACCTCGGGTTTTTGACGAAAGTGGAAAAGGAAGGGGAGGATTATGGATATGCGGATTTCATTGCGGAAGTCGATACGGTGATCGTCGGCCGGCGGACTTTCGATTGGGTTATGCAGCACGTTCCCGAGTTCAGCCACTCCGATAAAGAGTCGTATATTATTACGAGAACGCCGCAGGAAAGCGTTGGTAACACACATTTCTATACCGGCGACATAGGCGAGCTAGTACAGACCTTGAAGGCAAAAGAGGGCGGCACGATCTTCTGCGACGGCGGTGCCGAAGTAGTTCATCAGCTTCTGACGCGCGGCCTGATTGACGAATTTGTTATTTCAATTATTCCTACATTCGTCGGTGACGGTACGCGGCTTTTCAAAGACGGGCGGCCAGGCGGGGATTTGAAGTTGGTTGAAGCGAAAAGTTTCGATACCGGGCTGGTGCAGCTTTGTTACAGGAGGGTGTATTGAGGCGATCTGCCTCCGCGGGCGCCTTTTTTTCAAAATGCCTCACCGCTCGCGAAATGTTATTTCCACCCTCCGGTTTTTGCTCTTATTTACTTCACTATCATTCGCAGCCACAGGAAAGTATGGACCTTTCCATTCAGCCCGGATCTGGCCCGGTTTTACACCGTTTGATTTCATGTAATGCTGCACCACGCGGGCCCGGTATTCCGAAAGGATCAGGTTCAAGTTTTGCTTTCCGACATTGTCGGTGTGGCCGGTAACCCTGGCAGTGAGGTTATGCCGGCGTACCAATACTGCGCAGACAGAATCCAAGATCAGGCGGCTGTCTTTCCTCAGGTTATAGCTGCTTTGATCGAAATATAAGGTCTTGGGTTTTAGCATTGCAATCGTACCGTCATTTGTAAAATTGGTACTTCTGTATTTTACTGTTAAGAAATTGAAACCTTCTTTTAGTACCACATTTTCTCCCCATTGTTCGCTAACAGCTAGGTCTTTCTGCTCAAAAATACCTGTGTAAAGCATACAAGGCCCGGGTACTATATAATTGACAGTCAAATGTCGGTTTGTCGGACCGCTGATAGTGCCCCGGTTTTCGCGAGCTCTTCGCTTCGTTCCGTCCACAAGCACCACTGCCATGGTCAGGCTGTCGGGTGCATTTACGTCCACAATCAGCTGGCTCTTGGGAAATACCGTTTCATCTTCCTTGATAGCCGGATCCAGCCCATTTTTGAGCATTGGCACCCTAATTGCAAATGTCGCTTCCCCGGTTTCTTTTCCTATTCTGTTGACGCCGATCGTCCGCGCCTCGAAGCCAGCAGCCTCGAAAGTCAGGTACCGGGCGGAGTCGGGAAGATTAAACGCAAATTTCCCCCACTTATCGGTATTGATTTTATGCTTGCCGGTATTGAAAACTACTGTGATATTGCATTTCAAACTGCCCTGATCGGCGAGGTTGTAACAGCTGCCGGTAATGCGGAGCGAGTCAGAAGTCAATGCGAGAAGTGATAATATGACGGTCGTGAGCATAGCGGATTAACGACTTATGTGGAACTTCGTGGAAAAGGAAAGAATCCATGGAGGCTACTTGAAAGCTACTTTAAATCAGTTTAATACGTAAAAAGCTTGTGTCGTTAACGCCAGCACTTTATTTTTCGCTTCCAAAATGTGGAAAATACCGTAAAAGAAATTTTGTTTCAGTCTATCAGCAATCCATCTAATATGTCAGCTCTTTCCAACTATTCCCTCGCCATTATGCCCGGCCCTCAGATCCTTGCTCAGGTGGCGGATATCAAACAGCAGCTTCGCATTGCTATCGGCAAAAGTTATGGCAGTGCGAATGCGGAGGCGCATATTTCGCTGGATGGGTTTGATGCGGATGAAAATAATTATCCGTACGTGCTGGCCGAATACCGCAGGCTGGTGGCTGAGCTGAAACCCTTTCAACTGAATTTCTCAGGTTTCGCGGATTTTGACCGGGCTAACTTTTCGGCTTTCTATATTAAACCTACCGAAAAATCAGCGCTGGAAATCCGGGAAAGCGCGCAGCACGTGATGAAAGGTTTTGACAAAAAGCTCAAAAAGGAATACATGCAAAAATGGGCCGACGAGTCCAAAAACCCGCATATGACGATTGGCAGGCGGCTGACGAGAGAGTGGGTCGCACTGGCGCATTCGCTGTTTACCGGGTTCGAGGCAGGCTTCGAATGTGATGCTTTTGCAATCCGGAAATTCAATGAAAAACGCAGGCAGTACGAAGTGGTAGATGTACTTCCGCTCCTGGGCGGTCATGTGCCTTCGGTTCAATTGGATTTATTCAATCCATAAACTTCACCCCACTTTCAACCACCCCGTAATACTCAGCCGTGCTTTATTGGTTACCAGAACTTCGTGTTCGAGCTCGCTGCTTTTGAAAAATATGCTTTTCCCATTAACAGGGGAAATGTCCTGCTCGCGATCAGCGTGATGAATCCGCAGTTCACCGCCGTCGCCTTCCTGCCAGTCGGCATTCAGGTAAGTGATCATCGAGTATTGCCGGCTCGGATTGTTGCGGAACTGATCCAGGTGTTTCCTGTAAAAACTGCCTGCGGGATACAATGCATAATGAAATTCGTATCCCGTGATACCGGTGTAGCAGGTACTGTTCAGGTACTGGACAAATTGATCAATGAGGTCGAAAAAATCGTCTTCGAACACATTATTGTGCTTTCGGTCAAGCCAGTAGATCAGGTCGCTGCGATACAGTTTGTCGTGCAAAATGATCTTTTCATTGCCCGTCCCGGCGGGTTGAAACTGATCTGTTTTTAGCAAATCATACAAATTGCTTTTTAAATGCCCGGCGAGCGCGACGCTCAAAAAATTTTCCGCTATCCCCACTTTGTCATCGATGTAGCTGTCGATAAGTGTATCAAAAATTGTTTGCAAAAAGGCGAAGATTCAGCGTATTCCGAAAGCCGGATTTGGTGAAGGTAGCACTATTATCAGTCTACTAAACAATAAGTTAACACGTGCAACGCCTTATTTTTTTATTTAACCGAAAAACTGACCTCAACCCGCCGGTTCCTGATCTTATTTTCCTCCGAATCATTCGGCATTACAGGTTCGTCGGGGCCTTTCCAGTTCAAAGAAAGCTGCTGCTCCAGCACGCCTTTTTTCCGCAGGTAATTTTCCACCACACGCACCCGATATTCCGAAAGCGCGACATTGGGTATCCTTCTTCCGACATTATCGGTGTGCCCCGTAATGTGAGCTGTCCGGTTTCGGTGCGTTTTCAGCAGCATTGCAATCGAATCCAATGTAATTTTCACGCCGGTACTGAGTGCGTAGCTGCTTCGCGAAAATGGCAAAGTCAGGGATCCCGGATTTTTCGTCGGCACAATTACGGGTTTCGAGGCTGGTTTGCCTGCTGTTTTCGGAGTAAATCTTACATCGTGTGCGGCCAGGAAGTTCAATCCGGCTTTGACAATCACATTTTCATTGGTCAGTATATCTTCCAGACTTACCTTATCACTTTGCAGCGCCGTAGCCCTGAACACGTAAGGCCCGGGGATAGCAGTAAGCATTTGCTCGGGCTTGCCGTTTTTTAACTGAAATGTGAAGGTCGATGAAATTTTTTGCGTGCTGATATCGTGCATGATAAACACCGTTTCGAGACTATCCGGAAACTGTAAATGGACTGCAAGCAAAGTAGCAGGAGCGAGCGCCAGGTGCTTTGCCCGCATGGCTGGCGATAAGCCGTTTCGAATCAGCGGAATCTGGATTTCAAATGTAGTATGCTCTGGAATTTCACCGATCAGGTTCACCGGAAAGCTGTTGGTCTCAAAACCGGGCGCATCGAAATAAAGCATTGTCGCGCTGCGATCCAGCTCGAAATCAAGCATTCCAGGACTAAATCCCTGCTTTTCCTGCACTGCATTTTTGGAGGAAATCCTCGCTGTGCAAGGTACGGTCTCATTGGTCGCTACATTATAACATTTGCCCGTAATCCCGATCCTGTTCTCAGGTACCTGAACCGGCTCTTTTCCGACCAGCCACGCGGGTATTGCCAAAAGCAGGAGCAGTAACGTCATTTTATTTGGAAGGATAGGCGGTCTTGGACACGAAATGTAATATAACTGCCGGTTGTTAATTTATTTACGTCGGCTGGTTGGAAAATGTTGCGATTTTTTTGAGACTGCTGTCAGTGCAAAATACCTGCTTGTCGTCTTGTCCTTGTAAATCCTTTTGCATGTATTTCCCGACCGCGGAGCCTATCGATTTTGCAACAGATGACGCTGCGCTTTGGCTGGCTTACCGCCATGGTGACAACAAAGCCCTCGGCATCCTGGCCGAGCGTTATTTTACTACTTTAAAAAGGTATGGGCTGAAATTTATGGTCGACGAGGCGATCGTCGACGATTGCATTCAGGACCTTTTTCTTGATCTCTGGCAAAACCGCCACAAGATCAATCAGACTCCATCGGTTAAATTTTATCTGCTTAAATCGGTCAGGAACAGCATTCTGGAGCACTTGCGTTACCAGCAAAGATTTGCCAGCGACGATTCCCTGCCCTGGGATTCCGGCCTGCCCGAGCAGTTCAATGCAGAATCGCTGCTGATCGAGCAGGAAACGCTGGATAGTCTTGTTCAACAGATCAATGCGCAAATGGCTACGCTGCCCAAGCGGGAGCGGGAAGCGCTTTACCTGCGTTATTTTGAAAACCTGAGTGTGACTGAAATTGCGGCGATCATGGGCGTCAACCGGCAGTCGGTTTCTAATTTTCTTCAAAAGGCTCTTTCGCGGATCCGGACCAAGTGGCTGGTCACAATGACATTCATTTTATTATTTTTTTAAATATTTTCTTCGCTGAGGGTATATCGGCTTGTGCTATTCATATTATCATAGAAATCATTTGAATAGTCAAGAACAGTTATGTCCGAAAACTCTTTTGAATCCGAAGAGGACTTCCTGCAAGACGTGCGTTTCCAGCGATGGGCGCGCGGGGAAGCGCCTGAGGATAAGCATTTTTGGCAGGAGTTTCTGCGCCGGCACCCCGACAAAGTTCATCTTTACGAAAAGGCAGTTGCCTTCATTTTAGTGATGCAGGGTACTGCATTGCCACAAACGGAGTCCGCAGAAAAGGCGCGCCGGATCAGGGATATGATCTCCGAAGCCGAAAGCGAGCGGCCTGTCATGCAGGTCTGGCGGTGGTTCCGCTGGGCAGTGGCTGCTATGCTGGTGGTCGGTTTTGGGTTTTGGTGGAATGAAAGGAATGCAGGCGAAAGAGACCCAATTGCTTTATTGTCCGGCTCAAATGATTCAGCTGAAAAAATGATCACCCGGGAAAATGGCACCAAGGAAGCGGTGCTGGTCAATTTGCCCGACGGGTCTTCGGTATTGCTTGCGAAGGGAAGCAGCGTGCGTTTCGATAAGGATATGAAAGGAGGCGAGCGGATCGTGTTCCTGACGGGCGAGGGCTTTTTTGAAGTTGTGAAAGACACACAGCGACCATTTTTTGTGTTTGCGGATAAAGTGGTTACCAGGGTACTTGGTACGAGTTTCCTGGTGCGATCGTATCCCGATAGCAGCGAGGCTATTGTTGCAGTGAAGACAGGAAAAGTCGCTGTTTCATCAGGAAAAAATGGCGCAGGCCAGCCAACTTCGCTCACCTTGCTGCCCAACCAGCAGATCAATCTGTTGCGTAAAAACGAAAAGCTGATCACAACCATCACCGAAATTACCAAACCCGCGGAAATGACGCCGGTGCAGCAGGAGCCTTTTGAATTTCAGTTTACCCCGGTTGCCGAGGTTCTCAAAATACTGGAAGCCAATTATGCAGTCAAAATCCATTTTGACGAAGAAAAAATGCGGCACTGCACGATTACCGCCTCTTTGAAGGACGAGCCTTTCCTGCAAAAGATCAAGCTGATCTGCCTGGCGACGGAGTCAACTTTCCAGATCCATGACGACCAGCTCATCATTTACGGGAACGGATGCGACAACCCATGATTTTTGAATTAGAAACCCTAAAAGCCGATGATATGAAGAGAACGAAAATTAGCTGTTAACCTGAACCTTAATTATTTAAAACTAAAACTCGATGAAAAAAAATCTGCAAATGAAATTTTATAAACCCTTACTAACAAGGAAGCTATGTGGCGCGTTTTCCTTTCCGGGCCTTCTGGTATTGCTGCTGGCCAGTCTCAACCTGGCAAGTGCAGCGGGCGCGCAGGAAATGCTCAACCAACGGATCAGTATCTCGGTAGCTAATGAAAATATCGAGACGGTGGTTTCTAAACTGGAACAATCAGCGAACGTGCGCTTTTTGTACAGCCGGGAAATTATCCAGTCGCGCCGTAAAGTGAGCTTTACTGCTACCGAGCAGCCGCTTTCAAAAGTGCTCGACGGCATTTTGCAGCCACTTAACCTGAAATACGAAGTGGCAGGCGACAAAATCATACTGAAACGCCAGACGGCCAGTCCGGAAGCGGAGGCAAAACCTGCTGCGTCGGTCAATACCAATGCCCCGGCTACGGCTGATATTTCGGTTTCCGGTAAAATTACCGATGATACCGGCAGCCCGCTGCCTGGTGTGAGCATTCTGATCAAAGGAACTTCGAAAGGAGCGACTACCAATTCAGACGGTAGCTATAATGTGGAAGTCGTAAGTGGTGACGCAGTATTGGTAATCAGTTTTGTAGGGTATGTCAGTCAGGAAATTCAGGTAGGTACTCGCAGCGTGATCGACGTGCAGCTGGTGGTGGACGACAAGGCATTGGAAGAAGTTGTTGTGGTAGGTTACGGGGTCCAAAAGAAAGCCAACCTGACCGGCGCAGTATCGACCATTGATTCCAAAGCCATTGAAAACCGGCCTTCAAGTAACCTTTCAACCGGCTTACAAGGCGTAACTCCGGGTTTGATCATTACCCGCCAGACTGGTCAGCCAGGGCGTGAAAATATCGCGATCCAGATCCGTGGCGCAACTTCCGCAAATGGTAATGTGAATCCGCTCGTATTGCTCGACGGTGTGAGTGTGCCGATCAGTACCATGCAGACTATGAACCCGAATGATGTAGAAAGCATCAGTGTACTGAAAGATGCTGCTGCGGCCGCGATCTACGGTGCGCAGGCTGCGGGAGGGGTGATTTTGATTACAACTAAAAAAGGAAAATCAGGGAAGGTTACCTTTGATTACACAGGGCAGCAGGGTATTGACTGGTCGACGAACGTGCCGGACAGGATGTCGCTGCTCGATGAAGCATTGTTTTCCAACCAGGCGCGGATCAACTCAGGTTCCAGCCCTGAATATACCGACGAAGAAATCCAGCGTATTCGCGACGGAGTACCTTACGTGGTCAACCCGGCAGATACTTCTTCCTATTTATATTATAACCAAAAACCGATTGCGGACGAGCTTTTGCGCAAGATCACTTCCATGAGCACGCACAACATTACGGCGCGCGGAGGGACGGACAAGCTTAACTTTTTGATTTCAGGAGGTTACTATAATAAACAGGGTGTTTTCAAAGTAGGTCCCGACAGTTATGATCGTTACAATGCCCGGATCAACCTCGGCGCCGAGTTGACAAAACATCTGACGCTGGACAGCCGGTTGTCTTATACGCATGAATACACCAACAGTTCTTATGCTGAGGCCAATGGGGGCGGATTGATCTACCAGGTTTACCGGTTCCGTACCCGGAACCCTGCATTCACGCCGGAAGGTCGGTATAATACCTCAAACAGTACTTACGCGCAGCTCGCGGAAGGTGGTTACAACCATTACAAACGCAATTTCTTCGATGGTGTATTTACATTGACCGCAGCCAATTTTGTGAAAGGTTTGCAGCTGCGCGCGGTGGCAGGTACCCAGTACCGTCGCGGTGACCGTCAGCGTTTTAACCGCACCGTTCCATTGTGGAGCAAGTCGAAGGTAGCCAGCTATGTGAACCAGATCAATTCCTACAATATTGACAATGAGCTGACTAAGAATATCAATATGCAGTTTTTGGCCAATTATGATTTCAAGATTGGTGAAAAACACAATATCGCGCTTTTTGCAGGTTACCAGTGGGAAGAGTTCCGGGAAGACTTTCTCTATTCGGGCGCTACAAACCTGGTGAGCAACGATTTGCCTACCTTAAATCTGGGTGACGATAAAACGAAAACGAATAGCCAGACGATCCGTACCAATGCATTCCAATCTGTATTCGGCAGGTTTAATTACAATTTTGCCAACAAATACCTGTTTGAGGCGACTGTCCGGTTAGATGAAAGTTCCAAGCTGGCGCCTGGTTTGCGGAAGAAGTTTTTCCCGTCGGCATCTGTGGGGTGGAATATGCACCAGGAAGATTGGTTTGCCAATACACTTCCTTTCTTCTCTGAATTCAAGCTGCGCGGATCGTGGGGCCGCCTCGGTGGCGCATTGGGTGATGCGATCGGTAACTATGATTATCTGAGCCAGTTAACCCGGGCGAATAACCTGGTGCTGGGCGATTCGCGTACTTCTTACATTTATCAGGGATCAATTCCGTCTGCGAATTTGTCCTGGGAAACCATTGAAACGACCAACGGAGGTCTGGATCTTGGACTTTTCCAGAACAGGCTGCAATTTAATGGAGATTATTACGTGAAATTTAACCGTAATATGCTCACGGCCCAGCAGTTACCTGGTACGATCGGAATTGGCAGCCCACGCAAAAACAATGGGGAGCTGAAATCGTGGGGCTGGGAAACCGAGCTGCGGTACCGCGACAAGATTGGGAAGGAATTCACTTACTCGCTCGCAATCAATTTTTCAGACAATAATAACAGGCTGATCAGTTTCTCAGGCAGGAATGTAGTAGGTACCGGAACCAACGGATTGATCGAAGGTTACGCGATGAATACGGTTTGGGGTTACAAAACTTCGGGCTATTTCACGTCGGAAGACGAAGTGAAAAACTGGGCATTTCAGGATAACCGCGCTGGTGTAGGGGATGTGAAATACAATGACATAGACGGGGATAAGCGGATTACAGTAGGAAAAGGGACTGCTGAAAACCATGGTGACCTGGTGTTGCTGGGTACTACCGCGCCGCGTTATTTGTTTGGTTTTACCTTGGGTGCAGGCTGGAAAGGATTTGATTTTACTGCATTCTTCCAGGGTGTAGGTAAAAGAAGCTACCGCTCCACAGCAGAATCGATTGCGCCGCTTCTGGTTACCTGGAAACAGGCAATGGGCATCCACAGCGACTACTGGACACCCGAAAATCAGGATGCACTTTTCCCGAGACCTTACACCGGAGCTACGCACAATTATCTGGCATCGGACAAATGGACACTCGACGCGAGCTACATCAGGCTGAAAAACATCCAGCTGGGCTACACCATTCCTTTGCGCATTACCGAGAAGGTGAAAATTTCAAGAGCGCGCGTATTCTTCTCAGGGCAGGATATCCTGACGCTTTCGGGCATGGGCAAATTCCAGGGGTTCTTCGATCCTGAAACACGCGACGGTGTCGAAAATGACTATCCGTTCTTCGCGACGGCCTCATTTGGTCTAAACGTTTCCTTTTAATTTCTGACCAACCGCATTAACACTAATAACAATGAAAATTACATTCAAACAAACGCTGCTGAGCCTGTCGCTGGTCACATTCATGACAGCCTGCGACGTGAACCGTTTGCCGGAAACCAATATCAGTGATATGAATTTCTGGACTTCGGAGTCGGATATCAAAGCGGCTAACAATTACCTGTATACGTTTCTGCCGGGTTTTACGGTGCCCAACGAGGGAAATATAACCGAGGATAACTGGTCCGACGATGCATTTGGATTGGCATCCAATTCAGTCAGCGACGGTTCGCGACTTGCTCCTGCTACCGCTACCGGGAACTATAATACTCCTTATAACCTGATCCGCGCGGCTAACAATATTCTGGAAAAAGCGCCACGCGCTGCGGTAACGCCGGCTGTACTTGACCGATATTTGGCAGAAGCATACTTTTTCCGCGCCTGGGGTTATTTTTCACTGGTTCAGAAATACGGAGGTGTGCCTTTGATCCTGAAAACGTTGGGCGAAAGCAGTCCTGAGCTGACAGAAGCGGCAGCGCCGAGAGAGAAGGTTGTGGATCAAATCTATATGGATCTCGATTTTGCGATCACTAAGCTGCCAACGATCACAACGCTTGGCAATGCGGATTACGGCCGGATTTCCCGAACAGCTGCGCAAGCATTCAAAGCAAGAGTGGGCCTTTATGAAGGTACTTATGCCAAATTTCACGCAAAAGGTGACGCCACCAAACACCTGAATATTGCGGTTGTCAGCAGTAAAGAAGTGATCGATAGCAAGGAACATGCACTGTTCGGAAACTATTTTGACCTCTTTCAGACGGCAGGCGAGGGAAGGCAGAACAAAGAGAATATCATCGTGAAACAATATGGTGTTTCCTCTACGGAACGTGTGCTTACACATGCGTACTATCGTAGCTCGCTGGAAACGGGTAGCGTGAACCCTACAAAAAGCCTGGCGGATTCTTATCTGATGAAAGACGGGCTGCCTTTGACCAAATCGCCGCTTTGGACACTGCCGGATTCTTCGCACAAAGTATTCAGAAACCGCGACACACGTATGAGCGCTACTTTCATGAAACGGGGCGATGCGATGATGACGACCAAGCCAATTTTTGATATTGCCAACCTGGTATTTAACAAAACGGGTTACATGTTCCGGAAGTTTGCGAATATAAGCGACTGGAACACACAGGCTTCCGTGACCGACCGTCCGCTGCTGCGCTATGCGGAGGTATTGCTGATCTTCGCCGAAGCAACCTATGAGCTGAAAGGTGCGATCACGGATGCAGAGCTCGACATGTCGATCAACTTGCTGCGGACCCGGGGCGAAATCGCCAAACTGACCAATGCTTTTGTTACCGCCAATGCACTGAACATGCGCGATGAAATCCGCCGCGAACGCCGGGTCGAGCTGGCGCAGGAAGGTTTCCGTTACTTTGACCTGATCCGTTGGAAAATTGCTGAGACCGAGCTGGTAAAGCCGGTTTTGGGTAATTTCTATTTCAAATCTGAATTTGCTGCTGCTACCGTTAACCTGACGCCGGATAATATTATTTTGGTGCAGGCAGCCAGCTTCCGCAAATTCGATCCTGCGAAAGATTACCTCTGGCCTTTCCCGATCAATGAAATTG
Organism: Dyadobacter sp. UC 10; assembly: GCF_008369915.1. Classification (NCBI taxonomy): domain Bacteria; kingdom Pseudomonadati; phylum Bacteroidota; class Cytophagia; order Cytophagales; family Spirosomataceae; genus Dyadobacter; species Dyadobacter aurulentus. The sequence goes on along the minus strand of NZ_VSRN01000001.1, from coordinate 6,888,518 downwards.
CATTGAACCCGGAATTGAGGCAGAATGCAGGTTGGTAGGATAGATGGAAAGTAGCAGAAAGTGGGCAGGGGAGTGATCCGCCTTTCAATAAACGTGGTGAGCCTCAGGAAAAAAGAGTTGTCGAGCTGAGCATTTTGATGCTTTGTTTAGTCGGCTTTTAAATTCCGGCTTCCAATGGTTTTCAATTCTCTCCATTTTCTCATCTTTTTTATTTTCACAACTACTGCGTATTACACGCTTGTCGGGCGCTGGCGTTGGGTTTTACTCCTGACGGCCAGCGCCTATTTTTATGCGTCATTCATTCCTGCCTACCTGCTCATTCTAGGCACGATCATCCTCTTCGACTACTTTGCAGGCATTTGTATTGAGAAGCTTTCAGGAATGTGGCGGACCGTTATGCTTGCCGCCAGTATTGTTGCCAACATCGCTTTTTTGGCTTTTTTCAAATATTATGATTTTCTCAATGAGAATATAGCGCTTCTGTTGAGAGCCGGCGGGATCGATTATCAGCCAGGTACGATGGATGGGTCATATCCTGGCCTTTTACTTCCCATTGGCTTGTCGTTTCACACATTTCAATCCATGAGCTATACGATTGAAGTGTATCGCGGCAACCAGCGGGCAGAGCGTCATTTTGGTATTTACGCCCTATATGTGCTGTTTTATCCGCAACTCGTGGCAGGTCCTATCGAGCGGCCACAGAATGTATTGGGTCAATTCCGTCAGCACATTACGTTCGATTGGGAGAATATCCGTCATGGATTGTGGCTGATTGCCTGGGGTATGTTTAAAAAAGTCGTTATAGCAGACCGCCTGGCATTAATCACTGATCCGGTATTCGCTACTCCCGGAACACAAAATGCTGCCAACCTGGCCATTGCAGCCGCCTTTTACAGCATCCAGATTTATTGCGACTTCTCCGGCTATTCCGACATCGCCCTGGGATCGGCTCGGACAATGGGCTACAAACTAATGGTTAATTTTCGCTCACCGTACTTCTCAAAGTCTGTCGCCGAATTCTGGCAACGATGGCATATATCCCTTTCCACCTGGTTCCGCGACTATGTATACATTCCACTTGGCGGAAATCGTCAGGGGCGTTTTCGGACATGGTTTAACCTGATGTTTGTTTTCCTGCTGAGTGGCCTTTGGCATGGAGCTGACTGGAAATTTGTCATCTGGGGAGCGTTCCACGGCTTATTGCTCGTTGCCTCACAGATTCGGATACCAGGAATTTCATCCATTCCTGACGTCTTCCGGGTCGCCTGGACCTTCCTGGTGGTGACACTCGCCTGGATATTCTTTCGGGCCCACAGTACCGATGACGCCCTCCTGATTATACGTACGATTGCCACGCCAGCGAATTGGAGTCTCCCCCAACTGCCCCTGAGCAATAGTGAATCGATATTTTGCTTTTTCTTAATAATAGTATTGTTTTTGAAGGAATACCTGTCGCCTGAATTCGTGCCCGCGGGTTGGAGGTTCTGGCCTGCATTGGGAATGGCCACTTTGATATGCTATTTGTGGGGTGTATTTGGCAGCAATCAGTTCATCTATTTTCAGTTTTAAGCTATGAAATTCCTGCTTAAAAGTACGCGTGCATTCCTTCTGATATTTTCGGCTCTGGTGTTAGCAGCAGGCTTATCCGAGCGTTTGCAGCGAAAGTTGTACGCTCGTGGTTTTATTCCTGATCAATATCGCTTCGGCGACTTGTACAACATCACCAATCTGGAACAATTTAAAGAATTGGATTGGAGCGAAGCCGATGATCTGCTTGAAAGCGACAAGCCTAAGAGTCGTTCACAATCGGTCGACGTTTACACGATAGGCGATAGCTTCACGACAATGGACACAAGCTTTTACGCCGGCAGGCATAATTACCACATTTGGCTGGGGACACATGTTGATACGGTCAGCCTCGATTCGTCGGTGGAGTCAATCCTGGTAATCGAAGTGATTGAACGTACCATCCAGGAGCGGCTTCGGAAGGATTATGCCAGCCTTTATATAGACAAGGGTTTTCAGATACGCGGGAAGAGCAAACGAGCAGCCAAAGAACAAGTGAGGCAGGTGAGTTCTTTTTGGGAAAACAAGTTGAATAAGGAAATTAACCAGCGGCTGGAATTTATACTTTTCAACTCGAGTCTCGCTTTGAAAGTCAAAGAAATCAAAGCCGATCTAATGTTGTCACTTTTTGGCCGTACCCATCCAGGGTCATTGATATCACAGGATCGCGCGTTTTTGTTTTATGAAATCGAAGCAAGTTCCCGCAGCCCCCTTTCCCCCTATAATCAATTAACCGATTCCGACATTGACAGTGTTGTAATTAATATGAACCTTATCCGTTCGCACTACATTCATGCCGGGTTTTCCGAAGTGTACTTTTGCTTTATCCCAAACAAAGTGACTGTTTGTGAACCCAACAGACTTCCTCACAATAATCAGATCACACGTATATCTGAGAATCGACACTTGAAAGTCCCGCTTTTAAATTTGAACGACGAGCTGCTTCATCATCCGGAATGGTTTCATAAAAGCGATGGACACTGGAATGTTGATGGCAAACGGTTGTGGTTAACGCATGTTAATCAAATGGTCTCGAGTAAAAAACGCTCCTGGCAACTCTCACAGAAATAGCTCCTGCGTTTCGATTTTCCCAGGTATTCTTTGTGAAAGGGAATGTTGCACCTGGGGCAGCTCTTTTTGGTGTGTGCCAGCCAGTGCTTTTTCAAAGTATTTTCCTTTTTCCACTTTAAAAAGTCGAAAGCATAATTACGCGTTTCGTTGACGAGCTCTTTCAGCTTGTCGTCGGGTATCGCGCCGATGTGGCTCATCGGATGAACGCGTGTGCGGAACAGGACTTCGTTTTTGATGATATTGCCACTTCCCGAAAAGATATGCTGGTCCAGCAATGCGTCGCAGGCCAGCATTTTGGGATTTTCGTGCAGCTTTTTCAATGCGAGTTTAGCATCCCATTTGTTCGCCATAATATCCCCGCGCCAGTCGTAAAGCTGGTCAGCGGGCTGGTCGAGTATCTGGACAGAGCATGCGTAGAAATTCAGTTCGTCCTTATCAAAAATCAGTGTCAACCGGGGAAGTGTTTTCTTTTGCGCGTTGATCAGATAACTGCCGAAAAGCATGAAATGAATGCGCAAAGTAAAATCCGGAAAGCAGATCAGGAAATGTTTTCCCCACGACCTGAAATCTGTGATTTGCTGGTTGATCAGCCGGTCCAGGTCGATTTTGGCATTACCTTCGGCATGCCGGATCACCTTTCCTTTCAGATGAAGCGCATCGATCGCTTCTTTCAAAATCACAATGGACGGACCTTCTGGCATGGCATGCTTATTATACATTAACAGATGGCAGTCATCTTAAAAAAGCCGGGCCACGCTGGCCGCGCCACGTTGGCCGGGCCACGCTGGCCGCGCCACCGCGTTAGGCGAGAGGATCGTTGCATCAGCATTTCACTACACCGAACAGTATGGGATTATTTTTTAAAAGTCACAAGGACGACCAGCCGGCGGATCAGCTAAACTGGATCAAAGCCCGGCCCGATTATCCGTTTTATATCAAAGCACCGATGATCCTGATCGGGCTTTATCTGATTGTTTACATACTCGCGCTTTTGCAGGACATCATAGTCCCTTTCGCATTTGCAGGGTTAATTGCGATCTTACTCAACCCGGTTTATAACCGGCTTCAAAAGTGGAACGTCAACAAAATACTGGCAATCGTGCTGACTATCCTGGCAGCCTTTCTGGTCGTGGCCGGGATTATGTTCTTTTTGTCTTCGCAGATTGTTCAGTTTGGAGAAATGTTGCCGCAGCTTGAAAAGAAAACGATGGCATTGCTGCATGACCTGCAAGCCTGGCTTTCATCTACCTTTGGAATGTCGACTCAGAAGCAGATGAGTGTGCTGAACGAAGCCGTAAACAGCAGCCGGACCTACCTGGGCAAAACGTTGAATACAGTATTTGGGATACTCAGCTTTTTTGTACTGATCCCGCTTTATGTATTCTTGTTACTATATTATAAGCCGCTGATCCTGAACTTTATCTACGAGGTTTTTGATGAAGACAACTCAGAGCAGGTAGCCGATATCCTGAAAGAAACGAAAGGTGCAGTGCAGAGCTATATTGTGGGATTGATGATCGAAATGTCAATTATAGCGGCGCTCAATTCAACTGCATTACTGATTTTAGGTGTAAAATATGCGGTACTGCTGGGCGTAATCGGGGCAATCCTGAATCTGATACCTTACATAGGCGGGGTGATCGCGATTGCGCTGCCCGTGCTGATGTCTTTTATTACCAAAGATGGATTTACAACGCCGCTGCTGATATTTGCAGCCTATACACTGATCCAGTTTGTTGATAATAACATCATTGTTCCGCGTGTTGTTTCCTCTAAGGTTTCAGTCAACGCATTGGTTTCCATACTGATAGTATTACTCGGCGGGACATTGTGGGGGGTAAGTGGTATGTTCCTGTCTATCCCAATCGTTGCTGTATTGAAAATTATCTTCGACCGGATCGATGAATTGAAACCCTGGGGGAAATTGCTGGGCGATAAAATGCCGGAAGATGCGCCTCATGAAGTTGTTAATCCCAAAGAGACCCAATAACGGGAGGGACCGCTGTTATAAAAAAAGCGCCGCCCCTTTCAGGCGGCGCTTTTCAAACCAGTATGTAATTCTGATCAATAAGTCAGTTTTTGTACTGTTCCAAGGGGCATGCTCAGCAAATAGAACTCCCGTTCGCCGGTACGTTTAATGTCGGTAGGCATCATGATACCGCCTAGCAGTTCTTTGCCTTGTTCATTCAGGACAGCGCCTGTGAAAGGTTTAAATCCTTTATCGAAATCGGCAAATTTGATCACAAGTGGTTTGTTGTTGGCGGTCAGCGCAATGGATGTCAGCGTGGTGAAATTTTCTGCGTGAACGCTTACTTCACCTTTCATGTCCACCGCAAAGATCTTCGCGCTGTTTTTGACAAAAGGCCCGCCAGATAATGTACTGATCAGGAATTTATTTCCATCGAATACAATTCCGGTTGGCACTGCATCTACGATCGGGCCGGTCCCTACTTCGGGAAGCGGTGCAAAAACGCTGATGTCACCAGTATTGTTGTCGCGTTTAATCACTGCGTTAGCTCCCGCGTCAACCATATACATGTTACCGTCAGGGCCAACCGTCATCGCGTAAAGGTTGGAATTGTTATCCTTTGTAGGTTTGATTTTTCTGATCTCCTGTCCATATTCATGAACGATCAGATCGGACATTTTTCTTTCAGGATCTCCGGCATTGAAACCGGAAACGTCTGTGATAAAAAGTTTTCCGTCAATACCGTGGAGGATATACAGCTTGGCATCGTGGAACATCACGTGACTGATACCTTCAACGCCAGCCTCATCGCTGCCTATCGAGGTGAAGCCACTTACGAATGTTGTTTTGGTACCGTTGGGCGAAATCATTACAATCGCACCGTCATTTTTCCCCGTGCCGATTTCAGAAACCCACAAATTGCCCCGATTGTCTTTGTCCATCCCGATCGGTGCCCGCAGGCCAGCCACCACGTTGGATACAGCGAATTGAGTAGGTTCAGGAATCGGTACTTCGTGATCGGTACAGGATACAACAGCAGAAGCGAATAGTAAGAATGCGGCAAGGGGTTTTAGAAATTTTGTTCTCATAAATGGAGATGTTAACGTTGGTAAGATTGATTTTTGCCAATTGCTGGCATCGGCAAAAGTAGGCAAAGGAAAGCCGCCTCCTTTGTATCCTGTGGTTAATTGCGGTTTATTCTTATTAAGCGGTAAATGAGATGAGTTTTTTTATATCTATTCATTGCCCGTAAAGCGGGACGGGCTATTTTCACAGCAGTATCCACAACCAATTATCCAGAAATGACGCAAGATATTTTACAGCCTTTTCCCAAAGCTTATTCGGCTATTGACGAGCAAACCAGATTATCGGGTTTTACAATGGCGTCCGACATTCATACCTGCTCTCTCTTAAAAACCCTGGCCGCCTCCAAACCCGGCGGGCGCTTTCTGGAACTGGGTACTGGTACGGGGCTGTCTACCTCATGGATTTTGGACGGTATGGACGAAGATTCAGTACTTATTTCGGTTGACAATGACGCGGACTTTCTGAGGATAGCAGCGCACTATCTGGGACAGGACCCAAGGGTGTCCCTGGTGCATGCCGACGGAGCTGACTGGCTTTCCGCAAATAGCCCGGAAAAGTTCGATTATATTTTTGCCGACACCTGGCACGGTAAATATCTCATGCTTGATGAAGCATTGAATATGCTCAAACCGGGAGGTTTTTATATTATCGATGATATGATGCCTCAGCCCAACTGGCCTGATGGACACGATGAGAAAGCCAAAAATCTGATCGCTTACCTGGATAGCCGGAATGATCTGGTATTAACTAAACAAGTGTGGGCTACGGGGATTATTTTGGCGGTTAAAATTGGTTAGCGCAAGCGTCGGCTCCCCTGTTTTTTAAAAGAAAGTAAGAGTATAAAGAGGCGGGTAGATGGTTTAAATTTAAATAATTAAAAGAATATGTTTTAATTATTCGAGAATGAGTCCATTTGTCACTAACCCTTAAAATTTACTTTTATGTGTCAGAATCATGGAGTTGCTTACATCAGGCCAGGCGAAGTTGAGGTACAGGAAATTGAGTATCCCAAACTCGCAATCGGAGACCGCAAGTGTGAGCATGGGGTAATCCTAAAGATCGTTTCCACCAACATTTGCGGCAGTGATCAGCATATGGTCAGGGGGCGTACTACGGCTCCGGCCGGGCTTGTGCTTGGGCATGAGATTACAGGGATCGTTGTTGAAGCAGGTAGGGATGTAGAGTTTATCAAACAAGGCGATCTCGTATCGGTGCCATTTAATATCGCCTGTGGCCGCTGCCGGAATTGCAAGGAAGGAAGGACCGGTATTTGCCTTAATGTGAATCCGTCACGCCCGGGCGCTGCTTACGGTTACGTAGATATGGGTGGCTGGGTAGGAGGACAAGCTGAATACGTGATGGTGCCTTACGCCGATTTCAATTTGTTGAAATTTCCGGATAAAGATCAGGGAATGTCTTACATCAAAGACCTTACCCTGTTATCAGATATTTTTCCGACGGGTTTTCATGGCGCTGTAACAGCCGGCGTTGGGCCTGGCTCGATCGTATACGTGGCAGGGGCCGGACCTGTGGGACTGGCTTGTGCAGCTTCCTGTCATTTGCTGGGGGCCGCAGTAGTAATTGTCGGTGATATGATCCAGGAAAGGCTTGATCAGGCTAAAAGTTTTGGTTGTGAAGTAATTGATTTGACTAAGGATACGCCTTTGGAACAGGCGATTGAAGCTATTGTCGGTGTTCCTGAGGTCGATTGTTTTGTTGATTGCGTCGGTTTCGAAGCACGCGGCCACGGCGCACATGCCTCGGAGGAGCGGCCGGCCACTGTGCTCAACACTGCTATGGCGGTGACCCGCGCCGGCGGTGCTATCGGCATTCCAGGGCTTTATGTGACCGGCGATCCCGGTGCAAAAGACAAAGCGGCCCAGGAGGGTAGTCTGAGCATACGGATCGGGCTTGGATGGGCCAAATCGCATTCATTTTATACTGGTCAATGCCCGGTTATGAAATACCACCGCCAGTTGATGAACGCTATTTTGTTCGATAAAATCAAAATTGCAAAAGCCGTGAATGTGGAAGTCATCACGCTGCAGGATGCACCGAGAGGTTATCGGGACTTTGATAAAGGAGCTGCAAAGAAATTTGTGATAGATCCGCATGGAATGATTGCGTAGACTTTATAGTCAAGCCAGTTTTGAACTAGAAGCCGGTGTTTAAACCGAAGCCGGTATGCTAGCCGAGGCCGGTGTACGAGCCGAAGCCGGTGTGCGAGCCGAAGCCGGTGTTGTCACCGGCTTTTGCTTTGCATATCGTACGTTGTTGGTAACAATACAAACAGCTGCATACGAGCTACATATCGATGAACAGTCTTATATAGATCCGGAAAACTTCATTTTGCTATTCAATGTCGTCAGACAAATGATTTTTATCGTTTATTTAGCAGGCCAAAATTTACCGTACCTCCGGCGGTTGCCGGATTTTACCCTTAAATCCTTATGTTAAAAATTTATTTGAGTGTGCTGTCTGCATTTTTGCTTTTGGGTTGGAACAGCCTCGATTTGCAGCACTCACCTGAACAGGAACCCGGCAGGGTGTTAATGAAAGCGGACACGCTGCCCAATGCGGCAAGCTGGCCGGCAGAACTCAACGTAACCCATTTCGCAGGCCCGGACCTGACACCAAGCCCGGCATGTCTTGCAGTTGCTCCTACCGGTGAGGTATACGTTGGAGTGGATATGATCGGCTCGTTAGGTAAAGATCCAGGTAAAGGGAGTATTGTCCGCCTTGTCGATACTGATCATGACGGCAAAGTGGATCAGCATACTACTTTCGCCAAAGTGGATGACCCGCGCGGGATTATTTCCCAGGGGGACCAGCTTTTTGTACTGCATACAACATTCTCCAAAGAAACCGGGAAGGCTTCGGGAATGGATCTGGTGGTTTTTGAAGATAAGAACCATGACGGTGTGGCCGATGGCCCCTCGAAACCATTGATTCAGGGCGTCAGCTCACCAAAATTCCTGCAAAGCCGTGGCACCGATCACGCTACCAACGGAATACGACTGGGCATCGATGGCTGGATTTATATTGCAGTAGGAGACTTCGGCTTTCACGATGCAGTGGACCGTTCGGGCAAAAAACTGACACAACTTGGCGGGGGAATCGTTCGCGTGCGCCCCGACGGTACAGAAATGGAAGTGTACACACACGGCATGCGTAATATTTATGATGTCGCGATTGACCCTTATATGAATATTTTCACAAGGGACAATACCAATGACGGCGGAGGATGGAATATCCGTTTCAGCAACCAGATACAATCCGGCGAATATGGGTATCCGGTCCTTTTTAAAAATTTCACCGAAGAAATTATCCCCGCACTCATTGATCTGGGTGGTGGTTCAGGGACAGGCTCCCTATTTATGGACGATCCTACCTGGCCAGCCAAGTACAACCGCGTGCCGATGATGGCCGACTGGGGCAGAAGCCAGGTATATGTGCACCGACTAACACCCGACGCAGCCACTTTTGATCAGAAGGAAGAAGAATTTGTCAAGCTGGCACAGGTTACGGATCTGGATATCGATGCTTCCGGGCGCGTTTACATGGCAGCCTGGGATGGTGCCGGATATTCGGGAAACCCCAATAAAGGATTTGTAGTGAGAGCGGTTCCCAAAAACTGGACATACAGGGCTTTTAAAGATGTAAAAAAATCGTCAGCAAAGGAATTAGCGGCGCTACTGAAATCTGAAAGCGCGGTACAGCGGCTTGCGGGGCAGCAGGAGCTTTTGGCCCGGTTTCCGAAAGAGGCGGCAAAACTTTCCTGGAAAGTGGCCGAAGATAAAAGCCTTCCCTTGTATGTCCGCGTCGCTGGTATTTTTACTTATGCCCAAGCTTCCGGCAAGGAAGGGATCAGTAATCTGGTTAAACTGTCCGACGAAAGCGACGTGCGGGAGTTCACATTGCGCGCCCTGGCCGACAGAAAGCCGATTATCGGTCAGGTACCTATTGAACCGTTCCTGAAAGGGATGAAAGATATGTCTGCGCGCGTACAAGTTGCGGCGACGGTCGGGTTGGGAAGACTGGGTCGCACTGAAGCTGCCCAATCTTTGCTGGAAGTTAAAGTGCCAGCTTCATTTGTATCTCCGGCCAAGGGAACAGAAGGCCCGCATGCGACTCCGAATTCGGCGATTGTTCCTGCGCATGTCGCAGTAAGATCACTTGTAGCGATCAACGCGGTGGAGGCGTGTGTAAAAGCTGTCGGTACCGAAAATTCGACTATTGCTCTCTGGGCGCTGCGTTATATGCACGATCCCAGGGCTGTTTCCGGACTGATACAGGCTTTCGGAAAGGCCACAGACGAAAAATTGAAGGGGCAAATCCTGACTACTTTGGGCAGATTGCACAAAAAAGAAGCACCATATGATGGCTCATGGTGGTGGAGTACGAGGCCGGATACGCATGGACCCTACTATAAAGCAATCACCTGGGAATCTTCCGATGAAATTAAAAGCTTCCTCATGCAGCAATGGACGAAGGCGGATGAAAATGGGAAGAAGTTTTATGCTGATCTGAATGGTCGCCAGCGCATGGGCATTGATGAGTTTGGCGGGGAGGATATCATTGTTGAAAAGCAGGAACTGAAAATCGACCTGAGCAAGATCAGCAACAAGAAAGGGCAGATCGGCGAAAACTCAATCGAAGATGTGATGCTCGCCATCGCGAAAATTCCGGGAGATCCGGCAGTTGGGAAAACGCTTTTCACCAAGCAGGGTTGCGTGGCCTGCCATAGCGTCAATAAGAACGGGCCGTTGAAAGGTCCATACATGGGCCAGGTCGGCTCGATTATGAACAGGGAGCAGATCGCCGAGTCGATCCTGAAACCCAATGCGTCTATCTCGCAAGGTTTCGCTTCAGTGTTGATTACTACGAAAGCGGATCAGAGTTATATGGGTTTTGTTTCGGAGGAATCGGCTGAGAAGCTGGTGCTGCGCGACATTACCGGTGCGGTTTACACATTCAAGATGTCGGACATCACTTCTCGCAAGGAGCTGGAAAATTCGATGATGCCTTCCGGTCTGGCTAACGAACTGTCTTATGAGGAATTTGCGTCGCTGGTAACATTTCTTTCTCAGCAAAAAAAGTAAAAAGGGTAGTAATTGTACAATGCCGACTTTTAATGTTGCCGATCGAATAGAACGTAATTTTTTTTGAAATGTTGTGTAAATGCTGCTAGCCTTTTTGCAAATTTTGTAGTAACATTTGTAAAAGATCGCAATAGCAATAGAAAGAAATTTTTACTCAACGTTTGTTTAACTTCTTACCCCTGTCCTTCACAAAGGCCAGGGGATTTTTTTTCTCCCTATTTAGTCCTGATTCCCCCTTTCTTATGTCTCATTTCGCCTTCGCTTTGAAGGTTGAGCCGGGTAAATTTGTATGGCTATCTTACGAATTTGTGATGAGAAGGATTATCGTTTCAATCAACGTAACGCCGGATGGATTTTGCAGTCATGAAAGCTCGGTGGCGGATGAAGAACTACTCCGGTTTGTGAATGCGCTTGCCCGCAATTGTGACCAGATACTGTTCGGTAGGGTTACATATGAGCTTTTCGAAAGCTTCTGGCCGCCGGTTTTGAAAAAGCAGAGTTATGGAGGCGAAATGCTGGAATTTGCTAACCTGATCGATCAGGTTGAAAAAGTTGTTTTTACACGATCAACGGTTGAGAGACCGTGGAATAATACCAGAACGATCCATGTAATCGATGAGGAACATATCCTGGCCTTAAAAAATGAGCCGGGGAGAGATATATTAGTGCTGGGGAGTCCTTCTATTGTGGATGAACTGACCAGCCTGAAACTGATAGACGAATACTATATCGCGATTCAGCCGATCCTTGCCGGAAAGGGGAAGAGGTTATTTGAAAAAGTGAGGCTGGAAGAGGATTATATAATGGAGTACATTAAAACGATTCCATTCAGCTCTGGCGCCAATTTAATTCACTATAAAACAACCCGAACCGCGCAAAATGGCTAGTAAGAAAAGCTTAAAGGTATGCCCTAACGGACATAAATTTTACAAAAGTACGGATTGCCCTACCTGCCCCATATGTGAGGCTGAAAGCAGGCCAGAGAGCGGGTTCCTATCCAGGTTGAGCGGGCCGGCGAGGCGGGCGTTGGAGCATCACGGAATTTTGTCTCTGGAAGCATTGAGTAAGTTATCTGAAAAAGAGGTGCTGAAATTGCACGGGATGGGACCTGCGTCCATTCCAGCACTTAGGAAAGCATTGGAGGAAGCCGGGCTGCGTTTTTCGTCATAACTTTTGCAAACCATGATTCACCGCATTGTTGAAAAATCCATTATGATTCATGTAAAACCTGAAATAGTTTGGCAGGTTTTTACCAATGCCCGGCTTACCAGGCAGATGGGCGGGGAATATGTTACTGACTGGAAGACAGGAAGCGCTTTCGGCTGGAAAGGACTAGACGGCAGGATGTACACAAATGGGAAAATTTTGGACCTGGTACCAGGCAAAATGATCAGGCACGACCTGCTGAATGATTGCAATTCAAAAGAACAGACTGCTGTAATCACCTATCATTTTCATGAAAAGCAGGGTAGCACTTTGTTGCAGGCACGTGAAGAGATTATGTATGCGGTAACAGAGAAACAATATCGTGAAGTATCTCAAGGCTGGAATGCAGCTTTGGAAGCAGTCAAACAGATCGCTGAGGCAAACAACATTCCCTAGCATGGTCATGACATCCGACTGTATTTTATGGCCGTTGCTGCTTTCTCGAACCTCCTGGCACAGCCTTGATCGTTGTTTTTCTCTTTTTAACAGAATATGAACCGGTCGTATCTGCGTCCGGACGGCCAGTGCTGCTGCGACCATCAATCGTGCCGGTGGAATTCACACTTCCATTGTCGTTCAAAATAGGTCCGGTTTCTGCATTGGAGGAATCTTTTAATATGGCGGAAACGTCGGACGTGTCTGTGGTTGACCTTGTGCTGGATGTTCTCTTTCGGTATTCCCTGGCCGATTTCTTCCTTTCCGTAGTTTGCGCGTAAGACAATGCCGGAATGACAAAAAGCAGGGCGAGCAGGATTGAAAACGCTTTCATAATTGCTGTATTTAAATTGAAGATGTTAACTGCCCTTCAAAATCCATTCCAAGCATGGTTAAGCCAAAGCCGGTCTGCGGTTTTTTCTTCTGAATTCCCCCAAGCTCATACCTTTTGCCTTTTTGAAAAACCGGTTCAAATGGCTTTCATCTGTGAAAGACAGTTCTGCAGCGATTTCATTTATTCGCATTTCACTATGCAAGAGCCTGGTTTCTATTAGTTTGAGGCGACAATTCACAATATATTCCTGCATTGTCTCATTAGTTTGTTTTTTAAAGTACCGGCCGAGGTAGGATTGGGAAATCCCGAAATGGTCGCTGATGACCGCGGCTTTGATTTTTTCGGGATCATAAATATGCTGCTGTATATATTGTACAATGTCAAGCGCCTTTTCCTCAGTATGCTCACTCACCCGATTTGGTAAAAACATGGCAATATTCCGCGCAACAAGAATGAGTATCGTATTGACGTACTGCCGTATCAGGTCCCGGTTATAGAGGTCGCGGTTCACATATTCCCTGATTACAGCTTCAACCAGCGGCTTCACAATGGATTTGTCTGTTTGATTCTTTAATATGCAGCCCGGCTGGTGGTTGGCATTCTGCAGTATAAATTCAAGCCGTCGCAAGAGTACGCCACGTTCGGGATCAGAGAGAAAAGCGGCATTCTTTTTAATATAAAAATCATTGAATTTAATAAAAAAGAACCTGGTGGTCGTGTCAATATCAAAACTATGGGTGTCTTCCGGGGTTAGCAGGAACATGTGGCCGGGATGGTACCGGAATGTATGCTGGTTGATGATCTGGGTACCGGTGCCGTCCAGAATGTAAACTAGTTCAAAGAAATTATGCTGATGTTCAGACTTTGGACATTCGTCAAGTTCTTTGTAGACGATTTCAAATGGTTCGTGCAAGGTTTCACGCATATTTGCAAGAATATACCGGATAAGAGAAAATTTATACTGTAAAAGTAAGTTGCAAACGGTACAAATTTGCATTGTCAATTAAACAAAAAGAAATCATGAAAGCAGTATTCCTGACAGATACGAACCAGCCGCTGATTATTAAAGAGGTAGAAATGCCCGAGCCAAAAGCACACCAGGTACTCATTAAACTTGCCTACTCCGCATTGAATCACCGCGATGTGTGGATACAAAAGGGGAAATATGCCGGGCCGAAATCCGGCCTGATCCTGGGCTCCGACGGACTGGGAACCGTTACGAAGGTAGGGGAGAGGGTGGAAGGGAATTGGCTCGGCAAAAAAGTGATCATTAATCCCAGCCACGATTGGGGCGACGATCCGGCCGCATTCGGAAACGATTTCAAAATCCTCGGAAATCCCGAGCCCGGCACTTTTTCGGAATATATTGCCGTTGATGAAAAATATGTGCATTTGAAGCCTGCGCATTTAACGGATGAAGAGGCGGCCGCTTTGCCGCTGGCCGGGATTACAACTTATCGTGCGTTATTTACCAGGGCGGCGGTCAAAAGGGGCGAGAAGGTGCTTGTTACCGGAATTGGTGCCGGAACTGCTTTACTGGCGCTTCAATATGCGATTGCGGCAGGGGCGCAGGTTTATGTCACGTCCAGTTCATCGGAAAAAATTGATCGGGCAAAGGCACTCGGTGCCGTCGCAGGTTATAATTATAAGGAAGAAGACTGGTTTCATACTGCCAAAAATGAAACGGGCGGTTTTGACGTGATTGTCGACAGCGCATCAGGCAAAGGATTTGGCAGTCTGATTGAGGCAGCGCGGCCCGGTGGCAGGATCGTATTTTTTGGCGGCACCGATGGTGTGATCGGCAATATAGTGCCGAACAAAATTTTCTGGCGTAACCTTTCAATTTTGGGAACAACAATGGGAACGTTGCAGGATTTTAAAGACATGCTGGAATACACGGAAAAGCACCATATCAAACCGATCCTCGACAAGGTATATCCACACCTGGCCCACGCCCAGGATGCGGTTGACTACATGCACGAAGGAAAGCAGTTTGGTAAAATTGTGCTTACCAACGTCTAGACAAACGATTTGAAAATGCAGATCCCGGCCAAAAGCCGGGATTTGTCATTAATTATGCATCAACTTGAAAATCTTGACCGCACCGTCTTCCTGCTCAAAATGGATGTAGTACATTCCGGTGGGATATTGTTTCATACTGATCGTAAACGCCGGGTCAGTCACCTGTCTGGAGAGGCGGACAATCCCGTCGTTACTGATCAGCCTGATGTTCCTTATCTTTTTGTTGCGGACTATAATTTGTAGAATATCCTCGACCGGATTCGGGTACACTTCTGCCCACGAGAATTCTGTAAAATGTATTGAACGTATTTTACTATACGCAAACGATCCGTCGCGATCCACCATTTTCAACCGGTAGTAGTTGATCCCGGATTCCGGCAGGCTGTCCGTGTAGCCGTAGGTGCGCGCATCGTCACTTTCGATGGCAGCCCTGATCCTTGCGATTTCAGTCCAGTGAAGCATATCACTGGCCCGTTGCACCTCAAAGTAATCACTGTTTGCTTCCTGCGATGTAGCCCATTCCAGATCAGCAAGCGACTCACGTTTGCTGGCTTCAAAAAATGTGAGGACCACCGGAAGTGGATCAGTATTGATTTGAACCCTGACCGTTCCCGCATTCGACGTAAGACCGGATTTATCTTTGAATGTATAATTAAACGAGACATCGCCCACAAAGCCGGTAGCGGGGGTGAATACGAATTTTCCTTCCGACGTGGTTACTGCACCATTTGCGGGCTGCTGTAGTACCACCAGCGAACCGGCGTCCAATGCAGTACAAACAGCGACGTCGTTTCCCAGAGCATCGATTATCACAGGGATATTTTTTTTGCAGATCGCTATATCGTCAACTGCAGTTGGCTTGTGATGCTTAACGATGATTTTGATAGATTCCAGCGATAAGCAACCGTCTTCATTCACGCCGAAAGCATTGTAAGTCCCTTCTTCACTTACAACCAGTTCGTGGGCAGATGAACCAATAACCAGCTCATTGTTACGATACCACTCATAGTGATGTGCGCCTGAAGACTCAGCTCTGAGCCGAATAGACGTAGATTTACACATGGAGACTTCTCTGGTCTGACCTTGCCCGAAAGCAAAGCCAGGTAGCAGAAGCATCCAAACGATTAGGTTAAAGCGCATCGTATGTATTGATTCAGGAGAACTGAATTAGAAAAGCGTAATAACCGGGACTTTTGGAAGTGGCAGGTTTTTCTGGATCTGCTGGGAAGTACCGGTAATGATGTTTGTTGCCAGGCTTGTAGCCGTTGGAATAAGTACTCCTTCCACCGGAAGCTTATATTTGGCAATACATTTGTACAGCCCGGCTTCCACAACTTTCAACGCACTACCGGTTTCCGAAAGGATCGTCCCATCTTCTGTCGACCATTCAAACGGAAGTTCGATACCGTATTGAGCCAGGTTGCTGACAGGCGTTGCGAACGAAGCATTCAGGGTCAGATCGATATCAGCGCCCACGCAAAAATTGGTTTTGGTCGGGATCTGCAATGTTACCTGCAATTTCGGGAGTACAATAATATTGTATTCAACAGGATCAGACTCGCAACCTGCCAGCAAATCGGCGATAACGCTCAGCTTGATTGTGTGTGTTGTAATTCCAGTGGTCGCATCCGAGAAGGTTTTCTTCAATGCACCGCCGGCCACATTTCCGAGAATTTCTGTTAATGCACCGTCAATGCGCCAGAATAGCTTGGAGGCGCTGTTATCGCCCTGCGGTGTCAGCGTAAATTCTTCACCATTTGTTACGTAGAAATTGATTGGTTCAGGGGTGGTTTGCGCAGTTGCGATTTGAGCGAAAGCAAGAAGGGCAAACACTGCAAAGGAGGTAATAGTCTTTTTCATGAATTGTTTTTGTTAAAAATGAACTACTGATAGAGATATGAGGGGGTATTGTTTTGGTATTCAGGGATTTAATTCTGCGCTGGGGGAAGCAGGGGCAGTTTGAACATTGACTGTTACTTTTTTTCTTGGTGAAGCTGTGCATCCGTCACCCGATTTTGCGGCTTCAACATAGTATGTTTTTTTGCCGGTGGTTGTAAGACCTAAAAGAGGCAGTGTGGCATTCACCGACAGCAAATTGCCGTCATTTTGCTCCGAATACCAGGCGTATTTAAAGTTTCCGATGCCGTTGATACTGGCTTGCAGTGCCTGGGCAGACAGCGTGATCTCACCCAGATTTGTGCAGGCAACCACATCTGGCGCATTGATACCGTCCGGCACCCGTCGCACGTCGTGAACATTGATTCCGTTTGCTCCCAAACCGAGCCCTAGCAATGCAATATTGAGGTCCAGCTCAATGCGGTCGAAGACAAATGAGCTTCCGTCCGCGCTTTTGGGGACAAAATAAAAGGTGATATTGCTGTTGTTTGCGAAAGAAGTAAGCAGCGCAGCGTCTAAAACAGATTCAAGCACCTTTACTGTACCCACTTCATTTTCACCATTGTAGGCGCGCAGTGTAAGGCTGGATCCGAGATTGACTTTTAGAAAAGAGCCGCCCTGCGACAGTGTAAGCCGCACCACATCATCCGGATTTGATTTACCATTGAAGTAGAATGTTTGTTTGATATGCCCGCCGAAAAGTGGTAGCCCATTGGAAACGAATGACGACTTCGAGTCAAGGTTTTCATCGATTGCCCCCGCCGGAGTCGACACGTCAAAAGCTGTCAGAATGATATCCGAATAGCCGATACTGGTTCCATTGGGCCTGCCGCAATCCGCCGCATTAAACGGGTATGGATTCGACGAGTTGGACGCGCCCGGTCCGTAGAATGCGAAATAAACGTTTGCACTGTATGTTCCTGCAAGAACAGGCGAAGCAACAGTCAGTTTGACCGACTTAAAACTGGCAGACGGCGTGACTCCGATTAAAATGTAACCATCTGGCGCATAGTAAGTTTTGTAGCCAGTTCCGACGAGACCAACCGAATTCCCCTGGCTGTTATGGGCCGTGATCGTGATCGCGCCATTCGCATAGGCACTTGAATTCGAATTGATCCGAAAGTAAACTGTCTTGGGATTTGCAGCTCCATAGTTTACCGTACTGGTAAAAAAGAGTTGCAGCGAGCACGATGTTGCACTACCCAATAATGCTTTGGAAGCAGTTAGTTCGGCGGCGGAATTTTTAGAGCTATTCGCGGCATTAGCCGGATTGGCTACTGATCCGCCATCCGTACCTGGAACAGGTGTTTCCGTGGCATATACAGCACCATCGGGTTGCGCCACAGAAATTTGAGCACAGAGAGTCGCTACAAGCAGGGTGAGCCTGCAAGTGCATTTAAGGTAAAAATGTTTCAAGTATAGAGTAGGGTATACGTAATGTTTTACAATTACTTCTACAAAGGAAATGGAAAAAATCCATTTGCAAAAAAAATTCAAGATTTTTGACAAACTATTTTGAAAACCGGTACAGTTAAATTCAAACGAGGATTGATACCATCAAATTTTTTCTAACTTGGCTCATATATCATTTTAAGTAACCGATGATTACAAGACCAGTTGCACTTCGGGAGGTCAACGTAATACGCTATCTGATGCCGCTGAGGGAGGGTGGTTCTCTGCCTGCTATTGCGGAAGCAGATGACGATTTTTTATATGTATTGAAGTTTAAAGGGGCAGGCCAGGGTGTGAAAGCCCTCATCGCCGAGCTGATCGGCGGAGAAATTGCCAGGCTGCTGGGACTTCGTTTGCCGGAGATTGTTTTTGCCAAGCTGGATGAAGCATTCGGCAGGACGGAACCTGACGAGGAAAT
This sequence comes from Dyadobacter sp. UC 10, assembly GCF_008369915.1. NCBI lineage: Bacteria > Pseudomonadati > Bacteroidota > Cytophagia > Cytophagales > Spirosomataceae > Dyadobacter > Dyadobacter aurulentus. The sequence continues at coordinate 6,869,961 of NZ_VSRN01000001.1, read as the reverse complement.
CCAGGACCTTTTGAAAGCAAGCGTCGGGTTGAACCTCGCCATGCATTACCTGTCCGGCGCCATTACGTTCGATCCGCTCGTGACGACGGTCGACGGAAAACTTGCTTCCGAAATCGTCTGGCTGGACTGTTTTTTAATGAATGTAGACCGCACCGCACGGAATACGAATATGCTCATCTGGCACAAAGAACTTTGGCTGATAGACCATGGGGCTTCATTGTATTTTCATCATTCGTGGCAGGATTGGGAGCTGCAGGCAGCCAGGCCGTTTTTGCAGGCTAAAGATCATGTTCTGTTGAAGAAAGCGACAGAGCTGGACGCGGTGGATGCATATTATAAAACGATTTTAAACGAGCAGGAGATCCGTCAAATCGTTTCGCTGATTCCCGGAGACTGGCTACTCAAAGACGCTCCATTTGAAACCGAAGAAGCGCATAGGGAAGCTTATATTCAATTTTTGACCCAAAGGCTTCGCCATTCCGAAGTATTTGTAAAAGCAGCGGCAGATGCAAGACAAGCAGTTATTTGAGTATGCAGTGCTCCGGCTGGTCCCTCGGGTAGAGCGCGAGGAATTTATCAATGTAGGGGTTATTTTGTACTGCTCCGCCCGCCAGTATCTGGACGTTAAATATGAACTTGATGAAGCCAGGCTGAATGCTTTTAGTTGCGTTGCCGACCCTGTGGAGATACGGGCATATCTGCTCGCTTTCAAGCAGATATGCCACGGGAGAAAAGACGGTGGTGTGATAGGCGCGCTGCCGCTTGCTTCCCGGTTTCGCTGGCTTACCGCAACCAGAAGTACCATGCTGCAGACTTCAAAAGTTCATGCCGGGTTCTGTGATGACCCGGAACAGACATTGTCGGTTTTATTCAAAGAGCAGGTGTGCTGTTGATCGCTATTTTAACTTGAGGTACTGCTGCACAGTTTCCTTTTTTCGCCGGGAAATTTCAATTCTCGACCCATCGGTCAGCAGCAGGAACTGGTTATTGTGGGTAACCTGCTTGATGTATTTAGGATTGACGAGGTGCGACTTATGCGTGCGGATGAAATTGAATTCATTCAGCATTTCATCAAAATGTTTGAGTGTTTTACTGGAAAGAAACGGCCTCTTTCCGATCAGATGGATAGAAGTGTAGTTTTTGTCTGCTTCCAGCCGAAGTATTTCGTCCAGCGTAAAAAAGTAGACTCCTTCGCTCGACGGTACCGCCAGCCTGAAATCCTTTATTTCTTTCTTTTCAATGTTTTTGGCCAGATTATCGTATAGTTGCTGGTTGGTTTGCATCGACTTTTGCCTGACTTTTTCCAAATGCCTCTGTACCGATTCCTGAAGTTCCTCGGGGTCGACAGGTTTCAGCAGATAGTCCAGCGCGCTGAACCGGATCGCCTGGATCGCATATTGATTGTAGGCTGTCGTGAAAATGATATCATAACTCGGATTCTTGCGCAGCAACAAAAAGTCAAATCCGTTTTGATGGGGCATTTCCACATCCAAAAAAACGATATCCGGCATAAAGTTGTCCAGAATATCGAGTGCTTCCCTGACCGAATCCGCATGTCGGATTTCAATTTTTTCCTTGATAAAATTAGCCAGATAGTGGTCTAGCACATTGCGTGCCTTTTGTTCATCATCGATTATTAGTGCCTTTATCATAACGTTTTAGGTATTATTTAAGAAAGTAGAAAGTTCGATTGTTACTAGAGTGCCCTGCGCGTTGCCTTGCAGATCATATTTATCTGTTATTTGCACCAATGCATGCTGCCCCTGCTTTTCAAGCAGATCAAGTCTGTCTTTCGCTATTTGTAACCCCTTTGATTTGTGCCTTTTGCCTTTGCTGTTAAACTCTTTGATTTCCAGGGATCTTTTTCTGCCAATGCCATTGTCATCGATGAGGCATCTGAAAACATCGTCATTAATGCGCTCATATCTGATGATAAGCTGCCGGTCGCCGTCCTTGTGCATCAGTCCGTGCCAAAGCGCATTTTCGACGTAGGGTTGCAACAGCATAGACGGCAGCATGATGTCCTCCGCTTCCAGGTCGTTATCGACGGTAATTTCATAAGAGAACGATTGTTCAAACCGCATCTGTTCAAGCTCCAGATAGAGTTCGAGCACGTCATTTTCATCCTCAATCGTGACCAGATTTTTATCCGAATTATTAAGTACCCTCCTGAAGAGCTTTGAGAACTTATTCAGGTATTTGCTTGCTTCGCCGTATTTCTGGGTGACAATGCATTCCTGTATACTGTTAAGGCAATTGAATACGAAATGCGGGTTCATCTGCGCCCGTAAAGCCATCAACTGGCTTTCTGCCAGCATTTTGTTGATTTCCAACAGCATGATCTCTTTTTGCTGGGCCTGTTCTTCAGCCTGGGCCTCGGCGATTTTATTGGCACTGATGGATGCAATCGTTGACAATACACGCGCATGTTCCTCATTGAAGAATTTCTTCTGGCTATGTTCCGAATCGATTACGCCGATGACTTTGCCTTCATGTAAAATCGGGACTGCTATTTCTGACAAACGTGGCTCATCATCAACAATATAGCGGCTGTCTTTTCGCGTATCTTTGACAATCACCGTTTTTTTAGTGGCCGCAGCGGCGCCCACGATCCCCTCGCCCAGATCGAGTTCCATCGGGTTTAAGATTTCGTGTTCTCTTACATTTTTTGTGCCGTACGTAGCTTTTTGTATAAGCTTTTGCCTTCCCTCGTCCCACAGGTACACCACACAATCTTCAAAATGAAGCTGAGAAATACAGTTTCGGGCGATGTCCCAGCAGATTTCATTCACCGAGTTTTCTCCATAAACCGAGTTGGCGAAATAGGCGATGGTTTTGTCGTAAGAGGTTTTTTGCTTACGATTTAAATAGCCTCGGTAAGTAGCGTCGATAAATACGGCCGACAAGGTGCCGGCAAGCACAAAGAACCACCAGGTTTGCCACCAGTGAGGGAGCACCCGGATTTTCAAAGTTGTTACCTCGGTCATCCACTGTTCATTTTCATTGGTACTCCTGACTTTGAAATTATAATACCCCGGTTTGAGGCTGTTGTAACTGACCGTCATGGCGCGCCCAGCCTCTACCCAGTCGTCATCAATCCCTTCCAGCTTATAACTGTATTGTAAGGAAGGCACGTCACGGTGGCTCAGGGAAGCATATTGAAAGGTAATGTAGTTGTCCTGAGGGTGGAGTTCAAGTAATTTTCCGGCCGCAGTTTCAATCTCATTACCGAAAATTCTGACCGAAGTAATATGGGGCGACTTTCGAACCGATATTTTGGCAAATTTGAAAGGATCAATTTCGACTACGTGATCCAGCATGACCGCGTAAATACGGTCTTTGGTGGCGTACACAAAGTTCCAGTAATCTTGCAGCGTTTTGCCAAGGTTGATTTGAACCCTGGTTATCTTTTTTGTTTTGGTGAAAAAGAATAATAGCCCGCCCGAGCCCGCCGCCCAAATTGCCCCCCTTGCATCCATGGTAATGCTTGCAATGCGGTTAAAAGGAAGGCCATCCTCGTCGCTCAGGCTATCTAAAATATTCCCCTGCTGACTGATTTTGTAAAGACCCTTTTCCCAGATCGAGGCCCAGACGTTTCCATCGGAATCTTCGATAGCCTGTTGCACGTGGAAATTCTTGGGATTTGCAACCGGAATGACGGAAAAACGACTTTTGGACGCTTCGAATTTAAGAAAACCCGTGCCCCACATTCCAAACAGAATATCGCCGCTTTTTAAGACCAGAAAACTTTGGCAATTGGCATACTTAAAAATTCCGTACTGCTCATTTTTACCGTCGAAGCGATCGAGTCTGTCAGATGCTGGATCGTACCTGTAAATCGCGTCATTCATTACGTGAAACCAGATCTTCCCTTTATTGTCTGTAAAGATAAAGTTAGTTGGGCTTGGGGGTGCTTTTTCGAGTTGTGACAAAACCTCCTCGCCCTCATTCACGCTGAAAACTCCATGGCTTCCAGCCAGCCAGCATGTTTTCCCTACTTTCACGGTCATCAGAAACCGATTTTTCAAAACGTCTGTGGAAGAAACATAATAACGCTTGAACAACCGCCTGTTCATGTTATAGGCAATCATTCCATCCTCCTTCGAGGCGTAAATGTGATCTTTATCGACAAGTATACTATTTGCGTGAGTGAAATTGGTTTCCAGGAAAGAGTCGTAACTGGGAAGCTTGTAGATTGCTTTGAAAGGTATGCTGCCGGATAATTTGCTTACTCCATTGATTGTCGCGAACCACAAATTTCCCTCCCTATCTTCCACCACGTCCCGGAAATAACCATAACTGATGGAGTTAGGGGAGTCCTGGCTGTATGGTATTTTTTTGATTGGTGCACCTTCTTCTTTAATATAGGCAGCGTACATCCAGGTCGATACCCAGAGCCGGTTCTTCCTGTCCACATATATGTAATTACATCCGTCCGTAGCCTTTTTACCTTCAAATTGTCGATGGATTGTTACCTGATTCGTTTGCTTGTTCCAATAGTTTAGAGACAAGTCTGATGTTGAGGCGTACCACAGATTAGAACTGGTATCCAACGCAATAGCAGTAACCCAATGCTTTTTCAGGAGAGGGTATTGCCTGGGGTTGTTAGTGCTGTCGTAGAGAACCTTATTTTTGCAGTCGAGAAAAAAGCACTGAAGACCCCCGATCCAAAATCCACCCTGTTTTTGATCCCAGCAAAAAGCGTTGCCGGCTGCATAGGATAGTGGTTGCTTGAGGATTTTAAGAGCCATGGGAAACTCCTCTTCCAAGGACAGCAGCTTCCTGCCGTCATAAATGAAGATTTCGGAATTGCATAGTATCCATAACCTGTCGTAACCATCTTTTTTTAAGGCGAGGATATTTTTTTTTGACAATAAGGCAAACCGTGTGTCCGCTATATATTTCGCCTTCCGTTTGTTGAAGGTGAGCAATCCTCTGGAAGTCGCAAGCAGCAGGTTATCGCCATTATCTATTGGGAAAATTGAGTTTATAAAGATGTTTTTGCCCTGACCGGTATTGTCAAAGGGCCTGATCGAGTTTCCATCGTATCGGTTAAGGCCATTGATGCTCCCTATCCACAGAAAGTCGTCCTGATCTTTGTATAGAGATAGTAAGTCCTTCGAATCCAGCCCATCTGCCTCTCCGAGGTTCTGAAAAATAAACTGTGCAGTGGCATTGGAGGCCAGACCGAGAAACGAGAGCAGGAATAAAAATTTTAAATGGCGCATTAAATGCATTTCGTTGAATTAAGCGTAAAGTAGTTATTGGTAAACCAAGCGCGAATAAGATTTCCTAAAAGGCTGAACTCAATTATTCAGCGGTGATCTTCTCCATTTACATGGCGAAATTATTTCCACTTCAAACGAATAACTTCTATCTCTTTTGACCAGTTAATCATTACAAATTACCGTTTATTCATCACTTTTTTCTCTGGTTAAGGTTTACAGCAAATTTGTTTATATAGGCCACTCAAAATGGGCCGATCATTAACAACCTGACAACCCGATGAATATGTACCTGACTGGATTTGCGATAGACTGCCTGGCGATCCTGGCGCTATCAGGTTATTCTGCCTACAATTATTTTTTCAAGAAGCCAATAACTGGCTTGAAATATATCAAACCAGTATTATTCCTGATCATTACGGAATGTTTTGTCTCTGCCTATTTTGCGCACTCTGGTAACCTGACGCTGGCGTCGGTCATCGTTTGGGTGCAAGCTGTTGCAGTCATAGTTACCGCACTCTTTATTTTGCTGATCATCATCTTCAAACCGGACTGGAGATAAGTGCTATTTCCACCAAGAGACGGCCAGTGCAGATTCATGAATAGGCGATGTCGCAAGCGGATGCCTGATCATACTGTGAAGCGATATGCCAAGTACTTCGAAGAACGCTCTTCTTCTTTTTAATTACTTCTAAGTTGATAATGAGATTGTTGTCGGTTTTGACAGGCCATTGACCTTTCAATCAATCAGCGGAAACCGCTCAATCATTGAAATGCTGAGAGGACATTTTTACTCAGAATATTTGATTCAGTTAAGTCTTAAACGGCAGCTTGGCCCGCTGCAAAATCATTGGTAAAGTCAAACTAGCCAAAAGAAAATACTGTCAGCGATTATGAATTCAAACTTTTAAACACACTCCTTATGAAACGGGTTTTATTATTCGTCTTACTGATTTTTTTCACAAACATTCCAAAATGCTTAGCTGAGGAGGTTAATGCTTCTGTTTGTCACGCAGGTAATGCGCAGGTACTAGTCGATGCTACGCTCACAAACGAATGTTTAAAGCCAGCCGCAAACTTAAAAGACGCACTTAATAGTGTGATTCCGGCCGGAAATGGCAATAACGAACTTGTGTGGTACACGAACTCGCACCATACAGGCAGCCCGGTGAGCTCTCCAAGCCAGGTAGGTGCAGGTACCTATTACGCATTCATTTATGATGCCGTGAATGACTGTTTTAACACTGGGACGTCAACTGCAAAAGTGGATGTTACCATAAATCCTATACCAAACAATGGGCAGCAGGTTGCTCTTGCGAAGACAACAGTGACAAACATTTGTCCTAGCCCAACAGCCTTTTTAGGTAATATATTTTCGGGAGTTCCGCCCGCGGATTGTGATTTGGTATTTAATACCAAGTCAGATCTTTCCGGAGACTTTATTTTCGATGGCAAAACTAATGTATCGGGCACATACTACGCGTTTTGGAAAAACAACAATTACTGGTTTAATGGTTGTTACAATACCGCGAATTCAACTGCAAAAGTTGTCGTAACGATTAATGCAGTTCCTTTAAATGGCTTAGTACAACTTAGTAAAACTTCCTTGACCAATGCATGCCCCAAAACAACCGTCAACTTAAATGATGCAGTTTCAAGTTCAATTCCCTGTACCGGCGGAAAGATTCGCTGGTACCATAGTAACAAGCATTTCGGTTCGCCTGTGCAGGACCCCGCAAATGTTGTAGCAGGTGAATATTGGGCATTTTATACCAATGCTGCTGAAGACGCATTTGGAACTGAAACTTCCACCGCTAAAGTTACTGTAACTATTAACAATTGTCCTCCGCCATGTGATGCCGGAACTGCACAAGTGCCTCTGATCAAGACTTCAATGGCGAATGTTTGCCCTACCAAAACAGTCAATCTTTCCGAAGCCTTTGGAGGAACTGTACCAACGGGAGCCTTCTTGTATTGGTACGACAATGCTACTCATTCAGGTAACCCTGTCGCTAATATAAATGCAGTTGGTGGCGGAACTTATTACGCCTTTTATCGAGACTTAACTAATAACTGTTTTAATACTAATTTATCGACAGCCAAGGTAACGGTCACATCAATACGATGCCAATGCGCGGCTGGGACGGATCAGGTTACTTTGAAAAAGAATGTGGTTGAGACTGTATGCCCGGCGACAACTGCAAATTTAAACAAAGTAGTTGCAGTGATAGCTCCACTGGGTTCGAAGGTAGTGTGGTATAACAATCCCAATCATGAGGGTAGTCCACAAACCAATCCGGAAGTTTCTCCCGCAGGGTCCTACTGGGCGTTCTTTTATGATGTGGATGACGATTGTTACAATACAGCGTTATCTTCTGCGAAGGTAACAGTGACCCTGACTGATTGTTCGGTATGTAATGCGGGGACTGCACAGGTTGACGTTGTGGGAGGGCCTAACAGCTTCTACATTACAACCTGTAAACCGTATAAGGATTTAACCGAATATCAAATTGCATCGGTTCCCGCCGGCACATCGGTGGTTTGGTTCAAAGATCCAAATCACGTAAATCCTGTTGCGGACCCAACCATGGCGCCGGTAGGTTCATACTATGCTTTTTACTACGACGAAATTCACAATTGCTTCAACACCGACAACTCAACGGTTCAAGTGACAGTCAACCAGATACCGTCGTTATCGAAAACGAACTTAACCGGTATATGTCCGGCAAACACAGCTAATCTAAACGACGCAGTTTCCGAACAGGGTCTTGAATTGGTGTGGTTCACAAATAATAGCCATTCAGGTGAGCCCGTGGCAGATCCATTTCACGCAGGAGCCGGAACATATTACGGTTTTTATGGAGATGCGGCAACGGGTTGTTATAATGTAGACATTTCAACTACCCCGGTCACCGTCACTATCAATAACTGTCCGATCAATGAAGCCGACCTGACACAGACCGTTGTCATTAATGCTTTGAACTTCAATTCGGAAGCTTCTCGGGATTTTGTTGTCAATCTGTATGAAATCAATGGATTTGATACTAAGGCCCCAATTAACTTCAAAATAAGCAAGACAGGAAGTTTTGACATTACATATCCTACGGTCAGCGGAACTTCTCAGGTTTTGGGTGGCACTCCAAATGAAAATAGCAATTGGACATTTAGTGAAAATGCTAGTTTTATAACAGTTACGTCAACTAGTACAATCCCAGCAAATGGACAGGCCACAATCGGTTTTAAAGTGTCGCGTAAACCAGGTGTTTTGAAGGGCTCAAAGCAGAGCATAACTGTAACACTGGTAGGTGGGTCTGGTGGTGAACTTAATGCTGGTAATAACCTGTCCGTTACGGCAATTTCTACAAACTAGTTAAAGTTAAAGAGGCTACTCTTCCTATCTGTCTAGAAGAGTAGCCTCAGCAATGATCGGAGGATTTAATATAGCGAAACAACTATTTCGCGCAGGCTGCGATTTTATTTGTAATTGTTTCTAATTGATAATCAAAGTGTTGCTGGATTTGAAGGTGCCGATAACCTTTCAATCAATCAACTGAAGCCGCTCAATTATCAAATGCGGTTACGATGATTTTCACCACCATCTTTGGTTCAGTTAAGTCTTAGCGATGGCCTGGCCTGCCATCAAGTAAGAATGCTCTCCCAACAACGGTTATGAAATTTCAAACTTTTAAACACACTCGCTTATGAAACGGGTCATTTTACTCACACTTCTGCTAGCTCTGGGTAGCTTCGGGTTGATTTATTCTCAAAGTGTTCCTTCCACCGGAGATGGTGCTCTGCCTTGCAGATTAAACTGTCCAAATAATGGGTGGATGGGAGCATGGAAGTCCAGTGTAAATAAAGCGGGCGGAGAATTTCCTTGGAGTGGGGCTCCGCTACCTGCTCCTCCGTCTAACCCTGTCGGCGCGGACGGGGGCAAATATTTCGTGACCGCTTATTCGTCCAACACCATTGAGATGGGTGCTACAGCCCAGATGACTGGTCTGATTCCGGGTAGAAAATATACTGTCAAATGTTACATGATGTCTTCGAGGGCACAATTAGAGAGCGGAATGTCAGACTACGGAGAGCAAGGCAAAATTGAAACAATAGGTGGCTTTGCTTTCGTCAACTTCACGAGCGGTGGTCCATTTGGTTCTAATGTGAATCAATGGATAGAGGCCACATTTAAGTTTACTGCATTATATGATAAGCAGACACTCGGGTTCATTCCAGAAACGAACACTGAAAAGGGCGGATTTGTTAACTTGGATTTAAGAGGGGACTGGCTGACGGCGGAACCTTGTAATGCTGGAACGGCACAGGTAAACGTCAATGCCACTATCAATAATGTATGCCCTGCAAATACAGCTGATTTGACAACAGCAATCACCGGGCCGGTACCACAGAATGCCTCAGTAGTATGGTATAATACTCCGGATCATACAGGAGTGCCGGTGATTCCTGGAACTGCAGGTGCTGGAACATATTATGCATTTTTTTACGACTCAGCAAATGGATGTTACAATACTGAAAATTCGACTGCAAAAGTCACTGTAGCTGTTGGCCCGTGCTGTAAAGCTGGAACAGCTCAGGCTCAGGTTAGCTCAACTCTGTCGAACGTTTGTCCCGCGACCACCGCTAATCTGGCCGATGCAGTTACAGGGCCTGTACCGCAGGGTGCGTCTGTTGTTTGGTACGCTACTCCGAATCATTCCGGAGTTCCCGTAATTCCGGGAACAGCGCCGGCAGGAACCTATTACGCTTTCTTTTACGATTCACAGAATGATTGTTATAACACCGCCAACTCTACTGCAACGGTTACAGTGACGATTAATTCTTGTCAGCCAACTTGCGGTGCCGGAAGTCAGCCGGTACCACTCAAAGCCGTTCAATCGAAAATTTTGTGCCCGGCGACAACCGTTAATCTGATTACAGAATTCCATGGGGGAATTAAATCACCTAACATACAGCTACGATTCTTTACAAATCCGAATCACACTGGAACGCCAATTTCTGATCCGAATGTGGGCGAAGGGACTTATTATGCTTTTTATTATGATCCAGCCAATAGCTGTTACAACCAGAATGTTTCCACAGCCAAAGTGACGGTTGGTTACCAGAAATGTGCTGATGTCACGCCGACAGTCCAAATAAATGCTTTGAATTTTAACCCAGGGGTGTCGCGAGATTTCGTAGTCAATTTGTATGAAGTAAACGGCGGGTCTACCACAGGTACAGTAACTTTGAAAATTAGCAAGCTTGGAGGTTTCACAATTTCCTATTCTCCCCTCAGCGAAATCTCGCAGGTCTTTGGGGGAACTCAAAATGAAAATGGAAGGTGGAGTTTCAGTGAGGATGCCAATTTTATAACAGCTACCTCATTTGAGCCAATACCGGCAAATGGACAGGCTACGATCGGTTTTAAACTGACACGAAAAGCGGGCGCTTTGAAAGGACTAAGCCAAAATATCACGGCAACCGTGGTCGGAGGATCGGGAGGGGAACTCAATTCAGAGAATAACTTGACGGTTACGACGATTTCTACAAACTAATCATGGTACGGCTAATCCTCTCAACCCGCGAAGTAAGATTAGCCGTATTTACTATCTCGCTTCACATACTCCAAGTGGTACCTGAGAGCAGGATGCGATAAAATTTTAGATAAAATTTTACATAAACAACTCAAAAATTATTCAATAACCATTTAAACTAAGACAATGAAAACTAAAATGAAACAACTTCTACGCATTGGGGTATGCATGTCATTCATTCTACTATTTAAGAATGCGCAAGCTCAGGATGTTGCAATCAATATTACACCGCAGACCGTTCCTATGCTGTATCATGCAGGAGGTTTGCTAAGAGTATCTATTTGCAATACGAATCCAACGCCAGTCTCAGCACCAGCTAACAAGCTCAGGCCACTGATCAGCTTTCCTGATAATTTGAAGATACTTGGTGCCTTTAATACGGATGGAACACCAATAACAAATTTTAATGTAGAGTCGTTAACCGATGTTCCAGGCGATCACACTATCAGATTACTTTATACTACGACTCTGGCAAATTTTGATTGTGTTGAGTTTGACGTTCTTGTGAGAGGGGAAGAAGTTGGAGAAGGCGGACCAATTACCTGCACACTAAGTTTCAATGGGCCAATGACGGTTGGGAATAGCCCGGCAAATGATAACAGTGTTGCCGAGATGCCAGTCGATGTCAATCTACCTGTTAAGCTTAAAACTTTCAATGTGAGCAAGGAAGGAAAGTTGGCAGTAATAAATTGGGTGACAACAGAAGAAGTTAACAGCGAACGTTTTGATGTTCAAAGGAGTGAAGACGGTAAAACCTGGGAAATCATCGAATCCGTAGAAGCGCTCGGTAATAGCGAGGATGGAAAAACATACACGTCCTTCGACGCCAATCCTTTTATTGGCGAAAATTTATATCGCCTTCACATGATTGACAAAGACGGAACCAGTGCGTATAGTGCAATACGTAATCTGGAATTTGAGGGCGCGGTACAATTTGTATACCCCAACCCCGCTTCGGAAAAATTGATGTTGAACAAAAGTATTCGCTCTGGTATTGCCAGTGTTGAAATATTTGATGCGAACGGTAAGGAAATCTATAAAATCAAGTCAAACCCGGAAGAGATCGACGTGAGCAGGTTTAAGGCTGGCGTTTATGTAGTTCGCGTTAAGTCCATAGACGGAAAGGAAACAAGCTCGAAAATTCTCGTTGTTAAGTAGTTGTTAAGTAGTTGTTTATGTGCTTGTTTGAGGCTATTTCCATTTTCGGGGTAGCCTCTTAATTTATCCTTTGTGAAGACTGGTGAACTCTGGATCGTTCTTCATGAAATACTTGTAGTTGCCAGTAGTCATCTATATTTCCACTCCATTATTATTCACATGAAATCAGGATTTATTTCAGCTCTATTGATCTTGTGGTCAGTAATGCATATTCACGCCCAGGCAGTCAAGCCGACTTCGCAGGGGAGCACTTGCCAACACTGTGTGCCAAGTGGCTGGACTAAAGATGCGGGAGCCACGAACTTTTTTCCCAGTATCTCGAACGAGACGTACTACGCGGGATTGGTTAATCAACCTTGGAGCCCAGCGCCTACAGGCCCGGCTCCTTCTTATCTGGGATCATTTTTAAGCTCCTACGTATCGCCAACAGCCACTGCTACTTGTCATACAAATTTGACGGGACTTACCGCAAATAAGACGTATTATCTGAAATACAACATCATGTCCAGTAAGAGGGCTGGCGATGATGGCTACGCGGAGACAGGGAAGCTGGAATTGGCTACTGTCGTAAATGGTATTCCAACACCTTTTACGAGTCAGGTAACTACCTTTGCTCCCGGAGAAAATACCAGTGAATGGATTGCCAAAATACTAAAATTTACACCTACGTATTCCAACGTAAGATTAACGTTTTCAGGAACAAGTTCTAAGGGAGGAGTTGTGAATCTGGACATCGGTTTTAATGCTTTGACAGAATGCCTTGCAGGTACAGAGCAGGTAAGTCTGAATGCAACTTCACTCAAAGCTAAGTGCGGGAAGGGAGCTGATCTTACAAGTTTGGTAGAAGGAGTTATTGGAGCCACAGTGTCTATCAAGTGGTTTGTAAATCCTTCACATAGTGGTGAAGCATACAATCAGCCAGGTGCCGCCGGTCCCGGAATCTATTATGCATTTAAATATCATAATGTACTGGACTGTTATAATACTGACAACTCCACTGCAAAAGTGATCGTCAATGCCGGCTGTTTTGACCTTTCTCCGACAATTAGTCTGAATGGACTGAATTTCGACAGTGGAACAAGTCGAGACTTCATAGTAAATGTTTTTGAAACCGCCGGCATGGCTACCGATACCGCTACAATAGTAAGGCTAACTAAGGCTAGCGGATTTGAAATCACATATGAGAATCAAAGCGGTATATCGGATGTCTTCGGAGGAACGCCGAACGAGAATTCGAAATGGAGTTTCTCTGAAAATGCCAATTTTATAACTGCCATTTGTAATTCTCCGATCCAGGGAGTAGGTAAATCAGCTTTGGGCTTCAAAATAAAGCGCAAAACTGCAATGACATCTGGTCTTTCGCAAAGCCTTACAGCCGTAATAGTAGGCGGCGCAAGTAATGAAGTTGATTCTTCAAACAACATAGCGATAACTAAAATCTCAAACAACTGATTATCGGTTACCAGATAGTTTTTGTATTCGGAATGATAATTCCCAGAAGTTAAAGTGAAAAACCCACAGAGTTTCGAAATTTCTTGCATTTAAATGTGTGTAGTGTAGTTTTAAGGCTACCTTGGTTGCAAGGTAGCCTTGTTTACAACCAATCAAACCCCTTCACATACTTCAAAACCACCACCGCCAACGCGGGTATCCGCAACGGAAGCGAATGTATTCGCGAATGTTTGGGGATAGGGTAGCTTTCCTGCATTTCTGGCACAACTAGATCGGAGCCGCCATATTTCAGATTGTCCGTATTGAATATCTCCTGATAATATCCCGGCTCCGGAACACCGACACGGTAGTTGGTTCTCACGACAGGGGTCAAGTTAGCGATGAAGATCAGGTTATCTCCCGGATCGTTTCCTTTCCGGATCCAACTGAAAACACTGTTTGTACTATCCTGATTATCAATCCACTCGAAACCTTCCCATGAAAAGTTCTTCTCGTAAAGTGCAGGCTGAGTAGCGTAAAGTTCGTTGAGATCTTTCAATAACAGCTGAATTCCGCGGTGTGCAGGTGTCAGGTTTTCGTCCCAGTCCAGACTGAAATCATGCTGCCACTCGTGTCGCTGAGCAAAATCTGCTCCCATGAATAACAACTTCGCGCCAGGGTGACCAAACATGTAACCATACAGCGCCCGTAAATTGGCAAATTGTTGCCAGCTGTCACCAGGCATTTTGTTGATTAACGAATGTTTACCATATACCACTTCATCGTGAGAAAGTGGTAATGTAAATTTCTCAGTAAAAGCATAATGCGTACTGAATGCCAGTTGTCCCTGGTGATGCGAGCGGTAAACGGGGTCCTTTTGAAAATAGGATAAAGTATCATGCATCCAGCCCATCATCCATTTCATATCAAAGCCAAGACCGCCGTTTTGCACCGGCTGCGTTACGCCCGGCCAAGCTGTTGATTCTTCTGCCACCGTAAATACGTCAGGAAAATATTGGTGAACAGCCGTATTGAATTCCTTCAAAAACTCGATCGCTTCTAAATTTTCTCTTCCGCCGTATTGATTGGGAATCCATTCGCCCTCGCTTCTTGAATAGTCCAGATAAAGCATAGAAGCAACCGCATCTACACGCAGGGCATCAATATGATATTTTTCCAGCCAGTAAATGGCATTGGAAATGAGGAATGCCTTTACTTCATTCCTGCCGTAGTTAAAGATGAAACTTTTCCAATCCGGATGAAAGCCTTTTCTCGGGTCTGCATGTTCGTACAGATGCGTTCCATCGAAATACCCCAGCCCGTGCTCGTCAGTAGGGAAGTGGGAGGGGACCCAGTCGAGTATTACCCCAATGCCAGCCTTATGCAGCGCATCGACCAAATACATAAAATCCTGAGGTGTACCGAAACGGCTCGATGGGGCAAAATAGCCAGTCAATTGATATCCCCACGAACCATAAAACGGATGCTCCATAACCGGCATGAACTCCACATGCGTAAATCCCATGTAGCTGCAATACTCGGGAAGTTCGGCCGCCAGTTCGCGGTACGTCATAAACCGCCCCTCTTCTTCGTGCACGCGGCGCCAGGAGCCTATGTGCATTTCGTAAATCGAGATAGGCTTTTCCAGTGGGCTGACTGATTTTCTTTTCGATAACCATTCTGCATCTTCCCATTCATATTGCAGGTCCCACACGACGGACGCGGTGCGCGGGGGTGTTTCCCAGTAAACAGCGTACGGATCACCCTTTTCAACCTGATAACCGGAGTGGGAAGTGATAAAGTATTTATAGTATTCTCCCCGACCAATTTGAGGGACGAAACCTTCCCAGACTCCCGATCCATCGCGACGGAGCATGAGTGGATTTCCCGTCCGATCCCAGCTATTGAAATTGCCGATTACCGACACATCCTTCGCATTCGGTGCCCATACCGAAAAATAAGTGCCATGCTGTCCATCCACTTCGGTTACATGTGATCCCAGCTTGTTATAAACATGATAGTGTGTACCCGCCCGGAACAAGTCAATGTCGAAGTCGGATAGTCTGGCAAACGAATTATTTTGCAAATCGGTCATAATAGCCTGTTTAAGCGGTCACAGCTTCATTCTTTTTTAAAATAGATTTAATTCCCCTCAACGGCACCGTAACCCAAGACGGGCGGTTATTTACCTCATAATTGAGTTCATAAATCGCTTTTTGGAGCAGGAAAGTCTGAATCAGGATTTCCAGATCTTCTTTTTTCTGCGGGATGATCGGGTTGTCGTTGACCGTGTCCAGGTAAGCCTTCATGAAAATACCGCTCATATAATGATACCATTGCTCCACATAAGGCAAGAGTTTTCCGATATCCTCCTCCCTGATCTGGTTGTCAAGATAAAGACTACCATAAGCCGCATAGTGGAAAGATCTCAACATTCCCGCAACGTCGCGGAGCGCCGAGCGTTTCAGACGTCGCTCGCTATAACTTCTGGCAGGTTCGCCCTCAAAATCAAGAATGATGAAGTCCTTACCTGTAAAAAGCACCTGTCCCAAATGGTAGTCACCATGAATGCGGATCTTGGATGTATCAATTTTATGCGAATACACTTTCTTAAGTTCTGCCAAAATCTCATCTTTCATTTGGATCACCTCATCTGCTTCCTGCTTCACTTCCGGTGTCAACTTTTTCATGTTCCGGTTCAGGCTTTGGAAAGCAACCCTTACCAAAGATTGCAGCGATGAATAAACCGACCGTTGGTAGTGGAGTGAAAATTCTTCCGGCTTGAAGTCAGCAGAATCTTTTTCCGAAGCAAGTGCCAGGTGCATTTCGCCAGTACGGGTGCCCAGCAAGGCAACTTGCTCGGCAACAGTCACTTCCAGCAGATCACGGATTTCTTCCGGAATATCCTCATAAGCAACAGGTTCTGTCAATGTTCCTCTGAGCTCAGGCAGCTCAATTACGCTTCCGGAAAGGATCTTTTCATTAAAACTATCCAGCCTGTCGAGCATATTCGCCCAGGCGTCAGTACTATTGCTGACCATCTCCTGCATCATACCGAGCACCATGGAATCCTTTTTGTACTTCCATTCAACCGCTCCTACAAATGCGGGAATGTTTTTGAACTGCGCTTTGTGGGTGAGATAGTGCGTGATTTCCATGTCAGGATTGATAGCCCTGTCAACCTTACGGTACAATTTGAAAAAGTATTTCCCGTCGTAAGTAATAGAGGTATTGCTTTGCTCACCCGAAAGTACCCGCGGCCTGATTTTATCGGTTTCCCTGACATGCGCTTCCAGTTCCTTGTTACCGGTAAAATGGATTTCACTGTCTTTGGCATTCAGCTTTTCGTTGCCGCCCATATTGAGGATCAAGGCCTGCTGCATTTCCAGGCCGTATATCGCGTCGAACAAAACACCTTCTTCTTCGCCTTTGATTTTAATGCGGGCGACGACAGCCTGGGGGCAATTTTCTTTTACTTTATATGAAAATGGTTCTTTGCCGAATCCCAGTGGCAACTGATACATTTCCGGCAGGTCATTCTGATAGGAAGCTTCCAGAAGAAAGATATAAGCCGGAGGATTGTCGCCCAGCGGGATAGTTGCATGGGAAACGACTTTGATACTGTCGAGCCCCTTTCCTTTTCCCCCAAACCACCTCATTTTCATCAGATAAGCAGGCAGGAATTTATTTTCAAGGTTCTCTATTACCTCGGCGTCGAGCAGATCTTTCCACTTATCAAGTTTCAAAAGCGGTAGTTCCTGATTTTCGTCAATCTCGGGATGTGTCTTTTCTAAAACAAAACATTGGCAGGCATAAGCTTCCAGCGTGAAGAAGTAAGGGGTATTGTCTTTCACAGACGGAAACTTGTTCTTGCTGTAAATTTCCACGGGCTGAAAACCCTTGTACTGGTCCAGATCGAGTTCAACAGGCTGCGGAAAACGCGAAAGGTTAGCGATTACCAGCATGGTTTCATCCTTAAATGTCCGTGTAAATGCCAGTACCTTTGAATTTTCTGAGTTCAGGAAATGAATATCCCCGCGGCTGAAAGCTTTATATTTTTTTCGGGTATTAATAGCCCGCTTCATCCACCAAAGCAGCGATGACGAATTCCTCGACTGCAATTCTACATTGACAGACTCATAATGATACTGCGGGTCAAGGATCAAAGGCAGATATAACCGCTGCGGATTGGCCTGCGAAAATCCCGCGTTGCGGTCCGGGTTCCATTGCATCGGCGTTCTTACCCCGTCACGGTCGCCTAGGTAAAAATTATCACCCATCCCGATTTCATCCCCGTAATAGATAATCGGGGTACCAGGAAAAGTAAACAGCAGCGAATTGAGCAGCTCGATCTTCTTTCTGTTGTTTTCCATTAATGGCGCGAGCCGGTGCCTGATACCCAGGTTAATACGCGCTTTGGGGTCTTTTACATATACCTTATACATGTAATCACGCTCCTCGTCAGTGACCATTTCGAGGGTAAGCTCATCGTGGTTTCTCAAGAATATCCCCCACTGACAGTTTTCCGGAATAGCAGGAGTCTGGTCAAAAATATCCGTCAGCGGATACCTGTCTTCCATTTGGAGCGACATAAACATTCGCGGCATGATCGGAAAATGGTAGTTCATCTGACATTCGTCACCATCCCCAAAATAAGCAGCCGAATCTTCCGGCCACATATTGGCTTCTGCCAATAGTAGAGTGCCCGGATAGCGCTGGTCGACGTATTTTCTGAGTTTTTTCAAATACGCATGCGTCTCCGGAAGGTTCTCGCAGTTGGTACCGTCCCTTTCAAAAAGATAGGGAACAGCATCGAGCCTGAAACCGTCCACGCCCATTTTACACCAGAAGTTGATGATTTTGAAAATTTCATCCTGTACCTGTGGATTGTCGTAGTTCAGGTCGGGCTGGTGGTGGAAAAAGCGGTGCCAGTAGTATTGTTCGGCCTCACTGTCCCAGGTCCAGTTAGATTTCTCGTAATCCTGGAAAATGATCCTCGCATCTTTGAACTGCTTCGGATCGTCGGTCCAGACATAGAAATTGCGGTGCGCAGAGCCTTTCGGCGCTTTACGTGCGCGCTGAAACCAGGGGTGCTGGTCGGAAGTATGATTGATAACCAGCTCTGTAATTACTTTCAACCCGCGTTTATGCGCTTCTTTGAGAAATGCTTTGAATTCGGCAATATCTCCATAGGAGGGGTTGATCGTGTAGTAGTCAGCGATATCGTAGCCGTCGTCGCGCAGGGGAGAAGGGTAAAATGGCAGAAGCCAGATCGCCGTCACTCCGAGGTCCTGAAGATAATCCAGCTGCTCCATCAAGCCTTTAAAATCACCGATCCCGTCACAGTTTCCGTCTTTAAAAGCTTTAATGTGCAGTTCATATATAATTGCATCCTTGTACCAATGCAAATTTTTGTCAAGCAATTCGTTCTTATATTCCATGGTATCTTAGTTGAGTGTTTCTATTTTGAAAATGTGTGCCGGCATTTCGTACGGGTTCATTTGCACATAATTGTATTCGCCCTGCCAGTAGTATTTTTCTCCACTAAGCATGTCGCTCACGCGGTAAGTCTGATCATAATGAATGCCTAACAGGTGCAGCGGGACTTTAATATGGGCGCCCTGCGTATTGAAGTAATCCAGATTGACGGCGATAAGCAGCGCATTGTTTTCGGCGGGATCAAACTTCATGTAACAGATCACCATATCATTATTGGTTTCTGCAAAACTGATATTCCATGTTGTCTGGAGCGCCGTATTCTCCTTTCTGATCGCATTAACCCTGGTGATAATTTCACGTGTGCGGCTGTACCGGTTCCAATCCCATTGCTTTATCTCATATTTCTCATTATCAGTGTATTCTTCTTTCCCAGGATGCGGCGTGTTAACCCCATATTCGTAAACCGGCCCGTATAATCCGTAATTGGAAGACAAGGTGGCGGCCAGGATAAACCGTGTGATATGCGCATTTTCGCCTCCTTCCACCAAATGGTGCGGCAGTATATCGGGTGTATTCGGCCAGAAGTTTGGGCGGAAATAATATTGCTGATCCGTTTTGGTCAGCTCATACATATATTGTTCCAGCTCCCATTTACTGTTTCGCCAGGTGAAGTAGGTGTAGGATTGATTGAAACCGATCTTGCCCAGTCGTTCCATTACCCGCGGCCTGGTAAATGCTTCGGCGAGAAACAGTACCTGCGGGTTGGTTTTTCTGACCTCGCTAATCAGCCACTGCCAGAAACCGAAAGCTTTGGTATGCGGGTTATCAATGCGAAAAACATGCACGCCTTTTTCGATCCAAAAGTCAATGACGCTTTTCAGCTCGATCCACAGATTTTCCCAATCCTGGGTTTCAAAATCAAATGGCAGAATATCTTCATAGCGTTTGGGCGGATTCTCGGCATATTGCACCGTTCCGTCCGGGCGCCATTTGAACCACTGCGGGTGTTCTCTCACATACGGATGATCAGGCGCACATTGGTAGGCAATATCCATTGCAACTTCAATATCCAGCTTTTTAGCCTGCTCTACCAGCTCGACAAAATCTTCCAGCGTACCCAATTCCGGGTGTACTGCTTTGTGACCGCCGAGCCTGTTTCCGATTGCCCAGGGAGAACCCGGGTCAGTGGCTGATGGAACGAGCGAATTGTTTTTGCCCTTCCTTTTCATTTCACCGATCGGATGAATAGGAGGGAAGTATAAGGTGTCGAAACCCATTTTGGCAACCTTCGGAAGGAGGTTGATCACATCTCTGAATGTACCGTGCCGGCCGGGCTGATTGGATGCAGATCTTGGAAAAAGCTCATACCAGCTGCTGAATGCTGCTTTTTTGCGCTCTACTTCTAATAGGAAGGTTTGCTCGTAAACAGTAATACGGTCGGTGTAACGAATAGTGGAGATTGCCCTGGCTATCTCGTCTCCTGTTGCCAGGTTAACCGCCGCCTGGTGGTCGGGCGATGTATTGAACAGTTCGGCCCATCGCTCAAAACCGGCAGCATACTCGCCGCTTGCAAGCTTCGCCGCTTCCTGTAAAATTTCAGCACCTATTTTCAGTTCAACGGCAATATCCTGTCGGGCGTCGAATTTTTTGACCAGTCCTTTTTTCCAGGTTGTAAAATGATCGATCCAGCCGGTGAAACGGTACTCGTAGAAACCGGTCTTTTCCGGAAACCAGCTGGCCTCCCAGCGGTCGTTTAGTGTATAATACATGGGAATCTGCTCCCAAAGCTGGTCAGATTCGTGCTTGAAAATGACACTGGCGGCCACAGCATCATGGCCATCCCCGAAAACATCCGCAGAAAAAACGATACTTTCACCGATGGCTCTTTTCGCCGGAAATTTGCCTTCTTCAACTTGGGGGCCGACATTGGTGATTACCACCCGTTTTCTTCCGTCCTTGTTGCTCATCGATCCGATTTTTTAGTTTTCCACTTTGTTGAATGGCATTACTAGCAATCAAAATCATGCCTGCAGAAAAGGATTTTCTCAAATGCAGCGGCCAGGCGCTTTCGCCCCGTTCATTTTTTTATTGAAACAAATGTTTGATTAAGAGTTGATTATGATGATATTGAAATTACGCTGATCTGCTATTGTTCGCAGCCGTAGTCCGAAGGTGGTACACCCTCTCAAGTGCAGACTTTATTTCCTCATACCGCAGTGGTTTGGCCAGGTAATCGTCCATTCCCGCGGCAATGCAAATTTCCCTATCCTCCTGCATCGCATTAGCTGTCATGGCGATAATGACCGGTTGGGTGCCAGGAAGTTCCCGGATGCGTCCGGTAGCCTCGAGTCCGTCCATTTCGGGCATTTGAACATCCATAAAAATGAGGTCGTAGCTGAATCTTCGAGCCTCATCAAGTGCCTCTTTGCCATTTCGGGCCACATTGGGCGCATAACCCATTTTAGATAGAACCTTGACAAATAACTTTTCATTAATGGCATTGTCCTCCGCAATCAGGATTTTGAGTGGGAAAGCCTCGGCGAATTCGCCCGAGAGCAGGTTCTTCTCGGAATTTACTTTGCGCTCAGTTGTTACTATCTGCCGGGAAAGCTGGTTTTTAATAACTTCGCCAAGCTTCTGATGCTTAACCGGTTTGGTCAGGATCGAGGAGAAGATGCCGGGGTAATTTTTTCTGGTTTCATCGCCTACGGAAGTGAGAAGCACAACAGGTATTTCACCAAAATTCTCTTTTATTTTGGTCGCTAACTGCACACCGGTCATTTCGGGCATATGCTGATCGGTAATCACCAGTTCTATTTTATGCTCCGAATTTAGAATAGCAAGCGCCTCTGCCCCCGACGACGCCAGTACAGGCGATAGCTTCCAGTATTTCAGCTGCGATTCTACTATTCGCAGATTTGTCTTATTATCGTCAACGATCAGCACCTGTTTTCCGTCGATTTCCGAGCCTGTTACCGTGACTGTTCGCTCGGGTTGGTTTTTGCTTGCCTGAGTTTTAATGCTAAAATAAAAGCTGGTACCTTTCCCCGGTTCACTCTCTGCATGAATGCTGCCGCCCATCAGCTCCACCAAACGCTGACTGATTACCAGACCGAGCCCGGTACCTCCATACTTCCGGCTGTGTGAAGAATCTATTTGTGAAAAAGCCTTGAAAAGCAGGTTCAGCTTATCGGCTGCGATACCGATACCCGTGTCCTGTACCTGAAACATCAGCTCGACATCCTTCTGACCATTCAGTTTTTGCTGTTTTACCTGCACCAGAATCTCACCTTCATGTGTGAACTTGATCGCATTGCTAACCAGATTGATCAGAATTTGTTTCAGCCTGAGACTGTCGCCTGTTATTTGCGGTGGAATATCAGGGTCTATCTGATATACCAGATCAAGTCCCAGATCGGCAGCTTTTCCGGCGAATATGTCCAGCACCTCTTCGATACATTCGAGCAGGTCAAAAGACTTGCTTTCCAGCTCCATATTGCCCGATTCTATTTTTGAAAAATCGAGGATATCATTGATTACAGTCAGCAGTCCGTCCCCGCAGCTGATAATTGTTTCTGTATATTCCGCCTGGTCCTCGCTCATTTCAGTTTGTGAAAGCAGGAGCGCCATGCCCAGAATACCGTTCATAGGTGTGCGGATCTCGTGGCTCATCGTTGCCAGAAAAACACTTTTCGCCTGGTTCGCCTTCTCCGCATCCTCGCGTGCCTGTTGTTCAAGGATATGTTTTTGATGAAGGTCGTCGTTGAGTTTTTGCAAATCGGCGGCCTGTTCTTCAAGCGCCTGTTTCTGTCGGATAACTTCCTTGGTGCGCTGAAAAACTTTACGCTGTAAAACCTGTTTCTGACTTTGTATTACCCTGATCCTGGTTCGGTAAAGCAGATAAACAGCCGCCAATACCACGAGTAATACCAGCCCTCTGAACCACCAGGTTTGCCAGAAAGGAGGGACGATCCGCAGCAGGACCGAGGTACCTGTTTCATTCCAGATGCCGTCATTGTTTGCTGCCTTTACCCGGAAGCGGTATTCGCCCGGATCAAGGTTCGTATAGGTTGCCTTCCTGTTTGTGCCCGAGTATATCCAGTTTTGATCGAAGCCTTCGAGCTTGTAGGCGTATTTGTTTTTGCGGGAAAGGGTATAGTTTAGTGCCGAAAACTCAAATGAAAGCATCAGATCCTGATAAGAAACGGTGATCTCCTGTGTTTCGGTAATGTGTTTTTTGAGTGGCGATCCACCGCCGACTTGTACTGATTCATTGAAAATCTGAAAGTCGGTAATATATACGGGCGGGATAAAATTATTGTAGCGGATGCTGTCGGGGTGAAAAATGTTAAGTCCGTTTTGACCGCCAAAAAACATCTGGCCGCTCTTATCTTTATAAGCAGCCATTCTGTTGAACGAAGTCCCCTGCAATCCGTCGCTGATATCGAAGTTGCGGAAAGATTTCGCCGCCGGGTCAAATCTCGACAATCCGTTGTTGGTACTGATCCACAGCATTCCATGACCGTCTTCCAGGATTCCCCAGATCAGGTCGCTCGGTAATCCGTCTTTCTGACGGTAGCTGGTGAAAATCAAGTTCTTTCGATCAAACAGATTCAGTCCCCCGTTAGTCCCGATCCACAGATTTCCTCTGGTATCTTCATAAATGCAATTGACCAGATTATTGCTGATTGTTTTTGGATTTTTCGCGTCGTGGACAAAGTGGCTGAATGTGTCTGACTGCTCGTTCAATACATTTAAACCGCCGCCCTCAGTACCGATCCAGAGCTTCCTGCTGCGGTCCATGTACAGGGTTTGTACACTGCTGTTGCTAATGCTTTTACCGTCTGCCGGCTCGTTTTTGTAGCCGATATATGAATGCGTCGATTTGCCGTACCGGAGCAGTCCCTCAGAGGTGCCTATCCAGATATAACCTTTCCGGTCGTCAAGCAGCGTGTGGATATTCGAAGGGATGATTCTGGCTACCTCGGGATCACGGTTCAGGTTGAGAAATCGCTTGCCTGGCCTGTCGTAAATGCTCAGTCCGCCTTTATAATTTCCCACCCATATCTTCCTGTCCGAATCCTCATAAAGTGCCGTGATGAAATTACTCGCCACAGAAAAGGGATTATTGCGGTGATGCTCGTGGTAATCGAAGCTGCCCGTATTTGAATCCAATACGTTAATTCCTCCTCCGTCGGTGCCGAGCCAGGTTTTTCCTTCGTAGTCCTGCAGGATACTGAGCACATTGTCGTGGCTCAATCCCCTGGAAGCGATCGTACTGCTTCGGAACCGGTTAAATTTCAGGGGCTCAAAATCCAGAACATTCACCCCCCCGGAAAAAGTACCGACCCACATGGTACCCACGTGGTCGCAAAAAATAGAGTAGATTGAGCCGTTGTTGATACCGCCGGGTTCTAGTTTGCTGAACTCATGGCGCGTAAAGCGACCATCTTTTTCCAGGATGTTAATGCCCCCGTTACGCGTGCCTATCCATAATCTGCCACTTTTGTCTTCTGCAAAAGACAATATATCATTGTGGGAAATGCTGCCCGGATCGTCAGGATTATTCCGGAAAGCTTTGAAAGTCTGGGTCTGCCTGTCCATCAGGTTCAGCCCGCCGCCCTCAGTGGCGATCCACAGATTTTTGTGCCTGTCCTCGAAAACGCTGTTTGTTTCGTTTTTGCTCAGTGACTTGGCATTGACAGGATCATGCGTGAAGCGGGAGAAGGTTCCCGATCCGGGGTTGAACCTCGCCAACCCGTTAGACCGTGTTGCAACCCACATTGTTCCACGCTGATCGATCAGCAGATCCTTTATGAAATTGTCACTGATACTGGAAACATTGCCAGGATCATTCCGGTAGCTTTTGAAAGTTTTCCGTTTGCTGTCAAAGAAATTGAGCCCGCCCCCTGCGGTTCCTATCCATAAATTTCCGTCTGCATTTTCAATAATGGAAGTGATCTTGTTACTGCTGATACTAGTGCGTTTTTGAGGATCGTGCCGGTAGTTTGTGAATCGATCAGTCTCAGTATTATACATACTCAACCCGCCATCCTGCGTACCTATCCATAGCCTTCCCCGGCTGTCCTCGAACAGGTCTGTTACGTAGCTCTCGGCAATGCTCGCCTGATTATGTGGATCCTGCCTGTACACGGTAAACTTATAGCCGTCAAATCTGTTCAGCCCGTCCTGTGTGCCGAACCACATGAAACCACGACGGTCCATCAGGATGTCGGTTACATTGTTTTGAGAAAGTCCCTGATTTGTTGTCAAATACCGAAATGTTCGCTGCATTGTCTGCGCACTGGCGCTGTGCAAAAACAGGGTGAGCGCAAGGCACCATCGTAAAGGTATTTTCATCGGGGAATCAGTTCCGGAATGTGGTATTACTTAACACTGAAAAGATAGAGGGAGGATTTTACTAAATGTTGTCAAGTTAGCAAAAACTAATTCTACAAAGATATTTTAAAAGTATAAAAAAAATATTTTTCTACTTTTAGCAAACTATAAATTCCCAGATCGCGCTTTTTGCAGCTTACTACTCATTTCAATGGAATTTATTATTATTGATGACAGCAAATTCGACCTGTTTACGCAGGAAAAGCTGCTTTTGAGAAGCGGTCTGGCTACGCGTGTGCGAGCCTTCGTTTCTCCACAAGAGGCGATCGATTATCTCGAAGGGCAAACTGCCCGGATTCCGCTGACAGTGGTTCTGCTCGACCTGCAAATGCCCGGTTTGAATGGTTTCGAATTTGCGGAGCGTTACGCGCAGATCGACGAAGCGATCCGGGCGCGTATCCGGCTTTACATGATCTCCTCCACGGTGGATGCGAACGACATAATCAGAGCTGAAAACGATCCTTACATTATCCGGCTACTTCCGAAGCCACTGGATATATCGTTATTAAAATCGATGATAGCCGGGTAAATCTGGCTGAGGTGACCAGCTGGCATAATATTTAAAGGGCAGGTTCTGACAATCAATAGCCAGCTATGAACTATCCTTCATCTACCTACCGCATTCAATTTAATCCCGAATTTTCATTTGACGACTTCGAAAAACGGATACCCTATTTTCAAAAACTCGGTGTCGGCACCATCTACGCATCTCCTATTCTCGAATCGACACCGGGCAGTACACATGGTTACGATGGCGTTGATCCCGCAGCAATTGACCCTGAATTAGGCTCTCTGGAGCAGCTTCGGAAAATAAGTGAAAAATTAAAAGAGGCCGGAATCACCTGGCTGCAGGATATTGTGCCTAATCACATGGCTTTTCATTCCGAAAACCCGTGGCTGATGGACGTGCTCGAAAAAGGGCAACAATCTCAATACGCCTCTTTTTTTGATATAGCCTGGAACAACAGGATGTTTCATGGAAAGATCATGGTGCCCTTTCTGACCAGGGACCTCAGCGAAGTGATTGAAAGTAACGGGCTGCAGCTTGATTATGCCGACGATAGACTAATCATGCAATATGAAAGCGCCGTTTTTCCGCTGAATCTCAGGTCTTATGTGAGCATTCTTTCGTATTCTCCTGAAAACCAGCCGCAGTCAGTTCAGCAGCTGCTTAGCCAGTTGAAGGAAATCAATGAGGTGGAGGAGCCGAGGGCCTTTTCGGAAAGGTTCAATGAGCTGAAACTGCAATTGGCTTCGCTGGTAAAGACAGAGCAGGTAGGAGCCCATCTTAAACAGGCACTTGGATATTTCAACAATGATCCGGCGAAGCTGCGGGAAATAGTCGACCAGCAGACTTATGCACTTTGCCACTGGCAGACCACCGAGGAGAAAATCAATTTTCGTCGGTTTTTCACGGTCAATGGCCTCATTTGCCTCAATATGCAATATGACGAGGTTTTTGATGCCTACCATCAGCTGGTCAGACAACTGGTGACCGAGGGCGTAGTGCAAGGCTTGCGCATTGATCATATCGACGGACTTTTTGATCCGGCTTCCTACCTTCAAAAGCTTAGGGCAGCAGTTGGCCACGATACCTATATTATTGCAGAAAAAATTCTTGAAAAGGAAGAAGAGCTGCCTGCCGGGTGGCCGATTGAAGGTACTACGGGCTATGAGTTCCTGGCAATGGTCAATAACCTCTTCACCAATGCGGGCTCGCTCAATGCATTTGATACTTTCTATCAATCGATCACGCAGTTGGACAAGTCTGTTCACGATCAGTTGCTTAGTAAGAAATCAGAGATTCTCTACGGGCACATGGGCGGCGAGCTGGAAAATCTTTACCAGCTCTTTGTCGAGCTGCAACTTGCCAGCGGCGAGGAGCTGGAACAATCGGGAAAGGAAGATCTCAAAGTATTTGTCGGTGAATTGCTGATTCATTGTCCTGTATACAGGTACTACGGAAATCAGATGCCGCTTCCGGAAACGGATCAAAAAGCTTTGAAAGGGCTGATTGAAGAAGTTCTGAAATTTCATCCCAACCTGAAAATGCCCGCCAGGTTATTCGAAGAGTGTATGATAGTCCGACCTAATCAGGCTGACGAAGAGTACCGGAGCAGGGCCCTTGAATTTTACCAGCGATGCATGCAGTTTTCGGGGCCGCTGATGGCGAAGGGTGGGGAAGATACCTTAATGTATACCAATCACCGCTTCATCGGGCACAATGAAGTAGGCGATTTTCCGGATCGTTTTGGCGTGCCCGTCAAGGAATTCCATGCTTACATGCGTAACCGGCAACAACACTGGCCGATGGCGCTGAACGCGACTTCGACCCACGATACCAAGCGAGGGGAGGACGTCAGGGCGAGGCTCAATGTGCTGACTGATCTGGGAGAGGTCTGGATCGGGAAGGTCAGGGAATGGAGGGAAATGAATGCCGGTCTCAAAAAAGGCGGGCCTGATTTAAATGACGAATACCTTATTTATCAAACCATTGTGGGCGCTTACCCAATGCCCGGGGAAGACGAGGAGGATTTTCTGGCCCGCCTAAAAGAATATCTTCAAAAAGCCCTGCGGGAGGGAAAAGTCAATTCTACATGGTCAGAGCCAAATGAAGCTTACGAACAGGAGGTCAAGGATTTTGTAACCCAGATTTTAAAACAAGAAAGTCCCTTTTACCAGAATTTCAAGGCTTTTTTAAATGAAATAGCTGACTACGGAATCATTAATTCGCTTGCTCAGCTGATGCTCAAATTCACATGCCCGGGCGTGCCGGATGTGTACCAGGGCTGCGAGTTGTGGGATCTGAGTCTGGTCGATCCGGATAACCGCCGGCCTGTCGATTATGCCAAACGTGCAGATTGGTTGCAGGATTTGGAGGATAAAAAGCCCGAAGAAATCGCCCGGAGCTTGTGGGAAAACCGTTACAGCGCACAGATTAAGTTGTGGCTGACGAATCATCTTTTTAAGCTGAGAGCTGATAAAAGCCTCCTTTTTACAAAGGGAGAATATATTCCGCTCAAAACGCGCGGCGAATACAAGCAGCATTTAATGGCTTTTGCCAGAAAAAGCAAAAAAGACTTTTACGTGGTAGTGATCCCGTTGCACATCGCAACACTGTGCAGGGAGCAGGAAACCAGCTTTTTTGACCTGGATTGGAAAGACACGAGTGTGGTTTTGCCGGATAGTCTTTCACCGGATTGGGAGGATATTTTGGGGGGTAGGGAGCTGGAATTACAGGGAAAGCTTCTGCCCAAAGAGGTATTTGGGGCAATGCCGGTGGCGATCTTAAAGGGTACCAAGCTGGATAATGAGCGAAAAGCGGGGGTGTTATTGCACATCAGCTCCCTGCCTTCGCCTTACGGAATTGGTGATCTCGGCCCCGAAGCATTTGCCTTTGCCGATTTTCTGAACCGCAGCGATCAGAAGGTTTGGCAGATATTACCGTTAAACCCGACCGAAGCATCTCAGGCCAATTCACCTTACAGCGCTTTGTCCAGCAGGGCCGGTAATCCGCTCCTTATCAGTCCTGATATGCTTGTTACGGAAGGTTTGCTGGATGGAGAATGGCTAGCGAAATATCAGCAGGAACCTTCTGCGAAGACAGATTTCAATAAAGCGGACCTGATCAAGACGGAGCTGCTGAAAAAGGCTTTCGAAGCTTACACGAATAAAAGCGATGATGAGGAAAAGAAATCGTTTGATGTTTTTTGCAGGAATAATACCGAATGGCTGCCTGATTTTGCATTATATGTCGCATTAAAAAGGAAGCATAGCGGCGCCCCATGGTACGAGTGGCCCGAGCAGTTCCGGAGCCGGGACCAGGATGCTGTCGCAGAGGTTGAAAAGGATGATAAGGGGCTGATCGATTTTGTGAAATGGCAGCAATATATATTTGATAAACAGTGGAAAAATCTGAGAACTTATTGTAATCAACTGGATATCAATATGCTTGGTGATATTCCTTTTTATGTAAGCTACGATTCAGCGGATGTTTGGGCCAACCGGCAGTTTTTTTGTGTAGACGAATCGGGGAAAATTTCCGGTATCGCCGGTGTGCCGCCGGATGCATTTTCAGAGGATGGCCAGCTATGGGGGATGCCGGTTTTCAATTGGCCGGAACTTGAAAAACAAGGATACCAATGGTGGATTGACCGTTTGGCCAAGAATATAGAGCTTTTTGATCTTGTCAGACTGGATCATTTCCGTGCATTTGCAGATTATTGGGAAGTACCTGGCGGCGAAAAAACTGCGGTTAATGGAACCTGGAAGACGGGGCCCGACGCGGATTTCTTCCAGAAGATAGAGGCCGCACTGGGCAAGCTTCCGTTTATCGCAGAAGACCTGGGAGAAATCAGCCCCGAAGTTTACAAACTCCGCGACAAATTTTCCCTGCCCGGTATGAAGGTATTGCAGTTTGCATTTGACGAAAATATGCCGCAATCGGATCATATTCCGCATAATTATTCGGCCAACTTCATCGCTTACACGGGGACGCACGATAACAATACAGTCAAAGGATGGTTTGAGCAAACGGCACAGGAAGGTGTTAAGCAGCGTTTAGAAGCCTATATCGGTAAAGAGGTGACAGCAGAAAATGCCTACCGCGAAATGGCGCGCCTGGTATATGCTTCGGTAGCGAAAGTTGCTATGCTGCCGATGCAGGATGTTTTGAACCTGGATGAAAGTGCTAAAATGAACCTGCCCGGTTCCAATGCTGAAAACTGGGCCTGGCGCCTGCTACCGGGACAGATAAGTGACGAACACGGGCAATTTCTCGCCGAACTGACAGTATTGTTCAATCGTGACTAGGATTTTACCAAATACCGGTTACTTTGCGAACCGGCAGACGGCCTGCAATTTGAAATCAATATGAATGCATTTAACAAGGTAACAGGACTTTTTTTGGCCATGCTCATAGCAGCGGCACTGATTTCCTGCCAGCAATCGGCAGACGATCCACAGGAAGCAGCCGAAATTCTGACTGCTTCCCCGAAATGGAAGATCGACGAAATCAGGGTCAATGATGTGGTAACGTTTCAGGATGGTAAAATGACCCAGCAATTTGGTGGGATTGATTTTCAGCGGTACATGGAGATAGTTGAAATCCGGACGGACGGGACGTTTTCCGGCGTTTTCAAAGGTGAAAGCAAACCTTTTCTGCTGGAATGGAAGCGCAACGAAAAAAATATCCGGGTAGGCCTGCCTGGCGCCAAATCGGCACCGAGCGACTGGACGATCACCCCGGCCGATGTGCAGGAAAAAGCATTCTCCATGAAAACGCAAAGCACTGCATACGACTATCCGAATGTTACCAGGATAGCATTGAAGTTTAAGGCGGCGAAATGAAAGGTGTACACGTAATTCTCAGTAAAGCGCCAGGCACGCAGTTCAGCGTACCTGGCGATTTTGTTCAATCCTTGCTTGCGGTTTCTGCTCTGCTATCGATAGCCTGGGCGGCTTTTACGAGCTTCACAAATTCGGAACGATAACCTTCTTCATCTTTCCCGAATGCACCTTTGGCGAGACTGATCACGTTTGTATAGGAAGCATTTCCCTTGAAGTCGGAACTGCGCAGTAACAAGCCGAATTGTGCCACTGCACTCGCGAAACGCACATTTTCAGAACTGGCTTCCAACGATTTGGATGAATTTTTGACAGGCAGATCGAAGAGCACGCTTTCATTCTGATCCGGTTTTTTGTAGCGCACTTTGATAGTTAGCATTTCATTCGTCTTACCTAGATCAGTGCTGTTTGGTTTTTGGTATTTCAATTCATCCGTTTTAGGCAGGTAGGCATTCTTTGACCCGGCGGGTATAATTTCATAGATCGCGGTAACGGTGTGTCCCGAACCCATTTCCCCCGCATCTTTTTTATCATCATGAAATTCCTCATTCTTCAATGCACGGTTCTCATAGCCGATCAGCCGGTAAGCCTGCACATGCGCAGGGTTGAACTCTATCTGGACCTTGACGTCTTTGGCAACCGTGAAAAGTGTACCGCCAAATTCGTGCACGAATTCTTTCTGCGCTTCCTGGATATTATCGATATAGGCGTAGTTCCCGTTTCCCTTATCTGCCAGTGTCTCAGCCAGGTTATCTTTATAATTGCCCATTCCGAAACCCATTACGCTCAGAAAAATGCCGTCTTTTCTTTTTTCCTCGATCAGCCGCTGCAAATCGCCTTCGCTCGAAAGTCCGACATTAAAGTCACCGTCGGTAGCCAGGATTACCCGGTTATTTCCTTTTGGTAAAAAATGCGTTTTGGCAAGTTTGTAAGCCAGCTGAATACCCTCTCCGCCAGCCGTCGATCCGCCCGCTTCCAGTTCATCGAGCGCCGTTTTGATTTTCACTTTTTCCTTGCCTGATGTGGGCGGAAGAATGGTGCCGGCAGCTCCTGCATAAGCTACAATGGAGATCTGATCTTTTTCACGAAGCTGGTCAACCAGCAGTTTAAATGCCTGTTTAAGCAATGGAAGCTTATTTTCATCCATCATCGAACCAGATACGTCGATCAGGAATACAAGGTTGGAGGCCGGCAGATTGTCCGTTGGGATCGTTTTGGCCTGCAATCCGATGTGGAGCAGCTTCAACCCTTTATTCCACGGTGAATCGGTCAGTTCGGTGTGGATCGCAACCGGATGTTCGCCTTTTGGCTGCGGGTAAGCGTAGTCAAAATAGTTGATCATTTCCTCAATGCGGATCGCGTCTGCCGGCGGTAAATTTCCGTTGTTTAAAAAACGGCGCACATTGCTGTAAGAAGCCCTGTCCACATCCACTGCGAAAGTAGTCACTGCCTGTTGGCCAGCAATCGTAAATCCGGTCTCATTTACCACCTTGTAGGCTTCCGTATTAGCTCTCTGGCGAATCGCCGCGCCCGAATAACCGATGACAATGGATTTAGTGAGTTGATTTTCAACGCGTTTTGGTGCGGATTCGTAGGCGACAGCGGCATCGCTAACTGGTAGTGCGAGCTGTTGCAGTATGATCTGGATATTGCTGGCAGAAGTAAGGGGGATTTGCCTGGTAACAAAGCCCGGAGCGGCTACTTGTATGGATTTGGTATAAGCCGGGACAGTAATGCTGAATTTTCCCGTGCTATCGGTTACGGCACGAATGCCGCCTCCTTTTAAACTGACAATGGCTCCCGAAAGCGGGATATGCTGAACATCCTTTACAATGCCGGTCACTGTCCTCTCGGGCGCCAATGCAAATGCACTCAGAATTAATGCGAGGAGTATTACGATCTTTCCTTTCATGGTTCACAAAGTTTTAGTTTATTGACTGGATGCAGTCGCCAGGGTGTTTCCATAAATTTTTGAAAAATATTTATGGAAAATGATCGTCCGCTGCATCTACCAGTTAGCAGCAGGGTTTTTCACTAAGCATACACATGTGAAGTTTTTAAGGGTTTTCAGGAACAATGAGAAAGATCCGCTTACGGAGTCGGAAAAACTGGCGGTTTACAGGCAGTCTGGCGACCTCGGCCTGCTCGGGACTTTGTATGAACCCTATATGGAAATGATTTTCGCGATCTGTTTCAAATATCTGAAAGCAGAAGACGAAGCGAAGGACGCAGTGATGCAGCTTTTTGAAAAAGTGGCGGCAGAACTGAAAACGCACGAAGTAACGAATCTGAAAAGTTGGCTGCATACTGTCAGCCGGAATTATTGTCTGATGCAGATCCGGGTGAAGCGGACTTTCGTGACTGCTGATGATCATGCAGATCTGATTGAATCGGCCTCGATAGATGGTATTGAAGGTGATCAGATCGACATTTCGGAAAGACACCTGCTTTCTTTGGAAAAATGCATGGCAACCCTGATCCGGGAACAAAAATTATCCGTTGAGCTTTTCTACCTCCGGGATAAATGTTACCGGGAAATCGCAGCGGAAACGGGATTTGAATTGAGTAAAGTGAAAAGCTATATCCAGAATGGAAAGCGGAATTTGAAAATTTGTATGGATAGAAATGGCAAATACTGATCAACCGGCGAATTTTCCTGGATTTCTCCGCTATTATCGCGGCGAGATGTCGGAACAGGAACAGCACGCTTTTGAAAAAAAGTTGCTGGCTGATCCTGCTTTCTCGGATGCGTACGACGGCTTTCTGCTGATGCAGGAAACAAATCTCGACCTGCAAAAAATCAGCGCAGATCTCAGCCGCTCATTACACGAAAGAATCGATAAGAAAACCAATAAACGCTTTGCATTTCCGGTTTACGCCGCGGCAGCTGCACTTATTCTCGTTGTTGGAATAGCCTGGCTGGTTGTTTTTAAGGATGCAAATAAAAAAGCCATGCAGGAAGCAAGCTCGGAGCTACCTGCGGTAAAAACCTCGCCCAATGCGCAAGTTGCGGCCAAGCCGGAAATTCAGCCTGAAAGTGCCGCCCTGCCTCCCGAAAAAAGCATTAAAACACTACCGAGAACTGCATTTTCAGCGCAGCATCGGAACGCAGCACCAGCAGTTGCACCCGCGCAGGAGCCTGTCACCAGCGACCTTCCCGACACAGATATCATCGAAGAGCACATTGCCGCTGCCGAGCCGGTGCCTTCCGCATTTCCCGCGGTGCCGCAGCCGTTGAGCAATTTGCGTCAGCAGGTAAGCGGCGCGAGACCGGCTTCGACTAATTCGACCAGGCTGGTTTCGGGCAGGCTGCTGGACGAAAAGGGGCGTGGCCTTCCTGGTGCTACCGTTTCTGCATTTGGTTCCGGGGCGGTGGTTACTGATTCTGTGGGAAAGTTCAAAATTACGGCCAGGACCGGCGATTCGTTGCGGCTGGTCTCCGTGGGATATGATCATAAAACGGTGAATGTGGAGGATACCAGTTTTGGTAATATACCAATGAAGCAGGAAACGGCCGCGCTTGAAAATGCGGTAATAGTCGGGTATGCAGCTACTAAAAAAGCATCTGTCTCGCTTGCGAAACCGCAACCGGAAGGAGGTTGGCAGCAATATCAGGCCTATCTTGACAAAAACTCAATTCCATTCAAAGACAGCACGACAGTTTATGTCGAATTCCTGGTCAAACCGGACGGTACGCTGTCTGACTTCAAAGTAACTGGTCCGGCGGAAATCCGGGACCGGGCTATTCAAATCATCCGCCAGGGGCCTTCCTGGAAACCGGGTTCAAATCAGGGTTCGCCGGCAGGATTGCCGGTAAGGGTATCACTCAGGATACGTTCAGCAGAATAAACCCAATCAAATCAATCGGTTACAAAAAATTCGTAGAATTAATTTGAAATTATTTTCAATTTAGAATGTTTATTTTTTGTGGTGTTGCGTCCAGTATTTAATTTTACTGTTAACTCCTCATCCCTTTCTCTAACATCCTGAAAACAAATGTCACTACGTAATTTTTGTAATGGGTTTTTCCAGTAAGAATAGGCGGATTTTCCTGAATTGTAAATCAAAAAGCCTGCTGCCTCAAGGATCTGCAAAAGTCATTTTGTTATCACAAGTATTATTACTTATTCTAAAAATAATTTGAATAGTGTCGTGACCCGGCGCTATGAAAAATCATTTCAAAGCGCCGATTTGCCAGGCGCATTTGACCAAGTCAGGCAGAAATTTGATAATATTTATTTAAGCCAAGCATGGATAGTAAAAGAAGTCTGTTGATTATCGACGACGAACCCAGTATCACGAAAATACTGGAACATTTTCTCAAAAAAGATTTCAATGTCATCATTAAAAGTGACGGTTCGGAAGGGATGTTATGGCTGGAAGAGGGCAATAAGGCTGACCTGATCATTGCGGACCTGCATATGCCCAATCTCAGCGGAAAAGAGTTTTTGAAAGTGGCGAAAGCAAGCAATTTGTATGCAGATATCCCGGTGATCATATTGTCCGGCTCGGATGAAAGCAGTGAGCGGATCCAATGTCTGAACCTTGGTGCGGATGATTTTATGGTCAAGCCTTTCAATCCAATGGAAGTGCATGCGAAGATTAATGCGATTTTACGACGTAGTAAGCGATACTCTTAATAAATAGGCGATATGGAAATGGCCAGTGAGATTCCGGTAATGGGTACCGGGGGAAAGTCATATTCAGCTCAATTCAGGGTGATGTACCTGCACACTGACTTTGACCATTACCTTAAATTTTCCGATCATTTTGCCGATACCCTGCAAGTCGAATATTTCAGCAGCAAGGAAAGTGTGCTGAGTGCATTGTACGAAAACTTTCCGGCCGATGTAATCGTGGCGCACGTTGACAGCGGCGGGCTTGAACTGCTCGATTTTATCCGAAGCTCGTCCGGTTTTGGAAATATACCTTATGTACTGATGGTCGATAAGCTCTCGGAAGAAGCGATAGAAACCGCACGAAAGAAGCATGCCGACGATGTTTTTTCAGTGAATTTCGATGATGGCGATCTGATTACCCGTGTCAGATATTTTAAGAAGAGACAATGGTACGTAACTAATAAAGCGCTTAGCAAAATCGGTAAGGAAGGTAGCCGCACACCGGCCTGGAAACGCACTATCGATATTATTACCACCGGAACCGCCGTCCTTTTGCTGCTGCCGGTATTCCTGCTCGTGGCGATCCTCATCAAGCTGGATTCGAAAGGACCGGTGTTTTATAAATCGAAAAGGGTAGGAAGCGGCTACAAGATTTTCGATCTGTATAAGTTTCGCACCATGCGTACCGACGCGGACCAGCTGATCCGTAAGATGGCTGCGCTGAGCATGTATAATAAAAGTTCGGAGCCGGTGCAGCAGCTGGAAAATAACGGGCTGTGCGACGAATGCCGGGCAGGAAATCAATGCAAAAGCCTCCTGTTCCATGATGGCAAGGAGATTTGCGAGAAGCTGTACCACTTCCAGAAAGAGCAAAAAGCGGCATTTATGAAATTTCAGAATGATCCGCGCATTACTCGCCTGGGCCAGTTTTTACGAAATTCGAGCATTGATGAATTGCCCCAGTTGATCAATATACTGAAAGGCGATATGTCGCTTGTCGGAAACCGGCCGCTTCCGCTTTACGAAGCAGAAAAAATGACGACCGATGATAAGATATTTCGTTTTGCGGCGCCGGCTGGTCTGACTGGTCTGTGGCAGGTAACCAAGCGTGGCAAGGGGAAAGCGGATATGTCTGAAGAAGAGCGTACGCAGCTTGACATTACCTATGCAAAGGAATTTTCTTTCAAAATGGATATGCAGATCATATTGAAAACCTTCCCCGCATTGCTGCAATCCGAAAACGTCTAGTGCCTTTAAATACCCTCTCTATAAAAAACTATCATTCATTATAACCCCCTTAAATGAGATATTTCTGCTTTCTAACTTTCTTCTTCCTCATTGCACTGGTTCCGGCAAGGGCGCAAAATTCTCTGGCAGAAGAAATTTCGTACCCTTATCTGGAGAAGCTGGTCGAAATCGCCAGGAAGAACTACCCAAAACTCAAGCTTTACCAGGCCAGGGTAGATGCGGGCGGATACAACGCCAAAAAACAAAAGCTTTCCTACTTTGAAATCCTGTCATTCTCGTATTTGTATAGTCCCGACAGGCTTGCCAGCACCATCAATCCCAACTTCCTGAACGGGTACCAGTTTGGTTTTTTTGTAAATATCGGCTCCCTGCTTCAAAAGCCGGCGCTGATCAAACAAGCTAAAAGCGAGCTGCGCGCCGTGGAGTTCGACCGCGATACGTATTTATTGAACCTGGAAGCGGATGTAAAGCAGCGGTATTTCGCTTATGCGCAGTACAAAGTGCTGCTAAGAATCAAAGCGGATGCACTGCATGATGTGGAATCGCTGGCAGAGGAGCTGAAATTCAAATATGAAAAGGGTGAGACGTCCCTGGAGGAGTACAGCAAGGCGTTAGTCGTAATTTCCGACAGACAGCAGGCGAAAATTTCGGCGGAGGCTGATGTGCTCATTTCGAAAAGTGCCCTGGAAGAGTTATTGGGACAAAAACTGGAAGACATCAAATGACAGAGCTATCGCAATTCCTGAGAATATTATACAAAAATAAGTTCGTACTGATTTTTGTGCCGCTGATTACGGTAGTAGCCTCCTATTTTCTGGTCAAATCGCTCCCCGATCAGTACAAGTCGCAGGGTAGTATCGCTACCGGATTGGTGGACAAAACCGAGCAGGGGCTGATGAATTCAGGTACTGAGCAGGATTTCGAGATCTCCCGGAAATTCGATAACATCATTCAGATGATGTCGCAAAAAAGGGTGCTCGGCCAGGTTTCCTACCAATTGCTGCTCCACGACCTGAAAGCAGTCGCGACGGATGATTTTGCCGAAGCTTCCAAAGAATTGCAGGCTTTTGACCAAAATACCAGAAGCCGGGCGATCGCTGTACTCCTTCAGAAGTACCGCACCCAGCAGGAGCTTTCTTCATCCAATCCTTTTGAAAGGAAGCTCCAGAAAATACTGGCCGACATGCAGTACGATGCTGAAAGTCTCGGGAAAAAGCTGACGATTTTCAGGCTTTCGAATAGTGATTTTATCAATATCGAGTACGAGGCCAGGAATCCCGCCATGGCTGCGTTTGTCATCAATACGCTGAGCGACGAATTTATCAGAATGTACGCGTCCAGGCTTACTGATAATTACAACAGAACGATCAGCTTTCTGGCGGACTTCCTGGAACAAAAACGGCTCGCACTGCGCGAGCAAATGAACGGCCTGCGCGACTATAAAATTCGGAACCGAGTGCTGAACCTGGATGAACAGGCCAAGAGTCTTTACGGCCAAATGGCTGAATTTGAACTGCGTCGGGAAGTCGCCAAAAAAGATGTCATCGCTTATGGCGTGGCGATCAGAAATATCGAGAACAAGTTTAATGCCAACGACCGCAAGTATTTCGAAAGCGCGGTCTCGACGATCAATCAAAATATAGTCGCTACAAAACAGCGCCTGCGTGCCGTGAATGAGGCTTATGTGAAAAGCAATTTTGATCCGAAGTTTAAGGCAAGCCTGGATTCAATTCAAACGAAGCTTTCGGCCCAGATCGATGAATCTACCGACCGTTACCTTTACAATCCGCTATCAGTCAAAGAAAACCTGGTATCTCAAAAACTGACGATGGAAGTGGAAAGAGACCTGGCAGCCAATAGTTTAGCGACCATTGAAGCGGAAATGAAAACCCTGAACAATCGCTTTGACGGACTGGTGCCGAATGAGGCGCGTGTGCAGGAGTTTGAAACGGCGATCGATATTGCGGGAAGGGAGTATATGGAGGCTTTGCAGAAATACAACGATGCCAGGCTGCTTTCGAGCTTTCCGGCCAAATTAAAAGTGGCTGAAAAAGCGCTTCCGGGTAAGATCCAGCCATCGAAGAAAATGGTGCTGATTATTTTGTCGGGCGTGATCAGCTTCGCATTCTGCCTGTTTATCCTTTTTATTCTGTATTTCCTTGACTCTTCCATTCGCTACCCGCAGCAGCTCGCCAACGCAACCGACAGTCCGGTACTTGGCTTTATAAATCAGGTAGGAGGTGGTTTCCGGATCAGCGAGCTGCAAAACGAAACTACGCAGGAAGGTAAAATTGAGCTATTCCGCAACCTGATCCGTTCTATCCGCTTTGAGCTTGATAATGAATTTCCAGACCCGAAAATCATCGCTGTAACAAGCCTGCACGAAGGCAGCGGAAAGACATTGCTGACACTCAGCCTCGCGTGGGCTTTTTCCAGGATCAACAAGCGGGTATTGATCATCGACGGGAATTTTAATGCGGCAGATATTACCAAACTCAATAGCAGCTCGAATTTTCTGGAAGACTATCTTGCAAAAGGGGAAACCGTTTCGCTAAGTAATACAAACGGTTCGATATCAATCCTGGCCAACAAGGGAGGTGACGTTTCCCTGCTCGAACTGGCAGACGAAACCCGGATCAAAACCGTATTGAATTCTCTGAAAAGCCAATATGATACCATTCTGATAGACGCCGACTCGCTGGTTTCAATGAATAAGGCAAAAGAATGGATTACTTTCTCGGACGCTGTCATCTCTGTTTTCGAAAGCGGCAGAAGTATCTCGTATGAAGACCGTTCTAAGATCGAATATCTCAAAGGCCTGAATGGTAAAATGGCGGGCTGGGTATTGACCGGCGCACAGGATATATTGAAACAGACAGGTAAGGTTTCAAAACAGGTGACTGAATGAAAGTAGTCTGGTACATTTGGTGGCTTTGCCAGATCGCAATCGGATTCTTCCTGGTCTTCCCGGTTGGATTGCTGGTGCTAAATGTTTTTTCAGGAAGAAAAAAACGTAGCCAGCCTGCCGCGAAAAAGTTGGAAGCAGATTATGCATTGATTGTAGCGACTTACGAGCAAACCCAGCAGCTGCCCGATGTGATTGCTTCAATTTCAAAACTGAATTACTCCAACTATCTGGTTTATATCGTCGCCGATAAATGCGATGCGTCGGGTTTGCACCTGGAAAGTGAAAAAGTAATTGTACTGCATCCCGGAACTGTGCTCGCCAGCAATACGCGCTCCCATTTTTTTGCGATCAAAAATTTCAAAAGACAGCACGAGCGGCTGGCAATCATTGACAGCGACAATCTGGTTGATCCCGAGTTTCTGAATGAGCTGAACGTTTGTTTCGATGAAGGATTTGTTGCGGTACAGGGCGTGCGAAAGGCGAAAAATCTGGATTCTGTGTACGCTTGTCTGGACGCAGCGCGTGACATTTACTATCATTACTATGATGGCGAAAAGCTTTTTGGCGCAGGCTCTTCGGCTACACTCTCCGGCTCGGGAATGGCGTTTACAGTGAAATTGTATAAAGAGGCGTTGGGCCACCTTGATATTGTCGGTGCGGGGTTTGACAAGATCCTTCAAAAACAGATTGTCGGTGCGGGGCATCGGATCGCATTCAGGGAAGAAGCTATTGTGTGGGATGAAAAAACGTCTGAGTCCGAACAGCTTGTCAATCAGCGTTCGCGCTGGATTAATACCTGGTTCAAATATTTTGTTTTTGGGTTTGATATGGTTTTCAGCGGAATCAGGAAGCTGAGCTGGAACCGGTTTTTATTCGGTTTTGTCCTCCTGCGTCCGCCACTGTTTATTTTTCTGATCCTCTCGGTATTGTTTATGGCTATCGATTTATGGATCAACCCGGCTGCGAGCGCTGTCTGGCTGGCGGGACTGCTGATTTTTGTAGGCGGTTTTTTAGTTCCGCTATTCCACTCGTCGGTCGACAAACGCATTATCCGATCGCTCACATCCATACCAGTCTTTATGTTTTATCAGGTCAAATCCCTTTTAAAAGCAAAAAAGGCAAATAAAATTTCCGTAGCGACCAAACACAGCTACCGTAAAGCACCCTGACGATGAGAATATTGCCAGCGAAAAAAAATAAGGGCAAGTTTCGTGATCCGGAACTCACGCATTTACAGACCATTACACGCTCAATCGCGTTGATTCTGGCATTTGTCAGCGTTTTTATATTCTTTTTTAAAATACTTTTTTTCTAGCCCGGTCAAACCCTTGAAGTATCAATTATCACCAGATCCGCAAAGCGAGCTCACCCATACTCCTTTCATCGATAGGATGAACGGAAAGGTGGGAATGGTCGTGCTTGGTCTGATCGCGATTGGGCTCGGGGTCGCTACCATTTATGGCGGGATCACTTCCGGTATCCTGCTGCTGGTCGCAATGATCGCAATTCCAGCAGTTTATGCCATTGTCGTCTATCCGCTATTTGGTATTGTGGTATTGTTGACGATGGGGTTTTTCCTGTTTTTTATCCTGCGTTTTGGGATTAATTTTCCATTGGGAACGCTGATGGATGGGCTGGAAATGCTGCTTTTGCTTGGACTTCTCATGAAGGTCAAGCAACGACGTGATTGGGAAATTTCTATTTACAAAAATCCGGTGTCGCTGATGATACTGATCTGGATCGGCTACAACCTGATCCAGGTTGCAAATCCCTGGGCAGAGTCGCGGCTTGCCTGGGTTTATACTGTGCGTTCGGTTGCAGCGGTTACCATTATGTATTTCGTATTTGTTTATTATCTCCGGACCGTGAAAGCAATCCGGCTGGTGATACGGACCTGGCTTGTTCTAGCGGTTTGCGGAGCGATTTATGGATTCAAGCAGGAGTTTTTCGGTATTGCGCCAGGTGAATTGCAGGACCTATGGAATAATCCTACATCGGTTAGTCTTTTGTATATCAATGGAATATGGCGAAAATATTCGATATTTTCCGATCCTGTTTCGTTTTCCTATACAATGGTTTGCGCAAGTTTGATATGTGTGGCTTTGCTGTCCAATGTGAAAAGCTGGCTGAAAAGGGGCATTTTGTGTTTGATGATCCTTGCGTTTCTGATGGCCATGCTTTACTCGGGTACGCGCGGCGCTTACGTACTGGTGCCTGCCGCATTGGTGCCGTTTGCAATATTGAATTTCAGCAAAAAAATCTTGTTCGCGTCCCTGGCTGCGGCTGCGTTTATAGCGATCCTGATCGTTATGCCTACTTCTAGTCCGACCATAGCCAGGTTTCAAACGGCTTTCCGACCTTCTGACGACGCATCTTTCAATGTCAGAAAATATAATCAAAAGCGGATACAACCTTACATTCTCTCACACCCGATCGGCGGAGGACTAGGTTCCACCGGCGCTTGGGGCGCGCGGTTTGCCCCGCAATCTTTCCTTGCAACGTTCCCCCCGGACAGCGGTTACATCCGGGTTGCAGTTGAATTGGGCTGGATAGGCTTGTTGCTTTTCTGTCTGATGATGTTTACGATCCTGAAAATGGGTATCAATAACTTTTATAAAATCAGAAATACGGAACTGAAGACTTATTGCCTGGCGATGACGCTCGTTATATTTGCACTTAATGTCGGCAATTTTCCGCAGGAAGCACTGGTGCAATTTCCCAATAACATCCTCTTTTTTATGGCCGCAGCAATTGTACATACGACCTTTCTGATTGATAGAAAGGAGTCGCTGAATGCTGAGAATAAAATCTGATCAGAAGTTTTTCAAAAGCTGTAATGCATCCATAGATTCCTGCTCCAAATTCAGAAGTTTTGTTCCAAGGTTTTCAACAGTTTCATTCCTTTTAAGCGCTGTTTCAATTTCCTTGTATTTGGAAGCAGTTTTCAATAGTCCGACAGAAAATAAGGAAGATCTGTATTTGTGAATTGCCTGCTTTAATTGTTCCACTTCGGAGGAAACAAAATGTGTTTTAATTCCGGCTAGCTGAATGACGGTTTCGGATTCAAACATATCAATCAATTCAGTTCTGAGCTCGGCATCTCCACCTGTTATTTCATTGAGGTAAGCAATATCGATCAGGGAATCTTCTGCTGCTGAATTATCCATTCCGAAGGTACTGTCTGGCGGGGTAGTTGACATTTTAATGATTGACTTACAATAAGAAACGAGGGTTCGCTACAAATTTAATATTAATAAATCATTCTTTTGCTGATGTAGTAGTTTTTCGTTTCCCACGGCGACTACCTTCGGATTCTACAAAAGTGCCGGCCTTATCGGGAATCCCCGGGAACTCAGGAATGGATGAAGAAGAAATTGCCTGCGGGCAGTCCTTCCCGGAGGGCGACTGGTTGCAGCGATCCTGTTTCATTGTTAAACGTAAAGGATTGATAGCCGATATTTTTGAGCAGTTCAAAGACGCTTGTTCGGTTCTCGTTATCCCATAACTCGCAGTAGATCATTGGTTTATTGCGTTTCAGCAAGGCTACGGAGCCGCGTAAAACTTCCAGCTCGAAGTTTTCTACATCAATTTTCATAGCACTTATATTCGTTTCAAAAGGATATATATGATCCAATTTCTTTAAAGGGACGTCATATATTGTACCTTTTTCACCAGCACCTTCTTCGTAGGCTTTGCTCAAT
Organism: Dyadobacter sp. UC 10; assembly: GCF_008369915.1. NCBI lineage: Bacteria > Pseudomonadati > Bacteroidota > Cytophagia > Cytophagales > Spirosomataceae > Dyadobacter > Dyadobacter aurulentus. The sequence goes on along the minus strand of NZ_VSRN01000001.1, from coordinate 6,826,896 downwards.
CCCTGCATCCGTGAGTTTCCTCTTATCGGCATGATCATTTTCAGGGTGCCGTCCTCACTTCCCAGTGCGATATTGAAAAGTTTTATGTTCTTTATTTTCAGGTAGTTGACTATGCGCTGGAGCGTAGAGAAATTTTCGGAAATCGGTTCAAATGCGTGTACCTGGGCGTGTGGATGGTGTTTGGCGAGCGGGGCTGCGGTGATCCCTATATTGGCCCCGACGTCGAGGATAAGTCCGTCACCTTTAATGATTTTAATGAAGTGTAAAAACTCCCTTTCGTATTTTCCGGCCTCAATGGTCCTGATGGAATACAATGAAAAGAGGAAAAGATAATTTTTGAACGAAAGTGTCTTTTGTAACAGGTAGCGGATAAAATTTTTCATGACAATGATCGCGTCAGCCGGGTGAAACCAGCTGCTTAATTAGTAGAAATAGTTGGTATTTTTAAATTTAATACTTTTACCACAGGATTGCTACATGAGTGACATATCTTCCTTATTTTTACCAGAAGAACCAGCCGGGGTTACGTTTCTGTGATCAATTTGTGAATGTATGCTCAATAAATTACTTAGCTTTTTAGTGCTGATCAAATATGGGAAACTGCCCGCGGACCTGAGATACTTTTACAGACATACCTATTCTTGCCGGCTCCATCAGATCCAATATTTATTAAGGGATTATTTGTTCAAATCGAAATACAAACAACTTTCTTTCCAGGGCGAGTTTGCTCCGGAATTACAGTTTGTCCTGCCTTTCGCTTACTGGCATTTTAAGAATGGCACATTGAAAACTACCAGCAGTTCTAAATTCACAAAAGAGCTTTATTTCTTCACGCCGGAGCATACTGAAGAGTACGATATTCGTACAGAACGGGGGAATTATAATTTCGAAATGCCGCGGATTTTGTACAGCCAGGATTACGACATGAAAAAGTGGTTGCCTGTTCCTTTGAAAGCGCATTATCAGAACAATATCTACGTATATGAAAAGCCGATATTGATCGTCGCGAATCGATACAATATGGAGTGGGACGGACCGCCTGTAAGCTTTTATAGTATTGAATTGCTGGAATTTATGTTCAACCGGTTATCGGATAAATACACGATTATTTACAACCGCCCCAGGCCGCAGCATATTACGATGGACAACAGTGACATTTACGATCTGAACGAGTATGAGTGGCTGGAAAAAAACTATCCCGATATCATTTTGATGGAAGATCTTTTCCGTGAGAATAAGGCCGGGGCAAATAATTTTAATCATTTACAGCTGATCGTTTATGCCAACGCCAGCAAATTTATTTCCATTCACGGCGGTACCGCAACGCTGGCGAGCTATTTTGGGGGTACCAATCTGATCTTTTCGAAAAAGGGGCCTGAGCATCATTTCAAATGCTACCAGAAATTGTATCCCCGGCTTTCAGGCGCAAAGATTTTGCACGCTAAAACGGAAGATGAAGTACGCGAGTATGTAAACCAACATTTTGCCTGACGCCGGCCATGAAACTGAAAGGACATCAAATCATCGTCTTTGGTCTGCCCAGGTTCGATTCCAAAATCGAATCAACCAACTACACGATCGCTAAAATGCTAGCCCGCGACAATCAGGTATTTTACGTCGAGCATCCATTTACTATCAAAGACTATATAAGGCTGCGAAATGAGCCGGAGATCGCAAAGAGAAAGGGTTATTTTGATGTGGCAAATGATGCGGTCATCGATACGGATGTTCCTGATTTAAAGGTAGTTGTTCCGCCTGTCCTGCTCTCTATCAATTTCCTCCCGGAAGGTAAGCTGTTTCGTACATTGCTTAAAATGAATGAAGGTTTAATTCGGGCGAAGCTGAAACGAATCATCAGGAAATACCGGATTAAAGACTTCATTTATATCAACTCATTTAATTTCCACTATCCAAACCTGATCGAGGGGTTAGCTCCGAAACTAACCGCCTATCATTGCGTAGATCCGATCGTTGTGCCATTCGACGCGCGGCATGGCGGAATCTCGGAAAGCGAGTTAATTAAAAAGAGTGACCTGGTTTTCTGTACGAGCCGGCAGTTGTTCAATAACAGCAAAGTGCTGAATACCAACACTTACTTTGTCCCAAACGCGGCGGATATCCGCCACAGTCAAAAAGCATTGGACCCGGATCTGCCGGTCGCGGCGGTTTTGAAAGATATTCCCCAACCTGTAATCGGCTATTTTGGGAATATAGAACGGAGAATGGATTATGATATGCTGGAAAAGATTATTGGGTTAAACTCGGACAAAAGCTTCGTTTTCGTTGGCCCGCAGGATAAGTCATATATTCCCGATTGGTTTTTCAATACACCCAATGTTTACGCTACCGGCAGCGTACCTTACTCGGAAATGCCGGCGGTGATCAAAGGGTTTGATGTGGCTTTGCTGCCTTTCAAGCGAGATAAGGTGAGTGCTACGATTTTCCCGTTGAAATTGTTTGAATACCTCGGAGCAGGTAAGCCGCTGGTTTCCATTAACTTCAATGATGACCTGACAGAATTTACCGGAGATGCCGTCGCTTTCTGCGACAATGCCGATTCGTTTTCTGAGGCGATCAGCGATGCTTTGCATAATGATACTGAGGTCAAAAAGCAGCGCCGGATCCGGATCGCGGAGGAAAATACCTGGGACAAAAGGGTCGGGCAGATCTCGGAACTACTCGCCGATGCACTAAGCAGAAAGTAGCTCAAAGCTTTTCGATTTCCTTCGGCGCTTTTGAATGCAGGTTGAAGAACAGTCCCTTCACTTCTTTGACTACTCTTTTTGTAAAAAGACTTAAAAAACTTCCGTCCCTTTTCAGTGTTCTCGCACCTGTCCAGGCGCGGGCGGCATTCGATTTAACCTGTTTGATTTTTCCATAACTCATTAATGCATAGGCTAATCGCCCGTCCTCACCGCGTACATTTTTCATCACGAACCCGATTTTCAAAGCGAATTCACGCACAAATCCCATACTGATTCCATACGTATTCAGATAGGGCCGGTTGAGGTGACGGTATTCTGCGATCACGTCCTTGGCAGTTTCCAGCATCGACAGCTGCCAGCGCGAATAGCCTTCTTCGCTGATAAATGAATACCTCCCATAAACGCAGACCACGTTTGGCCGGGTTAGTACTTTCAGCATTTCCTCCATCCAGCAATTGGGGTAAAAGCAGTCGGCATCGGCAAGGAGAATGTATTGGCCTTTTGCATTTTCCAGTCCCAGCTGCCGGGCGGGGCCGGGTCCCTGAATCGGTTGAAAAACGGATCTTACATGCAGGGAATCAATGGTTTGCTGCGTTTTGTCTGTGGAGTTATTATTGACGACTAATATTTCAAACGGGGTCGAAGTTGCCATATCAGACAAAGTCGCCACACACCTGAGCAGGTTTACCTCCTCATTCCATGCTGCGATCATGACGGTAACAAGCGGCTGGTCTGACTTTCTTTTGTCCAGTCTTGCATTTATTTCATCGAAAACGGAGTCTGGGATCTGGTCGAAAGCAGAATAGGGGTAGTTGTATTTTTCGAGCCAGTCCGGGTTTTTGAAAAATGACATGGGAATCGACTAATTAGCGGTGGTCAGAAGTGAGGAGATCAGGTAAATCTTGGCTTAATATATTTTACGAAAAATTCTGGGTAAAATCTGTAAGCGTAAATAAATGTACTGAAAATGTTCACGTTCAAAATCCTGTTCAGGATCGTTTGTGAAATAACGAAATTGATGATATTAGAAATCAAAGTTGCATAAGCCGCGCCCATTACCCCCATTCTGGTGATCAGGATATAGTTGAGTCCGAGATTGATGATCGCACTTAGCAATACCAGTGAAAAAGTGATCTTCGGTTTTCCGATCGAATCCAGAATAGTCCCGAACTGCCTGCCAAATGGAATAAGCACACAATACAATACCGTCACTTTCAGGATCGGGATCGTTTCGGTGTATTTGTCGCCTGCGATAAAACTTACCACAAAATCGGGGAAAAGGAAAAGGAAAAGCAGTGCGGGGATCAATATCGCGAGAATCGTGCCTACCGATTTTTCGTATAAATATTTAATGGCAGCTTCTCCTTCCGTAGCCAGCCTCCGCGCACTTTGCGGAAATACGATCACGGCGATTGCATTGGTGGGAATATCCACGAGATTCATAATGCGGACTGCAATATTGAATGCCCCGGAAGCGGCGGGTGAAAGCAGCGATCCCAGCATCATCTGGTCAATCGTACTCGACAGGATCGACCCGATAGAAGTGCCGAATGCATATTTACCGTAGTTGAGCAGCTTTTTGACCCATTCGCCGGTAACCTGCAAGGTAAAATTCAAGAGGTCTTTTACGAAATAATATTCAAGCAGAATAGCCAGAAAAAGTGCAGCTGCCTGCACGTAAACCAGCTGTATCAGCTGGATCTGAATATCAAAAATGAAACAGAAAAGCAGGAAACAAAAGAATACACCGGATTTCAAAAAGTTGGTGACGAAGATTCCGTTGAACCGGAAATTGGCCTGTTCCATCCAGTGAAATTGTGACAGTATCCCCGAAAACAGGTATACCAAACTGTAAACCCAGAACAGCGGAATAATTTCTTCCGAATTCCAGATCCTGCCCAGGTAAGTAGCCAGCAGCAGATTGACCAGGATGCATAGCAAAGTCAGCCCGCCGCTTAATGCGAAGGAGGCGGAGAGGATCTTGTTATGTTCTTTGGCGTCACTGAATGAGAGGTACTTGATCAATGCGTTCTGTATCAGGCCGCTGCGTACCATTTCGAAAATGGTGGTAGTAGCCGCAAAAAGGGTCCAGACACCAAATGAATGCTTGTCGAGCATCCTGACCAGCAGATAAAATCCGCCAAAGCCAAAGAGTACGCCCGTCAGATTTTGCAGGACATTGATGAATCCCGATTTCAGCCAATACTGATCATTCCCTTTTTTCTCAACTGCCATGGTACTGCGCTGACTCTAGGAGGTCAGATAATCGTAATTAAATTTCAAATGCCGGTACAAATGCCGCGACATGGTGATGAAAGGATTTTCAGTTTCGCGCCAGAAATTCCTTCTCACTGTACTGGGTTCGGCTGAGGAATTCACCTGATCGAATAGGGTAGTATATTCTTCAAAAAACAGCCCCTTACCCTTGTTTTTCAAAACCGACATCATCATTTTATACTCGGTCACTTCCACTTTCAAACCCTCGGGGTAGCGGCCGAACCGTTGGAAAAATGTAGTCCTGCGCAAATGCGGGTGGTCGCTGTAATAGTAAAATTTCTTGTAACCCGGGTTTCCGATCCTGAAGATCATATCCGAAAATCCGTCTTTGTAGGGTTTTAGATAAGGATATTTGAAATAGGCATAAAAACGCACAAAATCCAGTTCTTTCCGTTCCTGCATAAAACCCAAAGCTTTCGCCAGGTTTGCCGGAAAAACCGCCTGCGGCACGAAATCCTCCTGTACATACAAAGTATAGGGCGTAGCAACCGCGTCCTGGCCTTTGTTAATATTATTGCCTAACCCCTTGTTCTTCGGTGTGGTAACCAGCTGAAAAGTATATTTGTTTCTGAGCGAATTAATGTAGTCAATATGCTCCTGCTTGCTGCCGTCGTCGGATACCACGATGTTGCCGAAACTGCAACCCAGGTCAGCGAAGTTTTTCAATAGCCTTTCAAGTGAAGTGCTTCTATTGTAATGGGTTACTAGTAAAGTTATTTCATCAAAACTGTGCATCTGAAAGATTCTATTTGAGATATCCGGAAACAATTTTTCTCAGTTTGTTGTACGCTTTTCTGCTCAGCCTCACCCAGTCCGGAACAGGTTTGTGGTCTTTCCAGGGTGTCATTCTCAGGTATTTATAAAATTCGTCCTTGTAAGCCGGGTTGCAATTGTAGGATTGGAATATCGGTTTGATATCGAGATAATGGATCAGCCAGGGGTCGGGAATTTCGAGCACAGCGAAAGTATTCCAGCGCTGATCCAGTATAACCCATTGATTCGCCAGGGCAACATTCAAGCCATATTGATCGGGGAAACTGGCCGACGCGATGTTGTCAAAAATGGTTTGAATAATCTTGTTTGAAAGGTCGCCCGCCCTCCATTTGACAGGATCCAAAAGCAACATGCCTGCATTGAAATAGGGTGTGTCAGGCGCAAAACCAAGCTCTTTGTAATTGGGAACACCGCCCCAGTCACTGGCAAAAATCTTCGCAAGATCGGGCACGGCCGCAAAGAGTTTGTCGCCGAGGTCAATGTGCCAGAGCTTCGAGATATCCTCGATCAAAAGCATGTCCACATCCAGATAAAGCATTTTTTCAGTTTCCTTCGGGATGATATAGGGCGCAAAAAGCCGCAGGTAGGTAGTGATAGGGAATGCCGATTTGTCAACCGGAATCTTCACATTCGGCGGAATTACATCATTGGTTTTATGCCAGAACATCGTCGTCACAGCCGGGTTGCTCGAAGCGAGGATCTTCTTTTTGCTCGATTCTGAAATACCGTCATCGATAATATACAGATGGATTTTTTCGTGTGTCTTGTGGTTCATCTCGATCGATTTGATCAGGGCGCCCAGCAGGATTGCGTAGTGATTATCGGTGGCAACTACAATGGTAATCGTGTCTTTTATGCTCATACTTTCGATGTTATAAATTCTAGCTAATATCAGGGTATTTTCAATTCGGGAGAGGCTACATTTTTTGCTGCTTTTGGTTTTGATTTATACGCAAACCGCATTTCGATATGCTTGTAAGTCCAGGCAGAGAAAATGTAAATAATCAGGAAATTCAGTATAAAAAGGTACGAATAAGCGCTTTCAGGAAACTTCAATATCCTTATAAATGCGACGTTGAAGAGACTGATCATCAGCGCGTGGCACATGTAAATAGAGTAGGAGTATTTTCCCAGATTATGCAGCAGCCCGACACTTTTCATCAGACCTGAAACCTGACCTTTTTCGAATGCAAAAATGTAGATCGAGATAAAAAACAAAGCTTCGTACACAAACCCGATTTCTTTCAAAACACCGCCCCAGCTGATCGTGGCAATGATTGCGGCTACGGTCAATACTTCAAGAAATGTAAATAGGGCAGTAGGTAGGGTCGAGATATTGGTATAAGTCAGCCGAAAGAAATTTACACAAACTGCACCCAGAAAAAAGCCGATCGCGCCGCGCAGAAATCCGTAGTCAAATGTAAAGTCGATCTTGAATCCCTCCTGAATGGAAATCAGCCAGATACCTGCCAGTGCTGCTATTGCAGCGTAAAGCCAGTTTTTTAGCCTGCCTGCACCTGCAAGGAATACGCTCAGAGTCAGTAAAGCAAATACAATATAAGATACCATTTCCGCGCTGATCGACCAGCTCGGGATATTCCAGCTCACATCTTTCGGGTCAAAAACCGGGGTTGAATTGAGCAGGAACAGTGAAGAGATGAAGGTATAGATGTTGTTATCAGGATCGTTTGGGTTATTGACTTTTACATAAGCCGTGATCAGTTTCTTTCCGAATTCGATCACTACAAAAATGATCAGCATGAAAAGGTGCAGGGGATATATCCTCAGAAAACGCTTTTTGAGAAACAGTTTTACTTCACTGAAAGAAGAAATGGTCTGATAACTGTAAGCGATCACAAATCCGCTGAGCACAAAAAAGAAGTCCACGAACATATCCGAATTGGCTATAAAGCTATTGTTGATGATCGGCGTGGCTGCAAACGGGCTCAAATGGAACAGAAAAACCAGTGATGCGAACAAACCCCGGAAAATGTCGAGTACCTCAAACCTGTGTTTCATTGTCCGTTGTTTTCAGGTTAAATACACAGCGGAATTTGTTAATCCCGCGCTGCACGTCGTATTCATATTCAAATTTGTCGGCCGCTTTCGCCAGGATCAGCAGGCCAAAATGTTCACTCAATGTATCTGAAACGGGCGGCAAGTCGCTGTTGCCAACTTCTTTTACTGAAAATACCGCATTGGTCCTGCTGGTGGCTGTAAGCAGCAGGGATTCGATACCATTCTGGTAAATCTGAAAATCCGCCGGCAGCAAAGCATCTTTGAGCGGCCAGCTGATCTGAGTGCTGCCGTTCGGATCTCGCAGGCTCAGTGGAACTCCGGCATCCTCTTTTTCCAACACCAGATTGTCGGCGTCACTTTCAATAGACAGCCTGCATGCATCTACACCCGAATGCTTGATCGCATTGGTGAGCATTTCTGTGACTACCCATTTGAATCTCGACCGGATTTCGGGCGTCGCCTTTTCCGAAATCGTCTCATTGTGGCCTAGATAGTCCATACATCGGTCCAACATGTCTGAAATCCCTTGCAGATTGCATTTAAAAACTTTCTCGAACTTCTTGTGCGGCTCCCTCATGCTTTATCATAACTTTTCCCCTCATGCTAACTTAATGCTTCCATAGCCTGCTCATAGTCTTTGAATATCTTGAATACTTTGTCCATCCTGATCAGTGTCAGTAGGTTATGTACATCGGGTTTCAGGGATACCAGGTAAATATCTATGCTGCGGGGCAGTCCGTATTTGAGGGCGACCACCAGGCTTCCTAAAAATGAACTGTCGATGTATTTCACATTTTCAAAACTGACGACGATCAGCTTGCTTCCGTTTACCATCAGCGTAATCATTTCTTCTTTAAACAGGTCTGCATTCGACAGATTGGCCTCTTCCGCAAGGATAGTAGCCTGCACCACACCGTTTATTTCTTTTGTTTCTAATAGCATCAGAGTTTACTTTTTTTCAATAAAAATAATGCTTGCATCGTCCAGCTGATTAGTGTCGTCGATGCCCGACAAGACGTATTTTTTGATCAGTTCAAAAGTGTGCGGCTGGCCAAGGTAAGGCCGGATCTTTTGGACAAAAAACGGATAGTCGCTCTTCTTGGAATTGTTTTCGGGAATATCGATCATTCCATCCGTGAATATCGCCAACTGGTCGCCGGGTTGCATTTTCAGGACCTGCTTGTCGTAGAAGCCTTCTTCCAGCAACCCCAGCAACAAGCCGGATGATTGTACTTTTGAAACAGATTTGTCGGCGGTTTCAAAACCTATCAGCGGCAGGTCGCCCGCACCGGTATAATGCACTTCGCCGGTCTCATTGTCGAGCAAAACCAGTGACAGGCTTGACAATATATTTTGCAGGCTTTCGTCGAGGCAGACGAGCTTATTGATCTTCTGAACGATTTCATCCAGATTAAAATCTTTGTCGAGCACGCAAAACCGGATAGCGGCGCGGATATAACTCAGAAAGCCGAATGTGAAAAACCATGCTTTCCATTTCTTTCCCATGATATCGCCCAAAAATGCAAAGCAGTACCGGCTGTCGACCTGTACGAAATCAATGAAGTCGCCTCCGGGATAACCCCGATAGCCTTTGTGCCAAAAATATATTTTGAAACCCGGCAATTCAGGCGCGTTGACCGGAATAGATTTTACATTGAGGGCGTCGGCCGCTATTTTTAGCTCCCGCACGGAGCGAAGGTGCTCATTTTCAAGCGATTTGATAATGTTATTCAGCTTGGAAACGATCACGGGGATCGGAGTCTCTTTGTTGATGAAATCCAGCGCGTACATATTCAAACCTTCCAGCACAAGCGAATTGTCTGTGAATGAGGTCAAAAATACGAACGGGATTTCATTGATCTTTGGATTGAGTAAAACGGCCTGGCGAAAATGGAAACCATTCATTCCGGGCATATCGTAGTCGGAAATGATCAGGTCGGGCACCTCTTCCGACAGCAAGTCGAGGGCGCCGGCGGCCGATTGACAGAACGCGCATTCATAGCCAGCTTTGAGCAGTGCCGCTTCTATTACTTTCCCAAAAAGAACGCTATCCTCCACCAGAAGGATCTTTTTTACACTGGTGGGCGGCTCGGGGAAGGTGATCATTTCTTATTGAAGTTTAAGACGATCAAAAGCACCCCGCCGAAAATGACCAGTAGGGAGACCAGATCCATGACAGTCACTCCATCCTGGGGCGTGAAGTAGAAAACAGTGGCTATTTCGAAGCTTGCGGGTGCTGGCATGATGATCATCGCAAATCCGGTTGTGATCAGCAGTACTGCCAGGATCAGTACCACCCCTTTTTGAAATCCTTTGCTGCCGGTACCTGTATTGCTTATTTTACTATCGATCTGATTTTCGGCGAGCAGTTTTTCCAGGCCTTCCAGTAGTTCTTCCCTGGAAAGTGAATTGTCTTCGCCCAGTGCCTGGAAAGGCGCAACTTTTTTGTGCATCTGTTCGGCGGCTTTGAAAGCTTCCGAGATCTGCTGCTGGTATTCACGCGCCTGTTGCGGATCTACGGCCGACTGGCCGATCACACGGATCAGCTCCTGCACTTTGCCCCCCAGCAGTGTATTTTCCGATTGATTTCCCGGGAGGTTTTTAACGGGCCTGATTTCCAGCAGACGTGGGATTTTCACTTGCGCGGCTTTGATTTGGGATTGTTTAAATCTGATGTGCGAATGTGGAATGTCTATCTCAAGTCTGCACACCAACATACATTTTGTTAAAGCTATATTTTTTATGCTAATTTTGAAATAGTTCTACAAATCAACAAAAAATATTCCTGCATCCCGATACTTTACGAAGTCAATTTTTGAATGAAAACAATTTCCATTGTAACGGTTAATTTCAACCAGCCTCAGGTTACCGAGGACTTGCTTAAATCGCTTCAAGAGGTTAATACTTATCCTGATCTGGAAATAATCGTGGTTGATAATGGCAGCAGCATTGATCCGGTTCCTGCCTGGCAGACTAAATACCGCGATATCAGGTTCATAAGGTCAGAAAAGAACTCCGGGTTCGCAGGGGGAAACAATATCGGAATTGCACAGGCGTCGGGGGATTATCTGTTCCTGATCAACAATGATACTGAAGTTACACCCGACCTGATCGGCAGACTTGTCGCTAAATTGGAGACAAATCCACGGATCGGGATCATCTCTCCGAAGATCAACTACTTTGACAACCCGAAGATGCTCCAGTACACGGGATATACGCCGATGAACTATTATACGGCGAGAAACGAGGTGATAGGTCAATACGAAGAGGATAGGGGGCAATACGATTCTCTCAGCGGGAAAACCGGTTACGCGCACGGTGCAGCGATGATGGTGCGCCGGGAAGCTTTGCAAAAGGCGGGATTAATGTCGGAGAACTATTTTCTCTACTACGAAGAGCTTGACTGGTGTGAGCGGATCAAAAAAGCAGGCTATGAAATCCACGTCGACCTGTCGGCGCTGATTTTTCACAAAGAATCGGTCTCGGTGGGGAAAAGGACTGCTCTGAAAGAATATTTCATGAATCGAAACCGCATTCTTTTCATCCGCAAAAATGCGTCGGGGACAACATTCTTTATTTTTTGCTGCTACTTCCTACTGGCAGTCGCGCCGCGTAATATCTTCAAATACATCAAAAACAAAGAGTACAGCTTCATTCCTGTGTTCTTAAAATCAATCTCCTGGCATTTTAATCATAAGGCCGATAGCAAAGACCTCGGCTATCCGCTGACGCGCTAACTTATGGAAATCCTTTTCTGGCTCAGTCTGATCGTAGTTTTTTATACATTTCTAGGCTATGGTATTGTGCTCTACGTCCTGGTCCGGATACGCAGAATTTTCAAAGGGAAAAGAGTTGAGCCCCGAATTGATCAGGAAATGCCCTCGCTTACCCTGATTATTGCAGCCTACAATGAGGAGAGCATTATCGAAGAGAAAATTGCAAATACTTTACAGCTCAAGTATCCGGCCGGAAAACTTAGTGTAGTGTTTGTAACCGACGGCTCCACCGACCGTACCCCGGAGCTGGTAAGCGCCTGGCCCGGCATTAAGCTCATGCACACGCCAATGCGAAGCGGAAAAATCCTGGCTATGCACAGGGCGATGAAAGAAATCACATCAGAGATCTCGGTATTTACCGACGCGAACACCTTTTTGAACCGGGAAGCGCTGTTGCTCATGGCCAGGCATTATGCCGACCCGAAAGTAGGGGCAGTTTCCGGAGAGAAAAGGGTGATGCAGGAAGCGGTTTCAGATGCGACTGCCGGGGAAGGTTTTTACTGGAAATATGAATCGACATTGAAAAAGTGGGATTCGGAGCTATACTCCGTTGTGGGCGCGGCAGGAGAGCTTTTCAGTGTCAGAAATTCACTTTACACGGATGTGGAGCCGGACACGATCCTGGACGATTTTATGATCTCCATGCGCATTGCCCAGCAAGGTTACCGGATCATCTATGAGCCTGCGGCGTATGCTTCGGAGCTTTCTTCCGAGAATATCAGCGAGGAACTGAAGCGGAAAGTCAGGATTGCGGCGGGAGGAATTCAATCCATTTTACGACTTAAAAAATTACTGAACCCTTTTCACGATCCGCTGCTTTCGTTTCAATACATCAGTCACCGCGTGTTGAGGTGGACAGTCACGCCGTTTCTGATGCTGCTGGCCCTGCTTCTGAATATCGTAATTGTAGCGCAGTCGGGCGGGTGGCTTTATACGCTGATACTCGTTTTGCAGGTTCTTTTTTACAGTGCGGCATTACTCGGCTGGCTACTCGAAAAACGCAGGATCAAGGTGAAAGCATTGTTCGTGCCCTACTATTTTTGCGTGATGAACTATGCGGTACTGGCTGGCATCAGGCGATATCTCAAAGGCTCGCAAAGTGCGGCGTGGGACCGTTCAAAGCGAAAAAATAGCAGTAGTGCGATCTGATATCTCGTAAATCACAGCTTTTTCAGCCGGGCGGATTCTGTTTCAAGTATCGGAAGAAATTCGTCCAGGTCTTTGGAAATGCTAATGTACATATTCATCAGTTCTGCCTGCTCCGCATGTTCCTTAATCGCCTTTTCGAGGCTATCTACGCGCGTGCGGATTCCGGTGAGGCCGGTCATGGTGAATGAAGGTTTTAACCCGTGAACGATGCTGGCCGATTCTTTTCTGTCATTTGTGCTCAGGGCGGTCTCCAAAGCCCGCCACCGGGGAAGCGAATCACTGAGAAACGCGTCAAAAATCATGTGCAGAATTACCGGATCTTCTCCATAAGCCTGGTCAATATAAGCAATGTCCAGGGCAGGATTTATTTGTAGCGCCATCGGTTTAGGGTTAGAAGTCTTCCAGATAGTGGTCGTTTGTATTGCAACAATTCTCAAAAAAAGGGAGCGTTAAACTCCCTCCAATTAATTCCGCAAAACTATAACATTTATTCGGTTACCTGCGCTTTCGGCTCCTCTTTTACGGGTTGTTTCTCCTCTTCTTTTGCGGGCTGTTTCGCTTCTTCCTTGGCTTTCTTTTTGAAGTACCTGCGGAACAGGAAATTGGAGCGTAATGCCTGCATGTTTTCATCCAGTTTTTCGGTGCTGCTTTCCAGGTTTTCCAGGGTTCCTTTCAGATTGGCTGCCGTCTTTTCGTCGTGCAGCAATACGCCGATCGGGCTGGTGGTATTGGAGTTCAGATCAGCACTGGCAGTTTTCAGGTTGTTGACCATCACGTTGGCAGAACCAACAGTTTCATTCAGCTTTGAAATCGTCCCGCGCAAATCCTTCATGATCATCGTATCCGTTGCAAAATCGTTTGCCAGGCCCCCTTTCTGAGTCAACTTTTCCGAGTAGCTCGACAGTGAGGCAGTCAGCTGCTGGGCGTTGACAGAAGCTTTTTTAAGTGCCGCCAGGGTCTGGTCTACATCGTTATAAAGTCTTTCATCGTTTAAAAGCATACCCACGGTTCCCTTGCCGGCAAGGATGTTTTTGCTGATCGTTTTGAATGCACTGGTAATGCCCAGCAGGTTTTTGTTATTTTCCGATAAAACAGCCAGCATTTCCTCAGTACTTTCCATTTTTTCAACTACCAGCTCATCTCCGTCCTCAATTGAAGGCACCTTCTGGGTACCGCCGTAAATGACAATGATTTTATTACCGATCAAACCGTCGGTACTAACCTTGGCTTTGGCATTTTTGCGAATGAATTCCTGAGACTTCTCTTCAATATTGAGCATTACCTCTACCCGCGAATTTCCCAGAAAACGGATCGTTTTGACCGTACCGATCTTTACACCGGAGTACCAGATATTATTGCCCGGCTTCAATCCATTAACATCGTCAAAAATGGTCTTGACGCTGATGGTAGAGGAAAAAACCTTCTTCATACTCCCTATTGTCAGAATGCCAACGACAAAAATCATGATGCCGATTACGACAAACAGACCAACTGTAACGGAGCGTTTTCTTGCTGATGTTTCCATTATTACTGAATAAAATTATAATCGTAAAAACTTTTGATCCTCTCTTCGTCTGTATCGAAAACTTCCTCGAATGTGCCTTGTTTCAGGAACTGGCCATCCAGCAGCATTGCGATTTTATCACCTGTCGCCCGGGCGCAGGTGAGGTCGTGGGTAATGATGATTGAGCTGGTGTGATATTTCTCTTTCACCTCATTGATGAGCTCATTGATTTCAAGACAGGTAATAGGGTCCAAACCGGCGGTAGGTTCGTCGTAGAGCATTATTTCTGGCTGAAGTATCAATGTTCTGGCGATGCCTATCCGCTTGCGCTGCCCGCCCGAAAGCTCGGAAGGGACCTGATTGATCGTCTGGAGCAACCCCACCGCATCGAGAACAGTCTCAACCTGTTCGTTAATTTCCGCACGTGTAAGATTGGCTACGTTCCTGACCAGGGGAAATTCCAGGTTCTCGCGCACAGTCATACTATCGTATAACGCGCTGTTTTGAAACGAAAAACCGATCTTCATCCTGAGATCGCGCAGTTCCTTATCATTCAGCCGCGATACTTCCTGGCCCAGGACAATACAGTTGCCACGGTCCTGTTTGAGCAGCCCTGCAATGATTTTGATCAACACCGACTTTCCTGTGCCCGACCGGCCAAGTACAACTACATTCTCACCTTTTTCAACTTTAAGGTCCACGCCCCGAAGTACGTGCAGGCTACCGAAGGACTTGTGAAGATCCTGTATGTCGATCACCGGCGCTTCGGGCTGATTTACTTCTTCCATTTTATATCCTGAAATAATTAGATACCTGAACTATGATCACCTCTTCAATAAAAATGAGGAACATCGAAATGACGACTGCCGAGTTGGCGGCTTTTCCTACGCCCTCGGTGCCCTTACTTGCATTGTAACCCTGGTAGCAGCCGACAATACCGATTGTAAACCCGTAGGCGATCGCTTTAACCAGTGAAGTCCCCACATCCAGAAAGGTGATCTGTTCAAAGGCATTCTCGAAAAAAGCAATGAAACTGGTTCCCTCGTTAAGGGTAACATTCAGAAAAGCACCCAAAAGACTTACTGCGGTGCAATAAAACATCAGAATGGGAATCGTAATCGTTGAAGCAAGTACCCTGGTTACCACTAAAAATTTGAAAGGGTTTACCGCTGACACCTCCATAGCGTCGATCTGCTCGGTCACCCGCATCGACCCCAGCTCTGCGCCGATACTGGATCCGATCTTTCCGGCGCTGATCAATGCAGTAACCAATGCAGCCAATGCACGCACGATGGCGATCGCGACGAGGGAAGGAAGCCAGGAAACAGCGCCAAACTCAGCCAGCGACGGGCGGGATTGCTTTGTAAATACCATTCCGGTAATAAAACCTGTGAGTCCGATCAGCAGCAGCGACTTATTGCCGATCGCATAGCATTGCTTCACGATTTCCTGAAACTCCATTCTTCCCTTGAAAGCTTCCCGGAAAAATCTCAGAAAGAATACGTATCCATTGTAAACTGCCAGAAAGGCCGAATCCAAACCTTTGGTGTAAACGTGTTCTCTTTTCTTAGCGCTCATTCAATTATTGGCAAAGTGATTTTTAAATATTGCTTCCCTTCAATTGCTCAGGGGTAGTACGACTTTATTGCCCGGAAGCGACCTTTCTTCAAACCACCTCATTCTGTATGCATTTATGGCTGTTTGACCCAGCTTATCCAGCAACCTGTAATTGACAACCAGTCCTACTGCTGCGCCGATGCCGGGAATCAGCTGCGCCATTTTCGCGAGATCAATATAGTCCCTGTATTCCTGCTGAAAAGTTTTCCAGTCGAACTGATGAATATCTTCTGGCAAATCCTGACTTTTCAATTGCCAGTCACGCATTCTGGAGAAGACTTGCTGCCGCTGTTTCTGACTGGAAAAAGCCAGTTGAAAAATATGCAGTATAAAAAGCCGCTCCCTGTAATCGTTGACGGGGCGGCCGTAGATAGCAGCAATATCGAAAAGCAGTTTTAATTTAATGCCGATCAATACCGGAAACTCTGCCAGCGCGAGGAGAAACCCTCCGGCACCTGTGATACCGCCTTCGGCTGCGCCTGCCTTTTTATAAAAAGATACTCTCTTGCGGGCCGCATCTTCGATCTCTTCCAGTGAATACCTGGCAGGTGCTATGGAAGTGGTGAATTCGGCGCCTGTGAGCACCGCACGTGTCATTTGCTTGATCGTAGTCGTAATAACCTGATGTACTTTATCGGGGATGATGTTGTTGATCTTATCCTGTACAGCCTTCGAAGTCCTGTCGACCAGATTTGGGCGTTTTTGCATCTTATGCTGCCACTTCAACAGTTCTTGCCGCGTATTTTCCTCATATGTTGTAAAATGCATATTGGTCAGAATAAAGATTCGGGAAGGATAGCGTAAACGTTTATACATCAGAATTAACTTCTGATCAGCAAAAATCATTCCAACGAAGTTTTAATCCGTCGGTTTCGTTACTTTCTCTTCCGCCAGTTCCAGATCTGACTGGTCTGCTTCGGGTTCTTCCTGCTGTTTTTCAGCGATTGCTTCGTATTGCAGGGAAATAAGGATAGGAAAGTGGTCCGAGTTGAAATTTTCCAATCTTTTCAGTTGGATCAGTTTGAAGTCGGTTGAGCAAAAAACGTGGTCGAGAGGAAAACGGAGAAAGGGATATTTCGCATGGAATGTATTGAAAAAGCCCCGCCCCAGCCTGGGATCGAGCAAACCGCTGATGCGGGTGAAAAGCTGCGTGGTATACGACCAGGCCACATCGTTCAGGTCGCCGACTACGATCGTGGGGATCGGACACTCCTTCACTTCTTTTGCAACAAGCAGGAGTTCTTTGTCACGCTCTGTCGAGTAAATGTTTTCGCCGGGAACTGGCGGGGTAGGGTGTACGCAATGCAGCTGAAAGGTTTTCCCGGACGCCAGTTCGACGCATGTTTTGATCGAAGGGATTTCTTGATCGACCAGGTATCGCACCTCGGAATCTTTGAGCTTTAATTTCGAGTACAAGAGCATACCGTACGTATTTTCAAGCGGCACAACCACCTGATGCGGGTAGTACGCTTTCAATTCTTCTACCCCTTTATGCCAGAAGTTATCCGTTTCAAGCAGCAGCACGATCTCCGGATTGTATTTTTTTATCAGTCTAAGGCAGCCAGCGGTATTTTTATTATCCTGAAAGACATTCGAAGAAATGATGCTGACGGTATTGTCAGGATCAATGTGCGTAGCCCTGAGCATGGCACGTTTGGCGAGGAATGTAAAAGGGAAGATCTGATAGGAGAGATAGGCAGTATTGATCGCCAGGACGATCACAAATCCGATCTCAAAATTTGACGATACCTTAAAAAGAAAGCAATAAAGAATTAAGACCAATGCATTCAGGAAAAGCTTCTGAAGTCTGGGATATTCGAAAACCCGGAATGCCCAGAAGTCGTTTCTAATCAGCGGGATGACTGAAAAAAGCACAATAAGCGAGCCCGCGATTTCCAGGGCCAGTTTGAAGGAATGCATATTTATTTAATTCACGATGGTAAGTATATGTCAACTACCGTACCAGTATCTTTTTGGACCATTCCTGTTCTCCTGATCTAAGCCTGATCACATGAACCCCTTCCTGAAATACCGGTAAGCCTATACTCACTTCTCTCTCGTTTGTCACCTGTGTTTCTAAAATGGACTGTCCGCCAAGGTTGATCACAGAAAGCTTTCCGGAAACAGGTTTATTAAATTTCACCTGTACTTTTTGGTTTCTGATAGCCGGGTTTGGATATACTGAAAATAACGCGCCAGGCTCTTTTTCTATTCCTAAAACAATTGGTAATGCAATGTTAGCATATGCAAAGTCTGCTGATTCTGAGATCTTTCCAACAGCTTTCAGTCTGTAAGTGATCGTATCGGCCGGTTCGGGCTGATCTACAAATTGGGTAATTGCCGAATCCAAACTGGCGACACTCGTGAACGTTTGCTGGTCCGGATATTTTCTTTCAAGAACATATTGATTGGCACCGGGCAGGGTTTTCCAGCTCAATTTGACTTTGGCGTCGCCCTCTTTTTCGGCAGTCAGGGCAGGCGTGGCCAGCGCGGTACCGATCGGCACATTGTAAAATGTCATCGCCCGCATTCCCTTGCTGTTTTTAATGTACGGACCCATAAAAGGAAAGTAAGGGCCTCCCTCCGGTACATACATGGGCAGATAGTTGATAACCCCAGCATTTTGCGGGCTGGTGAGTTCAAGCAATACCCTGTTTCCCTCAGCTTTGCCCGAAGCGACCTTACCTGACTCCCAGTCGAGATAGAAGAAATCCTTCATCTGGAGCGTAACCCCGGAGGTGGTGCGGTATGGTTCCGGGTAAACCAGCGATTGGCCTTCGTCGAACACGAGGACAAGCTGTTTTTTCTCTTCGTTCTTAAAAAAGACTTTTTGAAGTGACGGGGAAAGGATATTGGACGTGTCTGCTGCATTATAAAAGTCTTTGAGCATGATCCTGGAAAGCTCGAAGCCATTTTGCCTGTTGCCTTCCCGCCCGTAATGCAGTCCGTCAAACTCGGCGGTACCGACCGTTGCCAGTGAAGTCACATCCGGGTATATTTCCGGCAGCCTCCTCTGGTAATCCCGTATCTCTGCTCCGACCGGGGAAGCAAAATAGATAATATCGATCTGGTAAACGTACATTCTGGCGAGGTTCGCAAAATCCTCTTTGAGGTGTTTGCGAAGCAGATCGAAGTTACCCTGCCAGTTTCCTCCCTCGTGGTAAGCTTCTGTTTCGCCTTGCCGGAAAATATAGGCTTTAACCGCATCGGACAGGCCGCCCTTTTGAATCCGGTAGAGCATTCTGCCATAGCCGGTATTCAGATCTGCGGGATTGTTTTCGTTTCTTTTGGCGTGGTCAAATGCAGACGACCAGTGAAATCCGGCATTAATAAGGCAGTTTGGGATTCCGGATTTTTGCATCAGTTGCTTTTGTATCTCAAAACCCATCGTACCGACGCCGTTTCTGAATTCATGCTGATTGGAAAATGCCCATAGTGTGTCCGCTGGATTATAAGCGGAGGTATTCAGGTTTTCCGTTATTTTCCCAAATGTCCGGCAAAAACGCGTGGTGTCTTTTTCCGTAAAGAAACCTGTTGAATTGGATTGGCCGGACAGTACGTAAACATCTCCGCTTACCACATCCTTTCTGGTCACGACCAGCACAGAGTCGCTGCCTTTTACTACATAAACGGCGAAATCGTAACCTGCGAGTTCCGCCTTGATTTTCGTTTCTGTCGCAAATTTTCCTACCCCGGCCTGGTACGTAAGGTTAGCCCGGAGGTATTTGAACGGAGCATTGTTCCGGGTGATCTGAACAGCTATGTAATTCCAGCCTGCTGCCTCCACAATGCCGGAAATCGGAACAGTGGCTTCACTTTTTTCATCGCGGGGATACAACTGTAAATCCTGCGGCAGCTTTTGAAAAACCACTGAATTAAACCGCTGTGCCTGGCCAGGAGTTGCAAGGCAAAGCAGCATGAAAATGTATAAAAGATTTTTCAAAATCTGCTTTTTAGTGTCGAAAAGGTTTATTAATAAATTCATTTTCAGTGCTTTGCTGTTGAAGCCAGTTTACTTAATCGTGACTGGCTTGACACCGTCGAATGTAATCTTCACGGGATTGATCAGGCCTTTACTGTCAAAGGTCATCACATCGACGCAGGTTTCCCTGTGGTTTCCATCCGTTTCGGTAAGTGGTCTTCTGTGGTATACAATGTAATATTCGTCTTTGCCCGGTATCTGAATAACAGAGTGGTGCCCCGCACCCCTGGCCACATTTGGATCCTGCTGAAGAATTTTACCAACGCGTTCGAAAGGGCCGAACGGAGAGTCTGAAATCGCATAGGCAACAGAATAGTTTGGCCCGGTCCAGCCGCCTTCCGACCACATAAAGTAATATTTGCCATTTCTGATAAACATGAACGGGCCTTCCACATAGCCTTCAGGCGTAACCTCCCGGAATATTGTTCCGTCTTCAAAGGGAATAAAGCCAGTGAAGTCCGGTTTTAATTTTGCGACATTACAATGCCGCCAGCCTCCATAGAAGAGATAGTATTGTCCGTCTTTATCTTTGAATACGAACTGATCAATAGGTTGCGCGCCATTGTGGAATTTGTCGATCAGCGGTTTTCCCAGGTAATCGCGGAAAGGACCTTCTGGCTTATCCGCAACAGCTACGCCGATCCCGCCTTTCTCCTGGTCACTCTGGATGTCGTTGGCACCGAAGAAGAAATAGTACTTTTTATCTTTTTCAATAATAGAAGGCGCCCACATTGCACGTTTGGCCCATTTAACTGAAGAAGAATCCAGAATTTTGTCGTGCTTTTTCCAGTTGACCAGATCTTTTGATGAGAAGACATCGAAATGAACCTGCTTCTCGTAAGGTGCAGAATAGGTAGGGTATATCCAGTAAGTTTTATCAAATATAATTCCCTCGGGATCGGCATACCAGCCTTTGAAAACAGGGTTGCCGGACGTTTTTTTGTCAGATTGGGCAAATACCGGGAATGAGAAAAACAGGGCGAGAAAGAGATAAAAGATTTTTTTCATACTAAAAGCGAGCAAAATTGAACTTGGGTAAAGTTCTAAATTTTTGCCCAGATTAGTAAGCTTCACCTGCTCCTCCTCCGCCAAAATTTCCTCCGCCAAACTCAATACCCTTATCTTGTGGTGTTTGTCCCAGTACCTCTGCGACAAGGACCGTTTCTAAATAGGCAAATTTTCGTTGTTCCTCCGGCTCGTCCGACACGCCGTATTTTGGTGTTTCCAAATATTTGATGAGGAGTATTGAAACTACGATTGTGAAGAGGCCCGCTATCGTAAGTTCTTGTGAAGCTGTAAGTTGAATGAAATACATGCGGTAGGTGACAACAGATGCCCCAAGCGCCAGCAGTCCGATAACCAGCAAAAGTCTATCATGCTTTTTCAGTCCCAGCCAGATATATGCAGCCGGGATTGCCGCCGTAAAAAAATAAAACAGGTAGGAAAATGCTATTTGCGTAGAAACCGGAAGATCATTAAGCATTGCATTCCCTTCCCGGACAACATAATAATTTCCTCCCAGGTAGAAAGTGATCAGCGAGAGGACTTCCAATACCTGCCTGCACTTGCGATAGTAAATGCTGGTATTACGACTGACCAGCATATAACTCAAAAAAGAAAAGATCATGATTGCAAAAGGCAGCAATGCCTTGCCCAGCGAAGATTCGGCAAAAATCAATGCTACCAATGCGAGCGCCACCAGGTAGGTCATCACCGTCATCAGGAAATCGGCGTAGCGCAGCATAGCTGGAACGAGCAGAAAAAGCGACAGAAAGCAATACAGCCATGGTTTTTCGCCCTCAATTGTCAAAACGAAGAAAGAAAAACAACATCCTATTGCAGCATAGAGCAATGCATTGTCTACCCCGGAATGGAACAGTTTCCGATCCCGGATCGCAAATTCGAGCGCACCAAAAAAGCCGGCAGCACAAATAACGCTCAACGCCTCAAAGGAATCGCCCGAGACGCTATCGATAAAGAAAAGGGACACAAAGCCGCCGAAAAACAGACATGCTATCGAGGTAAACACAAACAAACCAATTGTTACGAATATACCAGGGCGATAAAATGCGTCGGGATAAGCAGTACGGATTTTTGCCTCCTGTTCTTTGGTTAAAAGGTTTTTTGAAACCCAGCCAGCTGCTATCTCCCGAACATAAATATTTGTAACCCAGGTATTGTTGTATGCCTTTATCATTTTTTGATGCCCAGGAATTTTTTGTATTTGAGAAGAAACAAAATGACACCTACACTCGAAAACATAAAATAGAAGGTCGCAAATGCGAAAGCAAGCTCGTCTCCGAGCAATGTCCCGATCATGTACGTGACTAAGATATACGCATATATCACACCCATTAAAAGAAAAACCAGAGATTGCGCACGCCTTGCGGTGAAAATGTAGAAAAGGGCGAGAGCCAATCCGATGATTTCAAAAACAAACTGTGGTTCAAGCGTAAATGCGCCGGTAAGCGCAGCTACCAGAGCCAGGTTTCCGCCCAGAAAAAGGTATGTAAAGGAAAAATGTTTTTTGATGCCTTTGTGGTCACTTAGCCAGCCGACGACGGCGAGTATCGATCCTAAAATAATAGCCGACCAGATCAGGCTGCTGTCCGTAAAATCATTTTTTGTCAGCAGGGAAAATGGCGCGATTGTCAGCCCGACCCAGGACGCCAGCCCGGTCACAGCCATCGATAGAACACCGGTATGGTCAAACCTGTAAGCGCTGAAAAAAAACAGAATAGTCGGGATCAGGACTGCGATACCATATTTTTTGCCAAAAATCTCATATTGAAACTGAGCATAACCTTCGAGCGCCAGAAATGTAGTACAGCCAAGCAGCAGTATGTACCCGGCCAACTTGTTGATATTTTCAACTTGTGTATGCCGGTAGGGAGGACTATTTTTAAAAACATACCAAAAGCAGGACAAGGTAATGGCGGCAATCGCAGTAATGATAGCCTGATGACCTATCGTGTCAATATTTTCATAGATCAATATCCCGATACCTGAACTAAACATCAGAATTCCGAGGTAAAGGATGCTGCGGAGTTCCCAATGAACGGAGAAAGATTTGCTGGCTTCGAAAGATGCGATCGCTTCCGCCTGCGCTTCCGACAGTATATTTTTATCGGTCAGTTCCCGAAGAATGGTTTTTGAGTCCATGAAATGGTGAGGTAGGGAGGTAAATTAAAAACTTAAAGAGTTTAAATGCTTAACCCTACTTTTTACTTATTTATCGGTACGAAACTGATAGCAATCGGTTGGGACCTAGAAGCGTAGCACGAAATCCTCTTTGGCCTGGCCGGAGTGAAAAAATACTAAGCCGATCCAGAACAAATCGACGGTGAGCGTCACTTTGGGGTGCGCTTTGATATATTCCCAGGCCTGGGTCATCTCCTTAGACCAATAAATGTCGTCGAAAATAAAGACAGAGTCATTTTGAATATGCGGCAAGCATTCTTCGAAGTAACGAACAGTTGGCTCGTAGCGGTGATTTGCGTCGAAATAAGCGAAATCCAGCGCCCTGCCGAGTTGGGCCAGCCTGACCGGAAGCGTCTGATCTATATTTCCTACTACTACCTCGATATTCTCCGAACCAAGCCGCGCGAAGTGATTCCTGGCTTTGGCGGCCGTCTGCGGGCAGCCTTCGAAGCTGATCACGTTTGCATTGGGGTTTGCTTTGGACAGGTATAGCGTTGTCAGTCCAAGAGAAGTGCCCAGTTCTAAAACGGTTTCGGGCTTAAAATTTTCGACAAGACGGTAAAACAGCTTCCCAAACTTTTCCGGCTTTTCAGCATTCTTCGCGATTGTCCTGATTTTACGCTGATTAGATTTATTGATCCGGGAGCCAGCGCCCAGGTCCAGTATTTCAATGATCTCTTCGGACGACAGCAACTCTTTTCTTAATGTCCGGATTTCGGCATAAACCGCGTTCTCATCCTTGACTTTAATAACCCTGTTGTACAGATCAAAAAGGAAAGGGGAGTGGATGGAATGTTCGTTTCCCGATCGAAGCAGATACTTTAAATACGCGGCAATCAAATGAATGAGGGTTTTTCGAGGGTAATAGCGGTGAATTTCCGGATCAATTTAAACGATAAGGTGCTACCAGCGAGAATGCAGGAATTACAACCCGGAACTGACGACCGTCGAGTACGCGCTCCATCAGATAGGTACCGGACATTTTGCCAAGATCCGTTTTCAGGTTGCATCCGGATACATAATCGTGCACGTCGCCGGGTTCAAGAATGGGTTGAAGACCTACGATGCCGGCGCCTTCCACCTCGCGGACCATGGCATTAGCATCGTGGATGAGCCAGTGCCTGCGCAGTAATTTGACCGTATGTTCACTATGATTTTCAATCAGGATTTTATAGGTAAACACGTAATGGTCCTGACCAGGATTGGAATAATCTGGCTGATATTCAGTTAAAACGGTGACTTTCACACCATCTGTTACTTTGGAAACCATATCGGTTGAGGGTCTTGGTAAATAAATATACCCGGCGTTACTTCCACTTAAACGAAAATAGCAACCAATTACTGATAAAACCAAATCAAAAACACATATTTGGCCCCAAAAAACCAGACCTGATGTATGGATGTAAAAATAGAGCAATCCTGGAAAGAGCGACTTGCGCCGGAGTTTGAAAAGGCCTATTTCGAAGCGCTTACCACATTTATTAAGGAGGAATATAAGACAAAGCAGATTTTTCCCCCCGCAAAGCAAATATTTAACGCGTTCAACTATTGCACATTCGATGATTGTCGGGTGGTGATTTTGGGACAGGACCCTTACCACGGGCCAGGCCAGGCGAACGGGCTTTGCTTTTCGGTGAACGACGGTGTGCGAATGCCTCCTTCCCTGATCAACATTTTTAAGGAGATTCAGCAAGATCTGGGGAAACCTTTTCCCCAATCAGGTAACCTGGAAAGGTGGGCAAAGCAAGGAGTGTTGTTACTGAATGCGACTTTAACAGTACAAAGCGGAATGGCCGGGTCCCATCAGAATAAAGGTTGGGAGCGTTTTACGGACGCGGTTATCAAGTGTGTTTCCGATGAAAAAAAGCATGTAGTATTCATGCTCTGGGGGCGGTATGCGCAGGAAAAAGGGGCTATAATCAATGCAAAGGATAATCTGATACTGAAAGCTAAACATCCTTCCCCTATGTCTGCGAACAATGGCGGGTGGTTTGGGACCGGACATTTCAGTAAAGCGAATGCCTTTTTGGCTGAAAAGGGTTTGGAAGCAATTAACTGGTAAAAAAAGAGAGTCGGGAAACCCGACTCTCTTTCCAATTTTCACTCCTATTACTATTATTTTACAATATCAGAATTCATTTCCAGCACCTTCGCCCAACTAGCTTCATTGGTTTTGATGAATGCTTTCCGATCGGAATTTAAAGCATATTGCTGCGCACTTTCATCAGTCCTGAAAGTCAGATAGTGGATCACATCAAATTCGTCTTCATTACCTTCTGTTTTCTGCACCCGGCCGGCTGAATAGGCAACCAGATCCTTCACAGAACTCTTCATTGACGCGAAATCACGCAAATGCTTTTCGATATCCTCAGAAGTAGCTCCTGCTTTGAATTTAATGCACACAACTTTCTGTGTTTCTGCTGGTTTATGCGGTACATAAGCTCCGTAAATAATGAGCATAAAAACGCACAGCGCGAAAACAGGTACCAGATATCCTAATGTTTTATTTCTCGTTCTCATTTGTAGCAAGCCAACTGACTTATTTATTGATGCTACAAAGGTAAAACAATATTGATTAATTGTATTATTTGTATAATAAATATAACTAATATTGAAATATGGCAAATTTAAGAAAGATCTAGTAATAGTTTTTCAGATAGCCGAAATAAAATTTGGCGGCAAGGTTTTGATAAATTTTGCAATCGATGCACTGATAAGT
The DNA here is from genome assembly GCF_008369915.1 of Dyadobacter sp. UC 10. NCBI lineage: Bacteria > Pseudomonadati > Bacteroidota > Cytophagia > Cytophagales > Spirosomataceae > Dyadobacter > Dyadobacter aurulentus. The sequence continues at coordinate 6,801,173 of NZ_VSRN01000001.1, read as the reverse complement.
GATGTGACGTGCCAATTTCAGCTGAAAAAAAGCAGAAGTAGCAAAATGTCCCTCACTAACTGTCGAAAGGGTGACTAAAATTTGCGAAAAGCGTATAAATGGGGTATGAGTTGTTTTAACAGCTTCCCAAATTTTGTATGGAGGTAATTTTCGCAGACATGAAACGAGCACTGATTTACTTTACTTTTTTTTTCGAAATTATACTGAATATTAGCGTGTATGCGGAAGCAATGCCTCTTTCATCGCACGATGTGCAATGGGGATTCTGGGCCCATAAGCGGATCAACCGAATGGCAACTTACAGATTGCCGCCTGAAATGCTGGTGTTCTATAAAAAAAATATAGACTATCTGACGGAAAATGCGGTCAATCCGGATAAGAGAAGATACGCTGTCGTGGGAGAAGCGGAGAGGCATTATATCGATCTGGACATGTATGGTGATAGTGCACTGTCAGTTTTGCCCAGATTTTGGTCTGCTGCGGTAGCACGCTTCGGCGAGGACAGCCTTCGGAAACACGGGATCGTTCCATGGCAGATTCAGCAAACGGCTTATCAACTGACGGAAGCTTTTAAGTCGAAAAATCCGGCAAGGATATTGAAAGTTTCTGCTGATCTCGGGCATTACGTTGCCGACGCGCATGTGCCTTTGCATACCACTAAAAATTATAACGGACAACTTAGTGGCCAGGAGGGAATTCACGGATTCTGGGAATCACGGTTACCAGAATTATTTGCCGAAGATTATGATTTATGGATCGGTCCGGCAGTATACTGCGATGATATTGCCGGTGAGGCCTGGAAAATTGTTACCGACTCGCACCTTGCCTGCGATTCAGTTTTTTCGTTTGAGAAAGAGCTGACGATGCGATTTAAAAAGGATGCCAAGTATAGTTATGAGCTCCGGAACAATGTGCTGACAAGAAGTTATTCGCGTGAGTTTTCAGAAGAATACCATCAAATGCTTAAAAATCAGGTTGAGCGCAGGATGAAAGCTTCTGTGAAAATGGTGGGGGATATCTGGTATAGTTGCTGGGTTAATGCTGGTCAGCCCGATTTGAGAGAGATTTCAGGATACTCGCCTGGTGCCGCGGAAGTCGTGGAGAAAACCGTGGAGCATCGCGCCTGGTTGCAAAAACTTTTAAACGTAAGGACAGAACCTGAGTAACTGCCTACTTCCCGTCCCTCGCCAGTAGAATGCGGGCTGTCACAAGCAGCTGGCCTACATGTCGCTGAGTGTGCTCAGCAGCGTGAAAAAGCAAGCCCAGTTGTGTCGAGGGAATCATCGCCCGACCTACGTACCTGACTTGGGTTAATTCGCTCTCTGGTGTGGTTTGTAACTGTTGAAGGGAAACTGCAACTTGTTTTTCAAAGGTGAAAAGTAAGCTTTCATATGTATCATTTCCTGATCCTGGGCTGCCTTCGTTTTTCAGGTAATCGAGCTGGCTTTCATTCAGGGATTCGGCTCTGGCGTAGGTAAAAAGTCTGTCGAGCACTCCGGATAGATGCTTTAAATGAAAACCGACCGAAGCGAGGCCGGAAGGCTTTTCCCAGAGCAAATCCGCAGGAAAAATCGAGCTGAAAGCCGCCAGTTCTTCGACAGCCTGCATTAACGCATGCGCTACGGGTTGAAGCAAAGAGGGAATATGTGGAATAGGGCCGCGTAGCCAAACTTCCGGTTGTTGATTTTGGTTCATGAAGGCAAAATAACAAAAAAAGGGACCTGATGTAAGTCCCTTCTTTCGAATGATTAAATGATCAATTATTTCGCAATATCGATCTGAACTGGCTTGCCTTTTATGGTATTGCCGTCCATAGCGCGAAGTACTGCGCGGGCATCACGTTCAGGTACGTCTACAAAAGTGAATTTATCATAGATATCGATAGCTCCGATTGTCTTGCCAGGGATGTTGGCTTCGCCTGCAATCGCGCCAACGATATCTTTCGGCATGATATGATCTTTACGTCCGAGGCTCAAAAATAAGCGGGTCATTCCAGCCTCAGGAGAGGTAGGTTTGCGATTTTCATCCCGGCCGCTTTCCGGGCGACGGAAATCACTTTTTGGTGCGTAACGATCAGCGCCGCGGCGTTCGCCGTCCCTGCGATCATTACCTCTTTCGAACCGGCTTCCACCAGAGGAACGCCTTTCAAATCGGTCGCCACCTTCACGACGTCCACTGTCGCCACGTCTTTCTTCCCAGGCAAGATTTGTATCTGCGTATTCATTTTTCTGAACACCCATGATTTGCTTGGCCATTGCACCGACTATCTGCTCTGTGGTATAACCACTGTGATGCAGCATTTCAAGCACATCGTTATATAGGCCTGCATCTTGCTCATCTTGAATGGACATTGCAATGTTTTCCACAAAACGCGCCTTGCGCACACCTACGATATCCTCGAACGAAGGAATTACTCCTTTTTCAATTTTAACCTTGGTATATCCCTCAATTGACTTCAAACGATATTTCTCGTCGCGGGCAACCAGCGAAAATGCTTTCCCTGACATACCTGCACGGCCTGTACGACCGATACGGTGAACGTAGTACTCTTCGTCCAAAGGAATGTCATAGTTGATCACACCATCCAGGCCACTTACATCGATACCGCGGGCAGCTACGTCGGTTGCAACAAGAATGGTAGTAACGCCAGCTTTGAATTTGCTCATGACATTACTTCTTTGCTGCTGGCGTAAATCACCATGGATACCTTCAGAAGCATAGCCTCTTAGTTGAAGATCTTCAACGATTTCATCCACCTTTCTTTTGGTATTACAAAAAACAAGAAGGGATTTCAGGTGGTGCATATCGATCAGGCGGGTCATTACTTCCACTTTCGCCTGCGGTTTTACTTCGAAGTAAACCTGCTCAATGTTTACGTTTGTCAGCTCATTACGAACGACTTTAATCAGGATAGGATCATTCAAAAAACGCTTTGTGATCGACATGATCGGTTTCGACATCGTAGCCGAGAAAAGGATTGTCTGACGATCTTCCGGCATATCAGCCAAAATACTTTCAATATCCTCACGGAATCCCATATCCAGCATTTCATCCGCCTCATCCAAAACCATCATCCGAACTTCGTCAAACTTCAAGGTTTTGCGTTCCATATGGTCCATCACACGACCCGGCGTTCCTACTACGATATGTACGCCTTTTTTCAGGGAGCGAATTTGTCTGTCGATAGAATCTCCGCCGTAAATGGCCTCGATTTTAATACCTCTCTGGAATTTGGCCAGGCGGCCAATTTCTTCTGATACCTGCACAGCCAATTCACGGGTTGGGCAAAGTACCAATGCCTGTACTGCATTGCTGGTAGTATCAATTCTTTCAAGTACCGGGATACCAAATGCGGCAGTTTTTCCGGTTCCGGTTTGTGCCTGACCAATTACGTCAGATCCCTGCATTACAGCCGGAATTCCTTGTGCTTGTATCGGCGAGGGTTTTGTAAAACCCATTTCTGTAAGGGCTTTCAGGATATTTTCAGAGAGACCAAGCTCCGAAAACGATTCAATTGTTTCAGTTGTCATTATTTGTTTATTAGTATTATTCTATTTGAGAAAATCAGCTCAGCTGCATTTGGCAACTCTGGTTTTGTCTAAACAAAAAATATACCGGTCTGAATCAGTTATTTGATATGTTCGGACAACGAACCTCTGTCGGAAAATGACGAGAGCGAAAAACGAAAATTAAAAAGGGATTGCGTAAAGCCCACCACAATCATCCGTGGGGCTCTGCATGTGAACGGCTGAATTACCGAACTAGATGGGGCAGGCTGCTATTTATATGCCGTACCGTATGAAGCAGAGAAGCGAACGGATGTTCGTAAATTTTATGCAAAAGTAAGAATAATATCGGGAAGAACAAGCGGTGATAGAATTATTGTAATATTTTTAGAAAGTAAAAGCCTGGCAGGATGATTTCTGCCAGGCGTATGTTAGCTAGGTTTGTTATATTCAGAATAACTCTTTTACCTCTGTATAGGGTAGGTTCCACGCATCGGAAACCCCCTTAAAGACCACTTTGCCGTTTACTACATTCAATCCTTTGCGTAGTTCCTCACTGACTGAGCAGGCTTTTTTCCAGCCCAGGTCTGCCAATTGAAGGGCGTAAGGTAAAGTTGCATTTGTCAAAGCCAGCGTAGAAGTATAAGGAACCGCCCCAGGCATATTGGCGACACAATAATGCACCACGCCGTCGACTTCATAAATAGGATGCTCATGGGTGGTGGCTTTGGATGTTTCGAAGCAGCCGCCCTGATCAATAGCGACGTCGACCATCACCGTACCTGGTTTCATCAATTTAAGCATATCCCTGGTAATCAGAGAAGGGGCTTTGGCTCCCGGAATCAGCACTCCCCCGATGATCAGGTTAGCACTTTTGATGAGTTCCCGAATGTTATATTCATTGGACATGACCGTATCCACATTTGCAGGCATAATATCTTCCAGGTAGCGCAGGCGCGGCAGACTGATATCCGCAATAGTAACATTAGCTCCAAGACCAGCCGCCATTTTTGCGGATTGAGTGCCTACGATACCTCCGCCAAGGACCAGCACATTAGCAGGCTTGACACCCGCAACCCCGCCCAGCAGGATTCCAAAACCGCCCATTGGTTTTTCCAGATATTTTGCGCCCTCCTGCACCGCCATTCTGCCTGCAACTTCACTCATCGGAACGAGCAAGGGAAGGCTTCTGTCGGTTTTCTCGACAGTTTCGTAGGCCAGACAAACCGCTTTTCTTTCGATCATTGCGTGTGTAAGTGACTCCGAAGAAGCAAAGTGAAAATAAGTAAACAGCAATTGATCTTCTTTGATCAGCCTGTATTCAGTTTCAATAGGCTCCTTCACCTTAATGATCATATCCGCGATCGCGTAAACTTCTTCTATGGAAGGCAGGATACTCGCACCTGCTTCTGTGTATTCATGGTCACTGAAGCCACTCCCTTTTCCGGCATCGGTCTGTACATAAACAACGTGGCCGCGTTTACGAAATTCGGTTACACCTGCCGGTGTCAGTGCGACACGGTTTTCATTATTCTTTATTTCCCTGGGAACACCAATGATCATGTGCGGAAAAAGTTAATATTTTGAAGATTGCCTGTAAGCTTTTCAAAATTAAGATCTTATGGAAAATCATACCATATATTCTCGATAACACAGAAAAGAAAACTATTTTTGATTGGTTTTGTAAGAAAAAATTCTGCGACATCCCTTTTGCACCCCAGGTTAAACAGAAAAAAATACTGAATGCAGCTCGACCCTACTGATCGTAAAATCCTCGCATTGTTACAGGACGATGCGCAGCTGACAATTAAGGAAATTGCAAGTAAGATCAATCTCTCGGTTACTCCTGTTCATGAAAGGATCAGGAAGCTTGAAAAAGAGGGGTTTATCGATAAATACGTGAGCCTGCTGAACCGGAGAAAACTCGGTAAAAGTCTGGTCGTATATTGCAATGTCACCCTGGACAAGCAGCGAAAGGAGAGCTTTGAGGACTTCAATCAGGCGATCGTGAATATGAGTGAAGTACTCGAATGTTCGGTTGTTTCGGGAAACTTCGATTATATGCTGAAAGTCATCGTGGAGGACGGAGAAGCTTACAATCAATTTTATCAACAAAAACTTTCTGCACTCAAAAGCGTGTTACACATCAGTAGTTATTTCGTAATTTCCGAAATAAAGTATACCACAGGAATCGAGGTAGTCTGACCGGACAAGCCTGCTATTCCATCATCACATCGGGCAAGTAGCTGATTGCTAATCGCCAAAAGCGGCAAATAATGAACAAAAATTTTAAGGATGGTCTGAATTTAATGTCCAAGGTAACGCCCAAACGTGCCTGGAATTCGATCCAGATATTGAGCAGTTACTTTTACTCGAAGATGACCGGAAATCCGGTACACTGGGGCATGCCGATCGCCATTTCGTTTGAACCCACCACTTCCTGCAACCTGCGCTGCCCCGAATGTCCGAGCGGGCTGCGTTCCTTTACCCGACCCACCGGGATGATGGAGGAACAGTTATACAAAAAGACCATCGACGAGCTAGCAGATACATTGCTGTATCTTATCTTCTACTTTCAGGGGGAACCTTACCTGCATCCAAAATTTTTTGAACTGGTCGAATATGCGCACAATAAAGGCATATATACTGCTACCTCCACGAATGCACATTATCTGACAGACGAAAAGGCAAAAAAAACAGTCGAGTCGGGTCTTGACAGGCTAATCATTTCTATTGATGGGACCACTCAGGATGTGTACCAGCAGTATCGCGTGGGAGGCAATCTGGAAAAAGTGCTGGAAGGCACGCGGAATATCATCAAGTGGAAGAAGGAACTCAAATCCAGTACGCCGCATGTGATATTTCAGTTTTTGGTAGTTAAACCCAATGAACACCAAATCGAAGATGTGAAGAAATTGGCTGAGGAAATGGGTGTCGATGAGATTGGTTTTAAAACGGCACAGATTTATGACTATGAAGAAGGTTCGGACCTGATCCCGACTATTGATAAGTATTCCCGATACAAGAAAGAAGCAGGCGGCGGATATTCAATCAAGAATAAATTTGTAGACCATTGCTGGAAAATGTGGCATTCCTGTGTGATCACCTGGGATGGCGCAGTGGTGCCCTGCTGTTTTGATAAGGATGCCGAATATAAGCTTGGAGATATGAAGCGTCAAACCTTTCGGCAGCTCTGGAGGGGGAAGAAATATGAGGACTTCCGGGCTTCACTGATCAGATCGCGGTCAGAAATTGAAATGTGCAAGAACTGTACGGAAGGAACGCAGGTTTGGGCGTGAAACACCCGCCAATTTTAATGTAAATCTATTTTTAATTAAATAATAATGTGAGTTAAGTGTTTGATTTTAAATAGTATATATGTTTTGTTTAAATCTCCGTGGAACATTTTTTGGTGAATTGCCCTGAATAACTGAAATTTGAAATTGGTAACACAAATGAATACATGGGCAAAGTAATTGCAATTGCAAATCAAAAGGGAGGAGTAGGGAAGACGACCACCGCTATTAATTTGGCTGCCAGCCTGGCTGCTTTGGAATTCCGGACCTTGATTATCGACGCCGATCCTCAGGCGAACTCTACCTCCGGGCTTGGATTCAACCCGCAGGAAATGGAAAACAGCATCTACGAATGCATGGTAGAGCAGGCAAGAGCATCCGAAATAATTTTGGAAACAGATTTTCCAAACCTCAACCTGCTTCCCTCACATATTGACCTTGTAGGTGCCGAGATCGAGATGATCAACCTGAAAAACAGGGAGAACAGGATGAAAGAGGCTATTGCGGAAGTGCGCGACAATTACGATTTCATTATCATCGATTGCTCTCCCTCACTTGGTCTGATTACAATTAACAGCCTCACCGCAGCCGACTCTGTTATTATACCTGTTCAATGCGAATACTTTGCACTGGAAGGCCTGGGCAAGCTATTGAATACCATTACAATTATACAATCCAGACTCAATACCGACCTGATTATCGAAGGGATCCTGCTTACCATGTACGATCTCCGGTTACGTCTTTCCAATCAGGTTGTCAATGAGGTTACCAATCACTTCGAGTCACTCGTCTTCAATACGATCATCCCACGTAACGTCCGCATCAGCGAAGCGCCTAGTTATGGTATCCCGGTCATGGCCCAGGATTCAGACAGTAAGGGGGCGGTTAGCTATCTAAATCTTGCAAGAGAAATTCTAAGTAAAAACGGATTGCTCTCATCGGATAGGCAATTGGGCGTAAACTGATCATGATCAAATAGTTAAAAGATGGAGAATAGCAGTAAGACAAAAAAGATGACCGGATTGGGCAGGGGATTGGGAGCGCTTCTGCAGGACTCGGAGAAGGTAAATAATTCAAGATCATCCTCGCGGATCCCGGCACCAGAAACCGTCGGGTCGATGAATGAAATAAGTCTGGATCAGATCGAGGCCAACCCATACCAGCCGAGAACCAAATTTGACCAGGAAGCATTGCAGGAACTCGCGGATTCGATACGGGTCCAGGGCATTATCCAGCCCATTACTGTACGCCAGATTGCGGAAGATTCCTACCAATTGATTTCCGGCGAGCGGAGGCTTCAAGCGTCCAGATCGATCGGCTTATCAGCGATACCTGCTTATGTAAGAACAGCCAATGACCAGCAGATGCTGGAAATGGCGCTGATCGAGAATATTCAGCGTGAAAACCTCAATTCGATAGAAATTGCCCTTAGCTACCAGCGTCTCATATTGGAATGCAGTCTTAAGCAGGAAGAATTAGGTGTGCGGGTCGGTAAGAACCGGACAACAGTGAATAACTATATTCGTTTACTGAAATTGCCTCCTGTGATCCAGGCAGCTCTGCGGGATAATAAGATCAGCATGGGGCATGCGAGGGCGATTATCACGATTAACAGTGATCAGAGCCAGTTGAAAATTTTCAATAAAATTATAGAAGAGGGCTGGTCTGTTCGGAAGGTGGAGGATGAGGTCAGAAAGCTCGGAATGATGAGTACGACCTCGCTCATCGATAAGAAACCAGTGACAATTAATCAGGAAATAAAGTCGTTACAATTTCAATTATCTTCCTTTTTCGGTGCGAAGGTATCCGTAAAAAGCAGTGAAGCGCACAAAGGTGAAATTAAGATCCCTTTTGGCTCTGAGGAGGAATTAAAGAAGATTCTGGAAACATTGAAATTCAAATAAGACTTGAAAAACTGGGTTTTGCTGGGGGTAATTCTGCTATTTTCGCAACGTATTTCGGCTCAAATTACGAATCCCGAGGACAGCCTTAAGGTAATGGATGTCCCGATTGTAGTGAACGACAGTACGGTTTTGCTGCAGGGAGATTCGTTAAAAAAAGTTAAAGGTAAGTTCATGCCGGTGCCTAAAACGGCCACCAGAATGGCATTGGTCCCCGGACTCGGACAGATCTATAACAGAGATTACTGGAAGGCGCCCATCGTGTACATTGCATTCGGGGGAGGACTTTATGCCTATTACCTGAACTCGATTAAGTATCATGACTACCTGTCGGCCTACAAGGAGTTTTTTATTCTGGACGAAAACAATAAGAATTTTGGTAAAGAGAAGCCCGAGCTGGTGGATTCAACGGTGACGGTAAGGGTGAGGAATTTATTGAATACAAGCAGTGAATATTTGCCGGCCAGGAAGGATCAGGCATTAAGAGGAAAGAACTACTGGCGCAGAAACCGGGGATTTGCACTCATCGTAACCGGGTTGATATACACACTTTCCATCATTGAAGCTAACGTAGCAGCACATTTAAAAACGTTTGACTTGTCGGAAGACCTGACGCTGCGGGTTGAGCCTAAATTACATCAACCGGCAATGCTAACGCCCACACCGGGATTACGGCTGGTTTTTAACCTGAAATAAACATAGAATCAAATCATTTAATTAATGAAAATATTATTACTCGGGTATGGTAAGATGGGAAAAACGATTGAAAGAATTGCTCTCGAAAGAGGGCACGCAATCGTAGGGAAAATTGATGTGCAAAACCGGCATGAAATGGATGAGCTGGCTTCTGAGGATGTGGATGTGGCAATTGAGTTCAGTGCTCCTGAGGCAGCTTACGAAAATATCACGTATTGTTTGAAAAAAGGCTGGCCGATCGTGAGCGGTACAACAGGTTGGCTTGAACACAAAACAGAGATTGAAAATTTGTGCCTAAAGGAGCAGGGCGCATTCTTCTATGCGTCCAATTACAGCATTGGTGTGAATCTGTTTTTTCGGTTGAACCGCCAACTTGCGCGCTTGATGAAAGGACAAGCTTACCGAAGCTCGATGACTGAAATTCACCATATTCATAAGCTGGATGCGCCAAGCGGAACAGCAATTACGCTGGCGGAAGGTATTATAGCAGAAAATGAGGCGCAGAAAGGTTGGAAGCTGGCTCCCGAAGACGAAGAAGGTTTTGTGCAAATAGAAGCCAAAAGGCTGGGAGAAGTTCCCGGAACTCATATCGTAAGGTATGAATCTGAGGTTGATATGATTGAAATTACCCACACCGCGCACACCAGGGCAGGATTTGCATTGGGTGCAGTTGTTTCGGCAGAATGGCTTCCCGGTAAGGTTGGTGTGTTCGGGATGGACGATTTGCTTGAAAACCTGAATTAGAACTCTATCAATAATTGAATATAAGCATGTCTCTAAATAAAGAATTGATTTCAAATACAGTGAGTACTAAAAAGAAAAAGTCAGCGGTAAGAGAGTGGTTTGATTCCATACTGTTTGCGGTTGTCGCGGCTACCCTGATCCGCTGGTTATTTTTTGAAGCTTTCACTATTCCGACCCCCTCCATGGAGAACAGCCTCCTGGTCGGCGATTTTCTCTTTGTGAGCAAACTGCATTATGGCACCCGTACTCCCAAAACACCGCTGCAGGTCCCTTTGACGCATCAAACCATCTGGGGTACCAACATTCCGTCTTATACCGACGCGATTCAGTTACCGCAGTACCGGCTCCCCGGTTTCAGCGACGTAAAACGTGGGGATGTGGTCGTATTCAATTATCCGCCTGAGTTACAACATCCGGTCGATCTAAAAACCAATTACATCAAAAGATGTGTGGGGCTTCCGGGGGACAATTTGGAAGTGAGGGATTTGCAGGTTTATGCCAATGGTACTGCCGTAGAAAATCCGGTACGAATGGAAAATGAATATTTCGTGGCAACAACTACGGCGGTAAATGAAGCGAAAGTGTTCAAGGAAAACGGTATTTCAGAATACAACGCTTATTCAGAAACTTATAACGACACGATTCCTGGCAATGATCAGATGGGTTACCTCGTATTTACAACTGAGGAGATCGCTGCGAAATTGAAGACTTATGATTTTGTAAAAAGCATTACCGTGGTAAAATCTTCCAAAGACATTAGCGAGCCGATGCTTTATCCGAATTCAACACTTTTTAAATGGAACCGTGATAATTATGGGCCGGTAAGGGTGCCTAAGGAGGGCATGACTGTGCAATTAACCCCGGAAAATGTAGCGATGTACGGACCGGTAATCAAGAATTATGAAGAAAATGAAGGAGTTGAATTGGGTGAAAAATCAGTTTCCATTGCCGGAAAAGCGATTACGAGCTACACATTCAAGCAGGATTATTATTTTATGATGGGTGATAACCGTCACAATTCTGCGGATTCTCGCTACTGGGGATTTGTACCCAAAGACCACATTGTAGGGAAAGCGGTATTCGTATGGATGTCCATTGATCCAAATCCGACCAGCTTCTTTAATAAGATTAGGTGGAACCGACTTTTTCGCGTCATCAATTAACAGAATAGCGTTTGACAAAAGGGTAAGGCAAATGGCCTTACCTTTTTTTTGTATATATAAAAAAATATAATATATAAATTTGTTGTTTATTGATGGCATTGTATCTTGCATATCAATAGAAATCGGTATCCGACAAATGGCAGTCATTGAAGCAGCTCCCAGATCAAAAAAAGAACCAAAGAAAAAGTCGGTATTCCGTGAGTGGTTCGATTCGATATTGTTTGCGGTAACTGCTGCTACGATAATCAGATGGTTGTTTTTCAGCGCATTTGTAATTCCGACTCCTTCAATGGAGAATAGCCTGCTTGTGGGCGACTACCTGTTCGTCAGCAGGCTGCATTATGGAACGACCACTCCGGTAACTCCGCTACAAGTCCCGCTTACACACCAGACGGTATGGGGAACGCAGATACCTTCTTATCTCGACTGGATCCAGCTGCCGCAGTTTCGGCTGCCCGGGTTTTCAGATGTAAAAAACGGCGATGTGGTGGTTTGTAACCTGCCGGTAGAGCACCCGGGTGCTTATCAAAAGTACAGCAACGTGTTGCCTGACCTTCATCCACATCCCGTGGACCTGCGTTCAAACTATATTAAAAGGTGCGTAGCTATTGCCGGAGATCGGCTCGAAGTTAAAGCCGGGCAGGTTTTTGTCAATGGTAATCCGATGCAAAATCCACCAAGGCTTCAAAATGAATATTTCGTTTCCACAACTACGCAGGTAAACGAAGAAAATATATTTCACAAAAACGGAGTAACTGACTATGCGCAATTCACGGAAACTTTCGGTGACAGTATATCGGCAAATGATCAGTTTGGCTACATCGTGAAAACAACCGCTGACATTGTTACAAAACTCAAAACCTACGATTTCGTACAAAGGGTAGATCCGATCCTCCTTGACAAAGGATTAAAGGAACCCTTTTTGTTTCCCGGCTCTGATCGCACCAATTGGAATAAGGATAACTATGGTCCGATCCTGATTCCTAAAAAAGGAATGACGGTAAAACTGGATGAGATTAACTCAGCTTTGTATGGAGAGATTATCCGGAATTATGACGGAAATGAGCGGGTAATAATTGAAAATGGCCGTGTTTTACAAGACGGAAAAGTGCTGGAAAGCTACACTTTCAAGCAGGACTATTATTTTATGATGGGCGACAACAGGCACGATTCGGCGGATTCGCGCTATTGGGGCTTCGTGCCAAAAGATCATATCGTCGGAAAGGCAGCATTTGTATGGATGTCTATTGATCCCAATCCAACCAGTTTTCTTAGGAAAATCAGGTGGGATCGGGTTTTCAGGATAATCGGGTAACAAAGCCAGGCTATAAACCTGGCTTTGTCCGATCCTGATCAGTCTTCCTGGGAAAATATCAACGCGGAGTAGGGCGGAATATTCAATGAAGCATAAACCGGGAAATCATCGAATTCACCGTCTCCGGTTTCTATGTCAGCAACTCCCACATGTGAAAAGTCTGAGTCATAGGATTCATTGTCGCTGTTAAATCGCAGGTGCCACTTTCCAGCTCTTGGAAAACCAAGTTTGTAATCCGAAAATGTTTCTGTCGAAAAATTCAGGATAATCATAACGCTATCTTTTGGGCCACCGTCGCTCCACCGGTGCATTGCGATCAGTTTTTTATCGTTATCTGAGCGTACGATGTGAACATTTTGCCCTTGCAGGCCTTTTGTGACACCGAACCAGTTTCTCCGGATATGGATCAGGTCCCGGTGCAGATTTGCAAAGCCCCTGAATTTTTCCAGCCTCGACCAGTCAATCGGATCACTGTCTGAAAACCATTTATCTTCCAATAGGGGTTGCCCCTGGAAGATCATCGGTATTCCGGGCGTTGTCATCACCAGTGCTACACCTAATGCAGCCCGTTTTTTGGAATACCAATTATTAACGTCACCGTCTGCAATTTCCTCGGCAACACGTGCCTGGCCATTTGAGACTTCATCGTGAGATTCGGTGTAAATAATGCGTTGAAAAGAATCAGTATTGTATTTGTAGGTGATTGCCTGGACAACCTTTTCCATGTCCCTTTCCTGATCATTAGCGACAATAATCGCATCCCGCACTGTATGGACAAACTCCGCATCCCACTGTGATCCGTAGCCCAGTCCGCCATTTTCAACCGAATTGGTAATGAAATCAAGTGAATGCATATCCTCGGCGATCGTGATACAATTCGGGTAGTTTTCACGAATATCTTTATTGATCCATTGCATCAGTGAAATCCCTTCCTGAATATCGTTACCCGGATTTCCGTCTGCCTTCACATTGCGGATATAGGGTACCATATCCATTCTTAATCCGTCGACCCGGTATTCTTTCAACCACATTAATGCGTTGTCGCGAATGTACTGACGGACTTCTCCCCGGCCGTAGTCTGGCCGGGTATTGCCCCAGGGCGTTTCGGCTTTCCAGTCGTTATAAAAGTAGATCCCGCCGCCGCCATTTTCAGACCAACCATCAAATTGCCATAAATCCATATCCGAAGGGCCAAAATGATTATAAACCACATCTAAAATAACTGCGATTCCGGCTTCATGTGCGGCCTGAACGAACGCCTTGAGACCATCCGGGCCACCGTAGTCGGCTTCGATGGAAAACGGGTTTGCAGGATTATAACCCCAGGAGCGTGAACCGGGAAATTCGGCACAGGGCATAAGCTCAACGGCATTGAAGCCCATTTCTTTGAGATAGGGTAGTTTTTCGATGGCTGTATAAAACGTACCTACCTGATCTTTTTCCTTCACATGAAATGTGCCGATGTGCAATTCATAAATGACGATTTCGTGCCAGCTTGAAATCTGAAAGTCGAAATCGTGCCACTCGAAAGATGCATGATTGTATACAATGCAATTGCCGGCTGAATTCGTCATTTTCAGCGCATAGGGATCATTTCTGTGAAAATCGCCAAAAGGTGTTTGTAGGTAGAATTTGTACTCATCGCCTTCTTTGGAGTTGTCGATCAGCGCTGCCCAATAACCATTCTCTTCGGACTGCAGGGGATTGGCATTTACATCCCAGTTATTAAAAGTGCCGATTACAGAGACTTGCCCGGCATGCGGAGCCCAAACCCGGTAATGCACGCCTTCGGGATAACATACTGCTCCCATTCCTTGAAAAGAAGCCAAAATTTCGGTGGCATCGGCGTCAAAATTTTCCATATATGTACTGGGGAAATTGTAATTGTTTTAAGTTAACTATTGACGTATATTGACAAAATGCATGCCAAGCGTTTCGTGCGGCTTAGCCCGTTCAGTTTTACACAAAAACACACTAACAAACATGAATCAAACCCCAGAAACGGAAGAAATCTGTATACTCGCCCTGATGCGCACTCCGGGAGTAGGCTCGGTAACGATTCGTCAACTGATCAGCTATTGCGGCAGTGCAAAAAACGTCTTCAAAGCTGACTACAAGAAGCTTATCAGAATTCCGGGTGTGGGAGAAAAGGTGGTTAAAGCGATTTTAACCAAATATCAAATGAGCGATGCAGCGGCAGAATTCGAAAATTGCCGCAAATTGGGAATCGGGCTTCATTTTTTCACAGATTCCACTTATCCGCTCCGATTAAAGCCACTCTACGACGCTCCGATCGCACTTTACTCAAAAGGTAATTTCAATTTTAATGCCGGCAGGGCGGTTGGGATTGTTGGCACGAGGCAGGTTAGTGAATATGGGAAATCGGTAACCGAATCAATCATTCGCGAATTACAACCATATAATGCGCTGATCGTGAGTGGACTTGCTTATGGAGTGGACATAGTTGCTCACCGCGCAAGCCTGCAGCATAATTTGCAAACAATTGGCGTAATGGCAAGCGGCATAGATGTGATCTACCCTGCCGCTCACAAAAAGACAGCATTGGACATGCAGCACAACGGAGGGTTGGTAACCGAAAACCCGCTGGAAACCAAACCAGATTTTATGCGTTTTCCGGCCAGAAACCGCATTATTGCCGGATTAAGTGATGTTGTTATCGTGATCGAATCCGGTAAAAAAGGAGGGAGTCTGATTACAGTCGAGTTTGCGCAAAACTATCATCGGGAGGTGTATGCAGTTCCCGGTATGATTGGAAATACCCAGTCCGAGGGCTGCAATGGTTTGATCAGAGACCACAAGGCATCCATTTTTACTTCAGTGGATGATTTTATAAACGCACTCGGCTGGGTGCTCGAAGCGGCCGCTGACAAGCCCACCCCGAAGAGCCTGTCGCTGAGTTTCGATGGATTCACACAGGATGAGGGGCAGATTCTTTCGATGCTTAAGCAGAAAGGCACCACTCAGATTGACGAACTGGCATGGCATTCAGGCATGCATTTGAACAAATTGGCGACATTATTGTTAAACCTAGAGTTTCAGGGAATGATCAAATCGTTGCCCGGCAAAAAATATAGTCTTATTTAATGAATGATTAAAAGTATTGGAGAGATTATCAGTGCGGGAGAGGGATTAAGCATTGAATTCAAACGCAGGATCGACAATCCGGCGAAAATTGCCCGGACGATCGTTTCGTTTGCAAATACTTCCGGCGGAATATTGATGATCGGAGTGGCTGATTCGGGAATAGTTACCGGAGTGAGCTCTGAGCTCGCGGAGCTGCAAAAACTTGAAAAGGCCAGCCTGGACTTTATTGAACCGAGAATACACATTCAGATAAAGTCTGAGCGGATCGATGGGAAGCAGGTGATGCTGGTGTTCGTGCAGGAAAGTGCTGAAAAGCCTCATTATGTCGTAGGCGAGCGGGGAGCCCGTACGATTTATATTCGTGTTAAGGACAAAAGCGTACCCATTCCCAAGCTATTGCTTTACAATTCGGACAATTTGGAAACAGAAAAGCTGCTTGCTTCCAGGCATGTGAAATCACTTATTGCTTACCTGAAATCGGCGGATGCAGTAAGTGCAAAAATGTTTTCCAAAATGATCAATATCTCAGAAAAACGTGCCGACAGGATGTTACACGATCTTGCAGCGAGGCAAATCCTATTGAAAATACCAGGGACAAGGCCGGAAGCGTTTAGCCTGAAATGGACTGAATAAGAGAACGGACCGGTTAATTGCCGGTCCGTTTCGTTTTGCTAGTTAATTCCTACGAGTTCAAGTTCAAATATGAGATCCTGACCGGCTAGCGGGTGATTTGCATCGAGGATAACCGAATCTTCGGTTACCTCCCTTACAATAACCTGTATGACCTGCCCGCCATCCTGATGCATATTAAGCGTGCCGCCGATTTCCAGGGGGATGTCTGACGGAATTTGCTTGCGATCAAAATTGATAATCATATCTTCATTTACGGGACCATAAGCTTCCGCATTCGGGATATGGATTGTCTTCTTATCACCTACTTCCATACCGGTAACCCCGTCGTCAAAACCTTTGATGACCTGTCCGCTTCCCAACTGAAAGTTGAGCGGATCGCGTCCTTCCGATGAATCGAATAATTGTCCGTCGGGTAGTGTTCCTTTGTAGTGTACCTGTACGTTGTCTCCTGCCTGCGCCTGCTTCATTGTTTCTGGTCTTATGGTTAAAAAAAATCAGTTTCCTGATTGTACTGGATTATTTGTAAAATTAATATGCCCGCGCAAAAACTACCCGGCCCGCCGATGGTTTGCCGGAATAAATGCAGGCACCACTCTCTTCCTCACGATTAAGAGGAATACAGCGTATAGTAGCCTTGGTTTCTTCTTTGATCTTCTCTTCCGTTTCGGAAGTTCCGTCCCAATGTGCCAGGATAAATCCACCCTTCGTATCAAGTACCTGATTGAATTCTTCGAAAGTATCTACCTTGAATGTGTTTTCCTCACGGAATGCCAATGCCTTCTTGTAAATGGATTCCTGAATATTGTCAAGAAGCGATTTAATGTGATCTGCAATACCTTCCAGGCTTACCGTTTCTTTGGTTTTAGTATCACGGCGAGCCACTTCTATGGTCCCGTTTTCCAGGTCACGTCCGCCCAGCGCCAATCTTACTGGCACACCTTTCAATTCGTATTCAGCAAATTTATATCCCGGCTTGTAAGCGTCATTTGAATCGTATTTTACCGAGATACCCATTTTTTTAAGCTGCCTGGTAATTTCATCCACCTTTTGGGAAATTTGCTCTAGCTGCTCGTCATTTTTATAGATTGGTACGATCACTACTTGTATCGGCGCCAGTTTGGGAGGGAGTACCAGTCCGCTATCATCCGAATGCGCCATGATGAGCGCGCCCATCAGCCTGGTGCTTACACCCCAGGAAGTTCCCCATACATATTCAAGCTTTCCTTCCTTGTCCTGGAATTTCACATCAAAAGCATTCGCGAAGTTTTGCCCTAAAAAATGGGAAGTTCCGGCTTGCAGTGCTTTTCCGTCCTGCATCAATGCTTCGATACAATAAGTGTTTTCGGCACCCGCGAATCTTTCGTTTGCTGTTTTTACACCTTTTACAACCGGCAAGGCCATCCATTCTTCTGCGAAAGTCGCGTACACTTCAAGCATTTGCTCACTTTCTGCAATTGCCTCCTGGGCAGTTGCGTGAGCGGTATGTCCTTCCTGCCACAAAAACTCGGCAGTACGCAGAAACAGACGCGTCCGCATTTCCCAGCGTACCACATTAGCCCATTGATTGATCAGCAGCGGCAGGTCCCGGTAAGATTGAATCCAGTTTTTGTAGGTGCTCCATATCACGGTTTCTGAGGTAGGCCGAACGATGAGCTCTTCTTCCAGTTTGGCATCCGGGTCTACAATCACACCCTTTCCGTCGGGATCGTTTTTCAACCTGTAATGCGTGACCACTGCGCACTCTTTAGCAAATCCTTCTACGTGTGACGCTTCTTTACTGAGGTATGATTTCGGGATAAAGAGCGGAAAATAGGCGTTTGTGTGACCGGTTTCCTTAAACATATCATCCAGTGCACGCTGCATTTTTTCCCAGATAGAATAGCCGTAAGGTTTGATCACCATACAGCCTCTCACTGCAGAATTTTCGGCGAGATCTGCTCTTTTTACCAGTTCATTGTACCATTCGGAATAGTTTTCACTCCGTGTTGGCAGGGATTTACTCATATTAGGATTTTTTTGTAATTGAAATGGAGTATATTGTTATAAACCGCGTGAATTTCGGGGAGTTGCAAAGATAGTTTTTTATGTTAACTTTGGAATTAATGTCATGTAACAGGCGTTTACATACTAGTATGGAACGGAATTTATAGCTATATTAGCAACAAACTTTTAATCCTTTTAAGCCATGATTACAATCAATAAAGCGAAGCACTTGTCTTTGCTAATTTTATTGGGAGCTTGGGGATGTACTTCAAATCAATATGTATCACGTTCGGGCGATGGATATGACGACCTCTACGGAGGCGGGCCGGGTTCGGGGGTAGTAACGAGAGACGGAGGTGCAGATCAGGAACTATCCCGAGCAGACAATCCCGATTATAGCTACACTGGCGATTATGCCGAAAGCGGAACCGCAGATTACTACGATGAGTCCTACATGACATCACGTGGTGTGAAGCGCGCGGTATCCAGCGATGTAGGCTACAATGCAGGCTTTGTAGATGGCTTCAACAGCGCTACATCCAATATCAGTCCATTTTACGGCGGAATTGGGTCTTACTGGCCTGGAAGTATGATGAATGCAGGTTTCCGCATCGGGTATGGAAATGGATTCAGAATGAGCCCGTATATTGGTTTCGGAATGGGTTCTATGATGGGCGGCTATTCCCCATGGGGCTATTCTCCATTCGGTTACGGCAGTATGATGGGCTACGGTGGCATGATGGGTTATGGTAGTATGATGGGCTACGGATACAGTCCTTTTGGCTATGATCCATTTGGTTATGGCATGTACGGTTACGGATATGATGGTTTCTACGGAGGTGGATATGGATATTCTCCATGGGCTTACAGCCGTCCTGTTATCGTAATTAACAATGCGGAAAGAGGTGTTTCAAGAACCTATGGGCCACGAGTTGTATCAAACGGAAGGGTTCGCAGTGCATCAGGAACTACACCTTCGAGGTCAAGGGCGGTTTCTAACGAAAGAAACGGTGGCAGAAGATCGTCAAATGCTATATCTGCAAATGACACGTACTCGTCGCCAAGATCGGGAAGAACTTATAACAGGGGGGCAGTAAGTAATCCGGGTGGCAGAACAGCCAGTGAGACTTACTCATCAAGAGGCGCAGGTGAAGGTAACAATGTATACTATTCTCGTCCCCGCCAATCAGGAGGCAGCACTTACTCTCAGCCGAATACTGGAAGCACCGGAAGCTACACTTCGCCACGTTCATCCAGAAGCGGTAATACTTACAGTCAGCCATCATATAACGTTCCTTCAAGGAGCCAGTCTGATTACAGCGCTCCAAGCCGGACTTATACACCTTCAAGAAGTGAATCGTACAGTGCGCCACAACGTACGTACAGTGCGCCTAGTGCACCTTCGAGATCGTACAGCGCACCGTCAGGTGGTGGCAGTGGAGGAGGGGCAACCCGTTCTTCTTCAAGAGGGCCAAGATAAGGTTGAAATAGTAAATTCATATGTGAAAGACCCTGCAAAACATTTTATTTTTGCAGGGTCTTCGTTTTAGTAAAATTTTAAAACAGCGTTGATTTTTTGTAATATATTATCATGAATAAACCGCATTCAGGAGCTCTGTTAATTTTTAGCTTGCTAATATCCTCCTCGACGACCTTCGCTCAATATGCCAGCGATGCTTTTAGATATTCGGAAGTAAATCAGACAGGTACCGCCCGTTTTCAAGCCGTTGGCGGAAACCACGCTGCCCTGGGAGGCGATGCCAGCGCGATCAGCGGAAACCCGGCCGGACTCGGCTTTTTCACCCGCTCTGAACTATCGATCAGCCCCGGTTTTAGTAATAACAGCACAGATACTAAATATATCGACCGCGTTACATCGGCCGGCAAGAGTTCGACAAACCTGGCCAACGCTTCGCTTGTGATCACCAGCCAGCCCGGTTTTCAGCGTAAATGGAAAAGGACCTCTCTGGGAATCTCTTTTTCAAGGCAGCAGTCTTTCCAGAACCGTTTCAATTACGCGGGTTTAAATAAGAGCAGCAATTTTTTGGACCGGGCAATCGAGGATGCGAATGCAGTAGGGTGGACAGATGAGGATTACAATCAGGAACTTCAGGATAACCAGGGTACGTACAGATATCTTGATCATGCCTATTACCAGTTGCAAACGATTTATCCGACCAAATTTGTGTCTACCAGTGAAGGTTACGGGCCGCCATATGCGCGCGATGATGACAAAAATGCGACGTTGCAGCAGGGTTTTTTCAATTCAAAAGGCGTACAAAGCCAGTGGACCATTGCGTATGGAGGAAACTATAATGACAAGCTATATGTAGGCGGTTCCGTAGGGTTCAGCAGGATCCGGTACAATTACACGCACATGTTGCACGATTCGATTATCAATGCTTCCTACTTCCATTCCACGACCAATTTTCAGGATTTCTCGTCCTCTGGAACCGGGATCAACGCCACGTTTGGCTTGATTTATAAACTCAATCCATTTGTCCAGCTCGGTGCCTCACTTACTTCGCCGACTTTTACGGCGATTCGGGAAACCTTCAACCAATCGGTGGCAGCAAACTACATTCGCGGATCCATTACCAACGATCAGGGTGTAGATATCGGTCCGAGAGAAAGCCGGATTTCTATTGTTCCCAACGATTTCGAATATTCGATCTTGAGTCCGTTCAAAGGCTCAGCAGGTGCCACTTATTTCATTAATAACAAGGGATTTATCTCAGGAACTGTCGAGTTTGTAGGCTATTCGGGAATGCGGCTCCGGACAAATTTTCTGACAGACCAGGAGAATGAAGATTTCCGGACAAACAACAATTCCGAGGTGAAAGACGTATACCGAAATGTGGTCAATGCAAGATTAGGCGGAGAATATCGTTTCGGTTTGCTGCGCGGTAGGCTGGGGATTGCCTATTGTGCCGACCCTTATTATGAGCGTCTGGATGGAATAAAGCGGGATAGATTGCTCTATTCTGCTGGCGTGGGAGCCAGGTTTAGCCGGTTATTTGCGGATTTGGCCGGCACCTATTCAGTTTATAAATCGACTTATACGCCTTACACGCTTGAAAACCCTGATAAGCAGTATTTCACAGCAAACATTTCGAATAAAGCATTGAACGTTGTCCTTACAGTAGGCTACAACTTCTGATCACAGCAGCGGTTTTAATTCCTGCATCAAATGGCTTGTGTCAATATCTCCCTTCAATGTAATGAGCGCCTGTGAATAGAACGGCAGGCGCTCTTTTATTTTTTGATCCAAAGTTTCAACAAGCGAAGCAGCCCCGGAAAGTATAGGTCTATCATCTTTTCCGTGGTTTTCAATGCGGCGGGCTAGATCAGCGGCAGGCACATCGAGAAAAATGCTGATCCCCATCTGATTGATCAGGTTCATATTATCAAAAAAGCAGGGAGTACCTCCGCCGGAGGCCAGTACCATGTTCCTGCGGATGGAAATTTCTTTCAAAATCCTGCTCTCCACCTCCCGGAAATAAGTTTCGCCTTTTTGGGAAAATAGGCTGGGGATATCCATGTTCTGGTCCTGTTCAACGAGTTTGTCAAGATCTACAAACCGGTATCCCAGTATCCTGGCCAATTTTTTTCCAAGCGTCGTTTTACCCGACGACATCATCCCAACGAGAATTATATTCTTCATTCTGAAATTAAGGCACTTATTTCACAACAGTAAGGACTTCTTCGGCAGCTGGCGTATCATTATAATGCCACTTACCTTTCACGGTACCTTCTTTTAATAGCCAGAGACCAGGATTTGATCGCATGATGGTTTTCAGGACAGTTGCATCAACATAATAAAAAGGGGCATTCAGCTGATGTGCGGCTACAAATTTGACGATCTCATCACTATTACCCGAAGTAAGTATGATCGGCTCAACTCCTTTCCCGCGAACGCCGTCGAAAAGCTTGTTGATGTCCGGAAGTGCGGCGGTGTTGATATCCGTCAGGTTTTTGATAACCAGGAAAAGTTTGGTACCCTTAAACGTTTCTTCAGTAAAATCGCCAGCGTCATTCCAGACTTTATAATCGGTGATTTTCGGTTTGGCGTCTTCATTCAAAACAGTCATTTCTTTGAATACCAATGTTGTATCGCTCGGATATTGCTCATATTCAAATTTCTTTCCGCCTTTTTCAAAAGTATATAAATAGCGAAGCGGTTCTGATGGTTTCAGTTGCTCCGGAATATTAGCGCCAACGCGATACGGTAACAGATCGAGGATTGGTAAATGCCGAAGAGCGTAAACGGCGATTCCCAGCGACACCATTGTTGAAATCGCGACAATAATACCCGTCGGTAGCGGGCTAAATTTCTTACGATAGTAAACGATGATGAGAATAAGCGCGAGCAAAAAGATATCTTTCAAAAAAGAAGTCCAGGGGGTAAGCTTAATGGCAGCTCCGAAACATCCGCAGTCGGTTACCTTGTTAAAGTAGGCGGAGTAGAAAGTCAGGAAGGTGAAGAAAATGATAATGAGCAGTAATAGCCAGGATACTGTCCTCGGTTTATAACCAACCAGCAGAGCGATGCCCAGTACTACTTCTGCTGTGCAGAGAAATACGGAAAAATAGAGTGCAAGCGGAACCAGCCCCATGAAAAAATCATGAAATGCGGGCAGGTCTGTGGCGAAGACTTCGAAATATTCTTCCAGCTTATACTGAGTCCCGATTGGATCATTGAGCTTGATCAGCCCCGAAAAAATGAATAGTAGCCCGACAATTACCCGGGAGATTTGAGCGATAATTTTCATTTAATAGCTGTATTAAATGTCTGAATACTAATTCGTATCCAGTGCATTGGATTTGATCAGACAAAAAACTGAATAGTTAATAATATCCTGGTAACCTGCTTTCACGCCTTCGGACACAATTGTTAAACCGTTATTGTCCTCGATTTGTTTGATCCGCAGCAATTTCATCAAAATAATATCAGTCATCGAGCTGATCCGCATATCCCGCCAGGCTTCGCCGTAATCATGATTTTTATTGAAAAGCAGCTCCGCGACTTCATTCACCTGCTTGTTATAAAGCCCGGTAAGCTCTGCATCGGGAAGATTTTCTTTTTCCTGGCTATCGATCTGGATCAGAGCCATGACGCAATAGTTGATGATACCTATGAATTCTGACGAAACATTTTCGTCAACTTTCTGTACCCCTTTTTCCTGAATCGTCCGTATCCGCTGTGCTTTGATGAAGATTTGATCGGTAATGGAGGGGATGCGCAAAATACGCCAGGAGGTTCCGTAATCTTTATTTTTTTTTGTGAAAAGATCTTGGCAATACTGAATGATTTCCTGATATTCCGATTCTGTGGATTTCACTGTTTTGAGTTAGTATTTAAACAAATCTATGCTGCAAGTTAGCAAAAAATCACTCAACATCCGGGGCAAAATCGTCGATCTGACTACGCCGCTGGTGATGGGGATACTGAACGTGACCACCGATTCCTTTTTTGACGAAAGCCGTGCGATCACCGAAAATGAAATCGCGGACCGGGTAGGTAAGATGCTGGAAGAAGGTGCCTCGATCATTGACATGGGCGGTTATTCGACAAGACCAGGCGCAAAACACATTGATATTGAGGAGGAATCGGAGAACATACTTGCCGCACTGCAAACGCTTAGTAAGTATTTTCCCGAACTCATTATTTCAGTAGATACATTTCGCTCAAAAGTCGCTGAAATGGCGGTAAAAAACGGCGCGGGAATAGTGAACGACGTTTCCGGCGGGAATCTGGATGCTGATATGTTCGATGTGGTTGCCAGGCTGCGGGTGCCGTATATTCTGATGCATATGCGTGGCGAGCCACAGACAATGAACAGGCTGACTACCTATAATCACCTTCTAATTGATATTCTGAGCGACTTGCGGACAAAAATCAGTTCATTAAATAGTAAGGGTGTGACTGATATCATTGTCGATCCCGGCTTTGGATTTGCAAAAAACATTGCCCAGAACTTTGAGCTGCTCAAAAAAATATCCGAATTTCAGTTACTGGGTTATCCGGTATTGGCAGGGCTTTCCAGGAAATCAACCATATATAAAACGCTTGGCATTACTCCCGGCGACGCCCTCAACGGTACTACGGTTTTGAATACGCTTGCATTACAACAGGGGGCATCCATATTAAGGGTTCATGATGTAAAAGCGGCGGTGGAAGCTGTAAAACTATGGTCTGCGGTCAGTAACTCTTAGAAATTTAATAGTAATTTAGGCGCGAATTTTATTGATTTTCCTATGCGTGTGGGTTTTTTAAACATTAACTGGACTGATGTCCTCGATGTTTTTCTTGTTGCCATCTTATTATACCAGGTTTATACGCTTGTCCGCGGAAGTATTGCCAGCCGTGTCTTTTTGGGGTATTTGTTTGTTTATGTCTTTTACCTGGTCGTCAAAGGTCTGGGACTGGGATTGCTGACTGCTATTCTTGAATATTTTATGGGCGTAGGTGCCGTTGCGCTGATCGTCATTTTTCAGCAGGAAATCAGGCGGTTTTTATTGATCATTGGTAAGTCGACCATTTACACTAATAATGGTTTTTTAAAAAAGATAATCGGGGCGTCGGTACTTGACCTGAAAGCAAAGAATTTAAGAGAAATTGTAGATGCTAGTAAAACCATCGCCGCGAACTTCACAGGGGCGCTGATCGTCGTTAACAAGCGGGACGATCTGACCAAATATGTCGAAACAGGCGAGATGCTCGAATCCAGGGTGTCAAAGCCGCTGTTGGTTTCCCTTTTTAATCAATACAGCGAGTTGCATGATGGCGCTGTGATTATTGTCGACGGCGTCCTGAAAGCGGCCAGATGCGTTTTACCTGTTGCCGATGGCGTTGATGTACCTTCTTCGCTTGGTTTTCGTCACCGGGCCGCAATGGGAATGAGCGAGGCAACCGATGCGATTGTGATCGTAATTTCTGAGCAGACAGGCAAAATATCCCTGGCGGTGGAGGGAGAACTGCACGGCAATATTCCATATAACGAACTCGAAAGCCGGATTGAGGAATACCTTTCGTCTGATTTACAGCGCATGAGGAAATAGATGCTGGAAAGCCCAAATTTATTTTATTGTGAAATTTGGCAAATTGTACTCAAATCTCTATTTTTGCACACCGAAATGAGAAATTGAAAAATATTAATACGAAATGGCAAATCATAAATCAGCTTTAAAAAGAATCCGCGCGAACGAAACAAAGCGTTTGCGTAACCGCTATCAGCACAAAACTACACGTTCATATATCAAGAAACTACGCGAGACGACTGATAAGACAGTAGCTGTTGAAGTTTACAAAACAGTATCTTCGATGCTGGATCGCCTGGCGAAGAAAAATATTATTCATAAGAAAAAAGCTTCTAACCAAAAATCGAAATTGGCCAAATTGGTTAATTCACTTGCGGTAGCAGCGTAATTTTCTACTGAGAAAATCACCCCGATAGCTCAACTGTCGGGGTTTTTCTGTTATATTGCGAATTAAAGAAAGAAACCTTGGCTGGCATTTGTGCTATTCAAGGTTTCTTTTGATTTATAAGTAAATCTTTTTAAACCATCTAAAACCTAAATTCTTTTTATGAAAAAAGTCGTATTATTTGCTGGTTTAGCAGCTTTGGGTAATATCCCCGCAGTTGCTCAATCTCCCATCGCCTTTAATGCCCGTGGCCTGGTCGTAGTTTCCGATGCTGATATGTCGGCCTCTGCATTTGTCGATGGTAAGCTATTAAGAGACAATACATCAAAAGATCAGTTAAGCACTATCAAATTTCCGGTAGAAAGAGGAAGCAAAGGACTTGGATCTGCCCTTGTGTCGAATTCAGCACTTGGGTTTTCTAAAACACTGGCTGTACCGGCAGCCGGAGGCCTCGCTTACGTGATTGAAAACCGCGTAAGGCCTGAGGACGGTGTCACTGAATACAAAGATCCAGCCGCAGAATTTCCTGTTGGCGAAAAGCTCTTCGTCATTGACATCAATAATCTGTCGGCTCCCAAAGCGAAGTTTGGTTTTCCTGTTGGTAAAAAACCAACTTCTATAGATGTGAATAAAAACGAGCTGATACTTTCAACCAATGATACTGGGAAAGAGCTTGTTTTCATTGAATCCGGTCCTGATGGAAAACCGGCGCGGTTCCTTAACTTACCCGCCGCGATTGATTCTGCAAATAGGATTATCGACGTTTCCTGGCACCCTTCCGGCGACTTTATCGCTTTTACATTAGACAATTCCAATGAAGTTGGTTTGTATAAAGTGATCAGAGAAGCAGGCAAATTGAAAAATGTAGAAATGCTCGGTAAACCTGTAAAAGTAGGTACTGAGCCTTCTTTTGGGAGATTCACTCCGGACGGCAAACACTATCTGGTACTCGATTCAAAAGGTGCGCAGGGCAAAGCTGCTGGCGAAGGAGAAATTTTCTTGGTTGACTTCTCAATGGATGGCTCTGCCGAGCATAAAGTTGCCGGCCAGGCGCCGGTTGGCTTGAACACAGGTTCTTTTGCCGTAAGCCCGGATGGTACGTTGCTCGTAACTGCGAATGCGGGGAAAAGCGGTTCTCCCTGGACAGAGGCAGGAGCAGGAACAGGAGCAACACTTGCATTATTTAAGGTCGCACCAACAGGTGCATTGACCAAAGTAGCCGATTATCCGTTCCAGGGAATTTACCCCCGGAGTGTAGTTTTTGACAAAGACGGTTCCAATGTTGCGGTTTCGGTCTTTGAATATCACCAATATGGCAGCGGAAATGGCGGCGTAGAGTTCTGGAGTGTGGCCAAGGGGGATAGCCCTTCTCTGAAAAAGCAGGAAGCGTCCATTGCAGTAGGAAAGGGAGCGCATACTTTACGCGTAATTCCCTGATCGCAAATTGTAATATGAGCAAGGCAGACCGGAAAGACCCGGTCTGCCTTGTTTGCTTTTAGTTTGGCCAAAATACCCGAAATCGACTCGATTTTTGTAGTTTTGCGGTCTCATTCATAAAATAATCGGTTTTTAAGATGATTACGGTTCAAAACGTATCACTGCGATACGGTAAAAGGATACTATTCGACGAAGTAAATATAAAGTTTGTCCCGGGTAACTGTTATGGTGTGATCGGAGCCAACGGGGCAGGGAAATCGACCTTTCTGAAAATTCTTTCAGGCGAAATAGAGCCGCAGACAGGAAATGTCAGCATGAACCCCGGGGAGCGGATGACGTTCCTGAAACAGGACCAGTTTGAATTTGACTCATATTCGGTCATGGATACTGTGATCCTGGGGCACGAGCGGCTCTATAAAATCATGAAAGAACGTGAGGCGATTTACGAGAAAGAAGATTTTACCGACGCAGACGGAGAAAAAGCGGCGGAGCTGGAAGCGGAATTTGCAGATCTGAATGGCTGGGAAGCGGAAACGGAAGCAGCTCAGCTTTTGAGCGGCCTTGGACTGAGTGAAGACCAGCATCAGGTGATGATGGCGGATCTGAACTCTAATGATAAAGTAAGAGTACTGCTTGCACAGGCATTATTTGGAAATCCGGATGTACTTCTGCTCGATGAACCTACCAACAACCTGGACGTAGAGACGGTTTTGTGGCTGGAAAACTTCCTGGCGGATTTTAAAAATACTGTGATCGTCGTATCTCACGACCGTCACTTCCTGGATGAAGTTTGTACGCACGTGGTTGATATTGATTTCAGTAAAGTGCAAATGTTCTCAGGAAACTATTCATTTTGGTACCAATCCAGTCAGCTGGCGTTGAAACAACGGCAGGATGCGAATAGAAAAGCGGAAGATAAGCGCAAGGAACTGGAAGAATTCATTCGCAGGTTCAGTGCCAATGCTTCGAAATCCAAGCAGGCTACTTCACGTTCAAAATTGCTTGAAAAGCTCACGATTGATGATATTAAGCCCTCTTCCAGAAAGTATCCCTATATCGCATTCAAGTCTGAGCGCGAAGTAGGAGACCAGTTGCTGAGGGTGGAAGGCCTTTCCAAAACAGCTGAGGATGGAACGAAACTGTTTGATAACCTGAGCTTCAATGTAAACAAAGGTGATAAGATCGCATTCGTGAGCCGGAATGTCATGGCTATCAGTACTTTCTTTGATATTATCAGTGAGGTTCAAAAGGCGGATAAAGGCAACTATACCTGGGGAGTTACGATTACAAAATCGTATTTCCCGAAAGATCCGGGGCAGTTTTTTGACGTGGATTTAAATCTCGTCGACTGGCTCCGTCAGTACTCGGAGGAAAAGGATGAAAGTTTTATCCGCGGATTTTTAGGCAGGATGCTGTTCTCCGGAGAGGAATCTCTGAAAAAGGCAAAAGTACTTTCAGGAGGTGAAAAAGTGCGTTGTATGTTGTCACGCACAATGCTTTCAGGTGCCAATGCATTGGTATTGGACGACCCTACCAACCACCTGGATCTCGAATCGATTACCGCCTTGAACAATGGGCTTATCGATTTCAGCGGTTGTTTGTTATTCTATTCTCATGATCACCAGTTTGTGCATACCATCGCGAACAGGATCATTGAAATCGGACCAAAAGGAATTCTGGATAAATTAATGAGCTACGATGAATTCCTGCAAGACGAAACAGTTAAGCAGCAGCGGCAGAAGTTGTATTAATTACATATTGAAAAAAAACGAAGAGGCTGGTCAAATCGACCAGCCTCTTCGTTTTTTTGACTATTCACGGCAAGATTAATCGTAACTCAACCCGTACTGTTTCAATACATCGGCAGGTACACCTTCCCAAACGTTCGGCGTATTTCCCATGTAACCAATGTCGGCGATCCCAATTTTGGAAGTATAGAAGCCGGATGCGGTCAGGTTTCTCATTAAATTAAAGAATGCAACACCCTGGCTGTGAATCGGTTTTGCCTTTCCTGGGTAAGCAATGTCGTCGATGATCTGAATCTGCTGCGACTTAGTTGCCAGCGTAAAGACCTTTCCGAAGCGTTTAGATGATTCCCTATCCAGCCATTTCAAACCGCCTCGCAAAGGTGTCTGATTTTGAGGCATATCTTTGGCGATGAACTCTATAAAATCGGGAACGCCGGCTTGTGACGCACTGCCCGATTTTTCATCGGCCGGAATGATGATGTCCACCAAAACTCTAATAGTCGCCAGCTCAGCGGCTGTGAGGAATTTCTCCTTCATCAGCTTTGCATCGCGGATCGCTTCTTCTTTAGTTCTGCCACCCGGAATTTTAATTGGGGTTTCTGGTGGCATCTGTGTTTCCAGCTCCCTCTGCTCGGCCATCGCGACCTGCGGATTGAGCGCAGTGATCCCCAGCGAACTGAGGGTTAATGCTTTGAGTGAATCTCTGCGTTTCATATATATCTGACTTGAAACTGTGTTCAAACAATTAAATATTCTTCTGTTTTTTCTGATCAATAATGTAGTCTGATGCTCTCCACGACAAGGCAAGAATTGTCCACGTCGGGTTTTTATCAGCCTGCGAAACGAATGAACCGCCATCTACCACAAACACATTTTTTGCATCGTGGGCCTGAGAGAATTTGTTCAGGGCGGAAGTCTTCGGATCGTCACCCATTCTGACAGTTCCCACTTCGTGAATGATCCTTCCCGGAGCAGCAAGACCATAATTGGTGTCTGCGCCTGGCTTGGTACCATTCGGAACTCCGCCTAATGCATGAATGATTTCTTCAAAAGTATCATGCATGTGTTTCGCCTGCTTGATCTCGTAATCAGACCATTTATAGTGGAAACGCAGCACAGGGATACCGTATTTATCAACCACATTGGGGTCAATTTCGCAGTAATTATTGATATCCGGAACAGCTTCCCCGCGACCGGCCATACCGATATTGGCACCGTAAAAACGACGGTAATCCTCTTTTAAAGAAGCCCCGTAACCACCTGCCGGCTTCATCGCGCCTGAGGCGGTAGGATATTTTCCGTTCAGATTTTCGATTCCGGAACCGAAACCGTAGCTCGGCATGCCCATTCCGCCGCCGTATTCAATATGGTAACCTCTCGGGAAATCGAGTTTTTTGTTATCGAGCCACCACGGGGTGTATACGTGCATACCGCCTACACCGTCTTCGTTATAACGCTTGCGATCCATCATGTGCGGCATGAAAGCACCACGAGAAGCACCGGTAGAGTCGTGCAGGTAGTGGCCAACCACGCCGCTTGAATTGGCAAGACCATTTGGATGGCGTTCAGATTTTGAATTAAGCAGCAACCGGGAAGATTCCGCCGCGCTGGCAGCGAGGATTACAACTTTTGCTTTGATCGTGTGTTCAGTCAGCTTCTCTCTGTCAATGTACGAAACGCCTGTTGCAAGTCCGGAATTTGGGTCTGTGAGCACTTCGCGACACATTGCGTTGTTGATCAGCGTCACATTTCCGGTTTTAATCGCCGGGATACATAGTACCGAAGAAGATGAAAAATCCGCATAAGCCTGACATGCACGTGAACATTGGCTGCAATAGAAGCAAACACCGCGCTGGTCATTAATTGGCTTTGTCAAGATCGAAAGCCTGGAAGGTATTACCGGAATATTTACTTTTTTTCCGGCTTGTTTGAGAAAAAGCTCGTGCAAACGTGGCTTGGGAGGCGGCAGAAATATTCCGTCCGGCTCATTATCCATGTTTTCCACGGTACCGAATACCCCGATCAATTTATCGACCTGATCATAATAGGGTTTTACGTCATCGTAGCTGATCGGCCAGTCGTCGCCCAATCCGTCGATGCTTTTTCTTTTAAAATCTTTCGGGCCAAAACGGAGGGAGATACGTCCCCAGTGGTTGGTCCGTCCGCCTAACATTCTCGACCGAAACCAGTCAAATTGCGTGCCGTTTTTGCGTGTATAAGGTTCTCCTTCTATCTCCCAGCCACCCCAGGCCGCATCGAAGTCCCCGAAAGGCCGATGATTTGAGGCGCCGCGTCTTGGGGATTCATAAGGCCATTTAAGCTGAGTAATGTATTTAGGATCAGCTGGGTCGAAATAGCCTCCGGCCTCTAAAAGTGCAACCTTTGCACCCGCTTTTGCCAGTTGATAGGCTGCCATTCCACCTCCTGCTCCGGAGCCCACAATGCATACATCAAAAACGGTAGGTTGTTCTTTGATTTGAAACATAGGTAAAGGGTTTTTTAGATAGTATTTTTTAACCAATAAATATAAACACGTATTGAATAAGAGCCGCCCATACTTTTCTAAATCCGGGTTATTTAAAAACAATCTAAATCGCAAGACTCGGGATTCTGGCGCATACGAAGTATTTTTGCAGCAAAAACCTGGTTGTTACATTGGCTGAAATTGGACAAGATATCCGGATTGCAAAAGAGTTTCTGATAAAAGGCGAACTGGTAGGTATACCCACGGAAACGGTATATGGGCTAGCGGGAAATGCATTAAATGAAAGGGCAGTATTATCGATCTTTGAAACCAAAAAACGGCCGGCGTTTGATCCCCTTATTATTCACACCGATTCCGTTGAGAAGGTGCAGAATTTTGTGACTGACATTCCGGAGACTGCACAAATTTTAGCCGCAAACTTCTGGCCTGGCCCCCTCACGTTACTTTTACCTAAAAAGAAAAATGTCCCTGATCTGGTCACGTCCGGGCTGGATACCGTCGCTGTACGCATTCCCCGGCACCCGATGTTGCTCGAATTACTGAGTCAGCTCGATTTTCCACTGGCGGCACCGAGTGCAAATCCTTTCGGATATATCAGTCCCACAACTGCGTCGCATGTGAATGCCCAGCTTGGCGATCAGATACCTTATATTCTCGATGGCGGCGATTGTGAAGTTGGTATCGAATCTACGATAGTCGGCTTCGAAGGCGAGGAAATAATTATTTACAGATTGGGGGGACTTGCTGTGCAGGATATTGAGGAAATTGTTGGCCACGTAAAAATAACCGCGGCTTCTTCCTCCAATCCGAAAGCGCCGGGAATGCTTAAGAGCCACTACGCGCCACTCGTTCCCCTTGAAATGCGCAGGAAAGCAGATATTGTAGGAAATGATGCCTCAACAGCATACCTCTTGTTTGATTCTTATCTGCCCTATGTTGATCGTAACTATCAACGCGTTTTAAGCGAAAATGGCGATTTACGGGAAGCTGCACACAATTTATTTGCTTTCTTGCGTGAGCTGGACCGTCTGCCGGTGAAGTCGATTATCGCAGAGTGGGTACCCATGCATGGACTTGGTCTGGCCATTAACGACCGCCTGAAAAGGGCTTCCGTGCAGGAATAAGGAAATATCTATTTGAAGAATTGAGGATGGAAGTTCATTAAAAAAACTTCGTCAGTAGCCCTGGTAATTGCCGTGTAAAGCCATCTGATAAATTCTCTATTGATCTGTTCCTGAGGCAAATATCCCTGATCTATGAAGACTGCGCTCCACTGTCCGCCCTGCGCTTTGTGGCACGTTAACGCATAAGCGAATTTTACCTGCAATGCATTTAAAAAAGGATCCTTTCGTAGTGCCTCCAATCTTTCCTTATTCGACTTAATATATAGATAATCCTGTAAAACGCTGTCGTAGAGCTTGCGGTTATCTTCGGCCGGCATGGAGGGCGAAGAGGAATGCAGGGTGTCCAGAAAAATCTTGGCGTCGAACTCCGGCTGCTTTTCGTAATCTGTCAGCCTGAGTGTTACATCCGCAAACCGGAACCCGTGTATTTCCTGGGTTTTTCTGATTTTCAATAATTCTACAAAATCACCATTGGCTATAAAACCTGCCGGCGAATCTTCATCGAGAATATTATAGTTGTTCCGAACGACCATCAGACGGTCGCCGGCATCGAGTTCTTCCTCCGAAAAATGGATCACCCGACGAATATATTCATTATACTGTACCGCCGACTTGTTTGAACGTGTCAGAATGATCGCATTTTCCTGGCCATATTTATTGTAGACATAACGAAGCCCCTCTTCCAGTTTTTCTCCCGTCATCTTAAACACATCCTGATAAGATCGTGTCGTGATCTGGATTTCAGGAGCTTCTGCCGCCAGTTGATCGCGTAGCAGGGTAGCATTGTACAATATGCCTGATTGTTCATCCTGGCGCATTACCTCCTTTAATTCCTCCTGAAAAACAGACATGTAGAACGTTTTTTCAAGATAAGCCCCATCCAGAGCCGGGCTTAACTCTTTTCCGACAGGAGGGAGCTGGGCAATATCGCCGACAAGCATAAGCTTGTTGCCGGGATTTTCAAAAACGAAATCAATAAGGTCGGCCAGCAAACTCCGGCTGCCAAAATCGGCCTCGTCGGTGATCATGGAAGCTTCGTCGACAATAAAAAGTGTATTGTCGTGGTAATTTTTTTGGCGCTGAAATGTCAGTGTACCTGAATAAGCATCAGCGGTTTGCTTATAGATTTTTTTATGGATTGTTAAAGCGATCTTGTCTGAATAGCCGGACATTACCTTTGCCGCGCGGCCGGTCGGGGCGAGCAAAATGGATTTATAACCAAAGTTTTTAAGCACCTTGATCAGCGTACTGATAATGGTTGTCTTACCTGTGCCGGCATATCCTTTGAGTAAAAAACAGTCCCTGTAACGCTCCAATCCTTTTTCTTCAACCAGGAAATCATTTGTTTTTTCAAAGAACCGAAGCTGTCCTTCTGTGGGTTTGAATGGAAACTTTTTGCGGAGCAGCTGGGAAGGCAAAATTTTATCGGTATCCATGGCAACGAATCTAGCGGAACGATGAATAATATCAAAATGCGATTTTGCAACAAAATTATACTTAGATATTATTGGACTTTTGGCGGGGTATTCCCTATATTGAATTCCCTTTTATCTTACAACTCCAAATCTATACATCTATGCTGGTACAACATGTAATGGGCAACAAGCCTGTCAATGCGATTTGGTCTGTCACGCAGGACAACACGGTGTTTGAGGCCCTTGAACTCATGGCCGCTAAAAACATCGGTGCAGTTTTGGTTCTTGAAAATAATCAGCTGATCGGTATATTTTCTGAAAGGGATTATGCCAGAAAGGTGATTCTGCAAGGTAGAGCTTCCAGGGATACGCTCATCAGAGAAGTCATGACCAGTAAGGTAATCACGGTAGAAACAGATGAAAAGATTGAGGAGTGTATGCAAATTATGTCGGACAAGCACATCCGCCATTTACCTGTAAATCAAAGCGGTAAGTTGGTAGGGATTATCTCCATTAATGATATCGTGTCCGCAATTATCCACGAGCAGAAAGAACATATCAGCTCTCTGGAAAGCTACATTTCAGGAAGCCCTTATTCCTGATTTACTCCGTATGGTTACATTTGACTTACATTAAAGTGAAGGCGAAATCCTTGTAGGGATAACTATGTCTTGTCAAATTTGAAGGGATAGTTATCTTTGCTGCTTCAAAAATCCGGCATTGCAAACCATCAGCGAGGAAATAAATAGTCTTTTCGGCGGGCAGGTGAGGGTTCGTGCATGTGGCATTTGCGTTCATAACGAGCAGATCCTGATGGTGCGCCACGAAATGTACGGTAGTTGCGAGCCGTTCTGGAGTCCTCCGGGAGGTGGGATCCAGTTTGGTGAAACAGCCGGCCAGGCAGTTTTGAGAGAGTTTCAAGAGGAAACAGGGTTGCACGTGCAGGTGGGTCGCTTCCTCTTTTTAAACGAGCACATTCAGCCACCGCTGCACGCAGTTGAGCTGTTTTTCGAGATCACGGCTTTCGAAGGCAGAATGATCAGTGGCATTGATCCTGAAATGTCAGCCAAGGGGCAGATCATCAAGGAAGTAAAGCTAATGAGCTGGCCGGAGATCAAATCTTTGAAAGATAATCAGGTGCATCGCATATTTTCTCTCGCGGAAACCTTGCAGGACTTTTTTAAATTAGACAGATACATTTCGGTCGGGTAGGGCAGAAATATCATTCAATAGAAGTTTAACCGTTAATTGTGGCAAATTCTGAAAACCAGGTCATTGAAATCATTCCTGCATTACTTGTAGGCGATAGTACATTCGACCAGGCGGCAATCCCTTCCAGTACATTGTGTATCGAAATGAGCGATCAAAATGTCCGTTTTTGCATCGTGAAGGAAGAGAATATGGAATGCATCTGGCTGGAAGATTATGCTTTGGAGCAGACTTTGAGCGAGGAAGAAATATTTGAGAGGCTCAGGCGGATTTTCACCGGGCACATGTTATGGTCTTCGGCGGAATGGAAGGGGGTCTGTATTTCAGTCAATTCAACTTTATTCAGTCTTGTCCCCAATGTGTTATTCGACCCGGAAAAGGTAGGCGAATACTTGTCATTTTCGGCTGGTAATCCGATAGCTGACCGGGACATGGTGCTTTACCACGATCTTCCACTTGTTCACGCAAAGAATATATTCAGTATTCCACGGCAATGGCACGAATGGATTATCAATCATTTCAGATTTTCCCGCGTTACATTTTATCATTTTACAAGCCCGATCATTACGGGTGCATTGGTAAGTCACGTTGAGCAGCAGGAAGTGAGGATCGCTTCTTTGTGTTTTGAAAAAGATATGTTCACGCTCGTTGTTAGCGAAAGTCAGCGCCTGATTCTTTGTAACCGTTTCAAATTCAAGGAAGTACAGGAAATGGCCTATATTGTCCTTTTCACACTGGGACAGCTGGGCTACGAACCTGAGCAGATGAAGGTTATGTGTTATGGGGAAGTGAGTGCGTCGGCAGAAGTTTTCGTGGAGCTCTCTCACTTTTTCCCACATATACAGATAGGAGGGCGGCCAACTACCCTTAGATACAGCAGCCAGTGCGCGGAGGTACCCGGGCACCGGTATTTCGGACTTTTTAATACATACCTTGTTTCATCGTAGCCCACCACTTTTTATGGACCGTATCGCATTATTTCCCGGCTCTTTCGATCCTTTCACAAGGGGACATCAGGATATCGTTCTCAGAGGGCTCAGGCTTTTTGATCAGGTCGTGATCGGCATTGGAAATAATGCCACCAAGAAGCGGTATTTTCCTTTGAATGTGATGAAGGAAATGATTGAAAGGACATTTTCTGACCAGCCTAATGTTAAAGTCGTTACCTACGACGATCTTACTGCGCACATAGCGAGGGAACTAGGCGCAACTTTTCTGTTAAGAGGTCTGCGGAATACAACCGACTTTGAATACGAAAATGGTATCTCGCAGGTTAACAGGTATTTATACGAAGAAATTGAAACGGTTTTTTTGATCACGTCTCCCGAGCTCGCACCGATCAGTTCCAGTATCATACGCGATTTGCATCGTTACGGGCAAGGCGTCGACAATTTTCTTCCCTATTCACTTTCTGAGCTCGACCGGATCAATCCGCAGGTTTAATCATGTCGTGATCAGGATTTTATATTACGCTTTTTGTTAAGGCTGTCTACTACAAATCTGATCGAGCTGTAAGAATTGATCAACAGCGATTTAGCTTCTGACGGACTATACCAGTCCAGTTTTTCGATCTGTTCCTCTGCCTGCGGCTGCATTCTGGAATCGTCGATCGTATCGCACAGGTACCATTTCGTGCGTTTTAATATGCGGTTGTTATTGAGCGTATAGGTATGCCAGGTTGTACAGATTTTGTTTTTAATCAACGATTTAACACCGGTTTCTTCCTCAATTTCCCTGACCGCGGCAGTCCGGGAATCTTCGCCTTTGTCGAGCTTGCCTTTGGGCAGGTCCCATTTTTTGCGGCGGTACATAAAGAGCCATTTTCCGTCTTTAACCACCACGCCGCCGGCTGCCTTGATCACTTTGTACTGTTCCTTGATTTTTTCTTCTATTTCAGATTTTTCCTTCGTCGCCATTGTGATGGACAGCAACTGTTTTGGAAAATCTTTTTCGAGGATTTGAAGCACCTGCAATGCGGTGTTTGCAGTTGAATTTAAAAATAAAGTGTGCCCCGATAACATACTTTTTTGCAATTTTTCCAGCCTCAGATCAACTATATGATCAAATTGGGAAGTTTCGGCGGAAAGCTGATTGGTCCGTACAATTTTGAATGGGCGGTCGTCGAAAAAAATGGTCATTTATCAAATGGTACGTGAATCAGCGCCAAAATTAAGTAAAGTGTTTAGTTTAGACAGTGATTATTATTGATAAATTTGCATCCATATCAAATACACAGTTCTTGGAACTACTGATAATTTTACTACTAGTGCTTCTCAACGGTATATTCTCCATGTCTGAGATAGCACTCGTTTCCTCTCGAAAATCCAGATTGGAAGCAGCTGCTAAAAATGGTGACGCCAGCGCAAAAGCTGCATTAAATCTCGCTAATTCACCTACCCGGTTCCTATCAACTGTTCAGATCGGTATTACATTGATCGGTTTGCTGACCGGTATGTACAGTGGTGATAATATTACCGCCGATTTCGAGGTGATCATCAACCGGGTGCCTGTTTTACAGCCTTACAGCCATTCACTTGCCGTGGGAAGTGTGCTTGTATTCATCACCTATTTGTCGCTGGTTCTGGGTGAACTGGTACCAAAGCGGATCGGCATGTCAAACCCTGAGGCCATTTCGAAGGTGATGGCCACACCGATGAACCTGCTTTCGAAACTGACTGCACCTTTTATTTCGCTGTTGGGCTTTTCAAGTGATATGATTATCAAGTTACTCAATATCCGTCAGAGCGAAAATTCGGTGACGGAAGAAGAGATTAAGAGTCTGATCCAGGAAGGAACTTCGGGTGGAGTTTTTGAAGAAATTGAGCAGGAAATCGTACACAATGTATTCCAGCTCGGCGACAGGAAAGTAACTTCCCTGATGACCAACCGGCAGGAGATTATCTGGCTGGACCTGGAAGATACCGTAGAAGAAAACAAGGCCAAGATTTTCGAAAGCCGTCATTCTATTTATCCAGTATGCCGCGGCACAGTTGACGATGTGGTGGGTTTGGTATACGTAAAAGACATGATCGTTGCCGATATTGAAACGCAGCTCGCCACGCTGAATACCCTTGTACGCGATCCTGTTTATTTACCCGAAAGTAACCGCGCCTATCAGGCATTGGAGAAATTTAAAGAGCAGCGTGTCTATTTTGGTATTATTGTAGATGAATATGGCGGCATGCTCGGCATTCTGACCATGCATGACATTATGGATGCGCTGGTGGGCGATATTTCTGAGGACATTGAAGAAGCCTCTGAAATTGTAAAACGAGAGGACGGCAGCTTTTTAGTAGATGCGCAGCTTCCTTTCGATGATTTTCTGCAATACTTTAATATCAATATACAGGAGACAGAGCGCAGGGAACTTGTCGGGTTCAACACTCTTGGCGGCTTCGTGTTGCACATTCTTGAAAATATACCGAAGACCGGTGAGCAGTTCAGCTGGAAGAATTTTGATTTTGAGGTGATCGATATGGACCGCAGCCGGATTGATAAATTATTAGTGATAAATCATAACAAAAAGGAAGATTCCGAAGATTAATATGTTACACGGTTCCGATATAAGTAAAAGGGTAGCCGAGTTGCTGCTCGAAGCGCAAGCCATCAAATTAAGTCCCGATAAACCATTCCAATGGAGCTCAGGCTGGCTTTCTCCAATCTATTGCGACAATCGCGTTGCGCTTTCATATCCCGACACGCGCACATTCATTAAAAAGACACTGGCGGAGATGATCAGGCAGGAATATCCCGGTGTTCAGGCGGTGGTAGGTGTGGCAACCGGGGGGATCGCCCAGGGGGCATTAGTGGCCGACCTGCTCGAACTTCCTTTCGCCTATGTTCGTCCTGAGCCTAAAAAGCATGGTATGGGCAATCAGATCGAGGGCAGACTGGAAAAAGGCCAGCCCTTGGTCATTATTGAAGATTTGATCTCCACGGGGGGAAGCTCGCTGAAAGTAGTGGATGTACTGAGAGATGCTGGTTACGAAGTGGCTGGAATGGTCGCTATTTTCACTTACGGATTTGCGGCGGCCGAAAACAACTTCAAGGAGAAGAATGTAAAGCTGAGCACAATCAGCAATTACAATGCATTGATTGAAACTGCATTAGAGCATAATTATGTATCAGCCTCACAGGTTGAAAGTCTGAGCGCCTGGCGGCAGGCACCGGATCAGTGGGGGAAATAGGTGGGCTGTTGGCAATTAGCTATTGGCAATTAGCTGTTAGCTGTTGGCAATTAGCTGTTAGCTATTAGCTATTAGCAATTAGTTGTTAGCCAACAGCCAACAGCTAAAAGCCAACAGCTAATAGCTAAAACCCCTTATCCTCTATGATTATCCAGTTTCTCAAATAACCCACCGAAAGCTTCTTCCTTCACTCCATCCGATTTCAAAAATTCATGCGGGAAGCCGAGTTCGATCTGGCTTACCGCATTTAATTTTTCCAAAGCTTCCTGCGGCAATTTGAAATCGAGGCATCCCAGGGAATCCTTCAATTGCTGTTCTTTCGAAGCCCCGATGATCGGTATCATCACCTGCTCGCGGTGCCTCGTCCAGTTGATCGCTACCTGTGCGGGAGTAACGCCCAGTTCGGCGGCAACATCCACCACAGTTTGTGCAATAATGCTACTGTGGTCATTTCTTCTGATACTGTGATCCGGCACACGGCCTTTCTCGCCGCGTAAATATTTTCCTGTCAATGCGCCGCCTCCGATAGCGCCCCAGGGAGTCACTGCCAGGTCCAGCGCCTTCGCCATTGGAAGCAGGTCGCGCTCGGGTGTCCGCTGTAACAGCGAGTATTCAAACTGGATCGCGGCAAAAGCATTCCACCCCCGGAAATCGGCGATGGTATTGGCCTGGGAAACTATCCAGGCAGGAGTATCAGATATACCAATATAATGTACTAAGCCCCTGCTAACCAGATCATCAAGCCCGCGCATTACTTCTTCCGCCGGGGTGGTGTTATCCCACATATGCACCCAGAGCAAATCAATGTAGTCGGTGTTAAGCCTCTTAAGGCTGGACGTGACGGAGCGCATCATGTTTTTCCGGTGGTTACCTGCAAAATTTAGGTCATCGTTTCTGTCTTTCAATGTGTATTTAGTCGCTAACACCCACCTGTCACGGTCATTTTCGATAAATTCACCTACATATTTTTCAGAAGAACCCTCGGTATATCTGTTTGCAGTATCGATAAAATTGCCTCCCGCATCGGCAAACGTTTCGAAAATCCTGAAGCTTTCATGTTTATCTGCTCCCCAGCCCCAATCTTTTCCAAAGGTCATGGTTCCCAGGCAAACTTCGGACACCCTCAGGCCCGACCGGCCCAATAATTGATAACGCATAAAAAATGAAATTAAATTTTAAGTAAAATATAACACTGAACGCATATTGTACAGGGTTAATTTTTGTCTCCCAAAGTTATATCCTTACCAGTCAAATGTATTTATATTGTGCTAAAATTCGAATTTTTCCAAGCCTGTTAAATGATAGATGTCGCTTATCCCTACTTCGATACAAATCTGAGTTGGTTGTCCAATAATTACCGTTTGTTACTGGAAGCCAACGATGACACGGTACCGGTCAGAGAGCGGCTCCGCTTCCTGGGGATCTATTCGTATCAGACGAAGGAATTTTTCCGTATCAGGATTCCCAGCCTGCTTGCGATGGGCGAAGTCAGTAACGACATCAGGGCAAAACTCAATATCTTTCCGGAATCCCTGCTGGAACA
The DNA here is from genome assembly GCF_008369915.1 of Dyadobacter sp. UC 10. Taxonomy (NCBI): domain Bacteria; kingdom Pseudomonadati; phylum Bacteroidota; class Cytophagia; order Cytophagales; family Spirosomataceae; genus Dyadobacter; species Dyadobacter aurulentus. The sequence goes on along the minus strand of NZ_VSRN01000001.1, from coordinate 6,760,257 downwards.
TGTGAGTGAGACGATCGAAAACCAGCTCCGTGAATTCAACGATATCCTGACAGGCAATATCCTTCCTGCATTCAATGAACAGGGAGTCCACCTGTATTACCGGGAGCCGTTTGCTGCCGAACACCAATCCTTCCTGCGCAAGTTCTTCATTGAGAAGCTTTTCCGGCATTTACAACCCGTTTTCCTGGATAGCAAACGCACATCTAAATCGACCATTTTTGAATCTAAAAAGATTTATCTTATCGTCCGGATGCAACATAGGGAAGATGTGGAAGAGGAATGGTATGCAACGGTCAATATCCCTTCTGACATTTTCGGGCGGTTTATCGAACTCCCGGAGCTTGACGGCAAACGACAGGTGGCTTTTCTGGAAGATATCATCCGGGAAAACCTTCCTCTCCTTTTTCGCGGATTTGATGTTCTGGAAAGCTATACACTGCGTGTAGAACGTGAAACCGAGCTTTCCATAGAAGACGAATATCCGATGCAAATCGCACAAAGGATATTAAAGCAGCTCGACAAGCGGAATTTCGTTCAGCCGTCGCAATACTTCCATGAATCTGGAATGCCGCTCTACATGCGTGAGTACCTCGTTAACAAAGTGGCGATTCCGATGAATGAGTTTCACGAGCGTGGCGACTATCTTTTTCTGGAAGATTTCCTGCGGTTTCCGGCGTTATCCAGGCGGCTTGACTATCCTGCCCAGCGCGCACTTCAAAATCCGGATTTCGAAGAAAATGATTCCATATTTGAAGCAATCCAAAAAGGCGATCAGCTTTTTCATTTGCCTTATCAGTCGTTTGAACCAATAGTGCGGTTTTTCAATGAGGCCGCTATTGATCCTCATGTGAGAGAAATCCATGTGTCGCTTTACAAGATCAGTCCGCATTCATTTATCCTTAACTCGCTGATCAGTGCGGCCAGGAACGGTAAAAGGGTAACTACTTATGTGGAGCTGAATACCAAAATGGATATCCAGGAAAATCTGCAATGGTCAAAAAAAATGCGCGATGCAGGCGTAAAGATCATTCTGAGCGTGCCTGGCCTGAAAGTCCATGCAAAAATGGCACTGGTAAAAAGAAAGGTCTCAAAAGGCTGGGAGCGTTATGCATTTTTAGGTACCGGCGGGTTTTATCGACTTACCAGCCGCGAGATTGTCGACCACGCCCTTTTGACAAACCATCGGGAGCTTACCAATGAACTTGAACTGCTTTTCGGCTATTTATCGACCCAGGACGAGCCTAAAAAATACAAGTATCTGCCATTCAATTATTTATTTGTTACACAGTTTACGTTGCAGAAACGGTTAATGGACTTGATAGACAGGGAAATAGCCAATTGCAATGCAGGGCTCAAATCATTTATAACAATAAAAATCAATCAGTTACAGGATCATATTCTGATTGATAAATTATACCAGGCCGGGCAGGCAGGAGTGCCGGTTCACGTGATGGTCAGTGAGAGTTGCGGTCTGATCTCCGGCCTGCCTTCTATCAGCGATAATATAATTGTAAGCCGGCACGTAGACAGGTATATTGAGAATACGAGAATATTGCATTTTGGTAACAGGGGAAATGACGAAATTTATCTGACCTCCTGCGACTGGACCCACCGGAACCTGCACAGGCGCATTGATATTTGTTTTCCGGTACTGGACGAACAGCTTAAAAATCAAATGCGGCTGGTACTCAGAAACTATGCAAACGATAATCAGAAATCTGTCCGGCTGGACCTTTACCAGAACAATCTTCGGATTAGCGACGATGGCCGCGGAAAACTGCGGGCGCAGGAAGTGAACTACCGTCTTGTTGAAAAAATCGAGAAGAACGGGCCAATCCGCAGGGCAGAATAAACACATTTAAACCCGGTAAAAAAAATTTTTTACAGCCAAAATTTTTCAATCGGTGTTCTGATTTAAGTAGCGCACTTTGGGTGAAAAAATTAAAAAAATAACCGAACTTTTTGTCCGCAACCAGTGAAAGTCCCTTGAGCTGTAAGGACTATATGGTTATATTTGAAAAGATATGTTTCTGACTCAATCATAAAAGAACTACTCAAGCATGGGAATAGTAGAGCGAAGGGAACGGCTTAAAATACAGGTACGTTCTGACATCGTTAAAACAGCTAAAGACATTGCCCGAGAAGACGGATGGACTGCTGTCTCGATTCGTAAAATCGCCGACGTAATAGAATATAGTCCCCCGATTTTGTACGAATATTTCGATAGTAAAGACAAACTCCTGGAAGCAGTCCGTATGGAAGGCTTTGACCATCTGCAGAGTGAGTTTATAAAGATCAAAGGACATTTCAGTAATCCTCAGAAGCAGCTGGTAGAGGTTGCCCAGCGCATCTGGAATTTCGCAGTGGAGAACCCAGAAGTATTTCAGGTCATGTTTAATCTGGAGGGAGCCTATTGCGATTCGAAAAAGGCTTTTTCACAGGCAATGAGTATTAAAGGAAATCCTGTGTGGGAAATGATCGCGGGGCTTCGTCCGAAATCCGCGGAAGGCGTTACCAAGACCTACTATGAGTGGTGGTGCCTCACGTTCGGCTTCATTGGTATTACCATGACCACCCAGCCGCGTTACGCATTTTCACAGGCAGAACCGATATATATGGAAGGCGTGCGGAGATTTATCCGCAGCATTATGTAATAGAAGCCGATTGCGGGCGTATCTCTATTTTGCTCTGGTGATAAACCTGGGAAAATGGAGGTACGCTTCTTACTAACCAGGCATTGCCGCCAATGATCGAATCGTGGCCGATGACGGTCTCCCCACCCAGAATAGTCGCGTTTGCATAAACCACGACATTATCTTCAATCGTAGGATGGCGCTTTCGGGAAGCGAGCGACTTCGATACATGCGTCGCGCCAAGCGTAACACCCTGATAAAGCTTTACATTGTTGCCGATATGAGTAGTTTCTCCGATCACGACGCCGGTTCCGTGGTCTATAAAAAAGGAGCTGCCGATTACGGCATTCGGGTGGATGTCAATCCCGGTTTGGCTGTGGGCAAATTCAGTGAGCATTCTGGGCAGCAACGGAATCCCGCATTGGGCAAACAAATGCGCGAACCGGTAAGTGGCTATGGCCATAAATCCCGGGTAAACAGAAATTACCTCTTCCAGACTGACTGACGCAGGGTCATTATCAGTGATCGATTTCGCGTCGGCCAGCAGCATTTCGTAGATGTCGGGGATACCACCGAATATTTCGTCCAATATCTCATCTTTATCCTTCTCAATCTGCGGAAGCAGAGGCTTAAGCATGTAATCGAGGTCATTTCGCAAGTCGGCATATTTCATTGCCAGATCCTTTGAAGGGCAGTTCTGGCAATCCTGGCTGATAGGGAATAAAAAGTTGATCAGGTTCTGAATGAACTTCCCGGCATCCTGTCTGGAAGGAAGCTTGTAACGGTAATTTTCGTTTTGCTCGGTCAGGCGCTTGAAAAACGGATCTTGGTGGCTGGTCGTCATTCAAAAATATGTTAGGGTATTAGCTGTGAATGCTGATAAAATGGTTTTTTCACTAACAAAGAAACGTTATGAAAAATTTAATTCAGGTAATTCTTTACAAAAATCGGTATAAAGGTTTACTTTTTTTATACTGAAACCGTATATTACAATATCCGGTGAATGCAAATACTGTAACATTCGTGCGCATGTCAAGTCTTAAATTTCTTCGGCCGATCTTTTTGTTCATCCTACTTACTACTTCCCTGAGCTCCTGTTTTTCAAGATATATTATCTCGGCAAAGGAAGTCAGGAAGCATTATGCGCAAAAAAAAGTCAAGCCCGTAGAACATATCATCAAAAACGATACACTTTCGCTTTGCATAGCAAGCATCGGCTCCGACACGCTTCCTATGTTACTTTTAATCCACGGTGCGCCGGGTTCACTTTGGGGTTATATGAACCTGATGGACGATGAAGATCTTCAGAAGCATTTTCATATCGTATCGGTCGACAGAGTTGGTTACGGTAAATCGAGGCTGAAAAAGCGTCGGCACGTCACTTCCATTGCTACCCAGGCTAATGCATTGTTACCCGTTTTCGAGATGAATAAAAGTAAGGAAAAGGTAACAGTACTAGGTCGCTCTTATGGCGCGCCCATTGCAGCCAAACTCGTTTCTATGGTTCCGGATAAGGTAAAAGAGCTGGTAATGGTGTCGCCAGTGATCGATCCTGAAAAGGAAAAATTTTACTGGTTTTCGAAATGGGGTAAAAATTCGTTCATCCAGCTTTTTCTTCCCGGCGCTTTCAACACGGCCACTGCGGAAAAATACAGTCATTCTGATGAACTTAAAAAGCTGCTGCCAGTTTGGCAAAATCTGCATGTTCCTACCACGGTCATTCAGGGTGGGAATGATTGGATCGCGGATCCGGCTAATATTGATTTTGCCAAAAAGCATATCAAAAGCAAACGCGCCCAGTATATTTTCCTTTACAATGCAGGCCACATGATCACCTATACGCATTTGTCGATGATCAAGGAAATGCTTCTGAAAGGTCTGCTATTCAAGGAAAAAATTACTTCCGTCGAAATGACGACTGTCGGAGATCAGACCACCGGTAACTGATCATCGAACCACTTTTTGCGAAACAGATTCGAGAGCATTGTCAGCCTTGATGATATAAATCCCGTGAGAGAGATGCCGCATATCAAACCGTTCCTGTACCGAGATAGCAGGTGAAAGAGTTGAAATCTCGCGGATCGTTTTTCCACTCATATCGATTAGCTGTAAACGTATTACGGCTTTTTTCTTGCTGTAAGCCTTCACGGTAACAAAATCGTCGGTAGGTACCGGATATGCTTCAATTGCCATAGAAACTTCGGAAGAGGAAACATTTGGTACTGATGTAACCGGATTTCCATATTCGGCAGATTCGTAAGGCGGAATTTCAACCGTTTCGCCGGGCTTATCGGACACGTTGATTGTTCCCTCGCGATAGCTCTCAGAAATGACAACGCCATCCCGCCATTCGCTCACAACCATCGCAAAGAGATAATTACCAACTACTTCCGGCGCTTTCCAGATCAGCTTGTTCAATGCAGGTTCTACTTTAAACGTACCATTCGCGCTGATTTCGTTTGGAAACAGATACGAACGATCGGGCATTCTCACGCCGCAGGTTCCAGGAGATGGTTTGCTGATGCGGTGAACTTTAACCGAAACACTATCCCGGTCGGCAACGGTTGGTTTAAGGTCAACTGAAAAAACCTGCCTCACACCTGCATCGAAAGCGAGGTAGGGCAGGATTGGAGTTGAATTAGCAACCTGGGTATCGATCACTGTCCAGATAAACATGGAAGTCTCCAAAGAATTATCAAGGTTCAGCATGCCACCGGTGCGGTTATTAACAGCGGCTGAAATCTGGAAGATGCCTGTTGTAGGAAAAGTATATTGCTGTTCAAAATCTACGGCGATAATGCTTCGGGAACCTGGGACCGGACTAGTAATAGTTCTCGGCAAATTACGCGTCGTGCCATTTCCCAGACAGACCGTCACTTCCTGCATGGCATCTGCCGCTCCGCCACCTTGTTGGCGATCCAGGTAAATCCGGACTTTAATATTATAAGTTTGCCCCGAAATGTGCGCTGCCATGATCTCGCCGCCCTGTAAATGAGTGGCGTAACTTGCGTTACAAAACAACGCGATCAAGAAGAGAATCCCGTAGATTGATTTCATAGAAGGAAAGGCGGCGTTAAGTTACTTAATGTAAACACAACGCTGGAAACGCCCTGTTTTGTATGATTGTAACCAGAAACAAATGCATAAAACTGCATTCTTTTTCATATCAGATTTTAATCCGGAAACCTTGTCAATCTTTGTAAATAAGTACCTCGCGCGTTCCGTCATTTTTGATGTAACCGCGGTACATTCCTTCGCTATTGAATGGCATTGCAATGTTACCGTCACGGTCCAGAGAAATAATGCCTCCTTCGCCGCCGCGCTTCACCAGCTTTTTCACCACCTCATTGGCAGCCTCTTTAAGGGGCATTCCTTTGTATTCCATGAGTGCGGAAATGTCGTAAGCTACGACCGAGCGTATGAAATACTCGCCATGACCCGTTGCCGAAACCGCGCAGGTGGCATTGTTCGCATAAGTGCCTGCACCAATGATAGGGGCATCGCCGATGCGTCCGTATTTTTTATTTGTCATTCCGCCGGTAGATGTCCCCGCAGCGAGGTTCCCGAATTTATCAAGCGCCACGCAGCCTACTGTCCCGAACTTCCTGCCTTCCGTGAATATCACTTCTTCGTCACGCTGCAACCCTGTTTTGGGAGCTGCTTTCACTTTCTGCTCTTCCCTGGAATTATGATCCAGTTCAGTCTTATCAGCTTCTTTGGCTTTTATCAATGCCTTGTACCTGGCTTCGGTATGGAAATAAGCAGGGTCGACAATAGTTATCCCCTGTTGCTTCGCGAATTTTTCGGCTCCTGCACCAGCCATCATCACGTGTTCCGATTTTTCCATGACGGCAATGGCGGCGCTGATTGGATTTTTAATAGTGGTGACACCTGCGACCGCACCGGCTTTCAAGGTTTTGCCTTCCATGACCGAAGCATCCAGCTCATTTTTACCCTCATTGGTGAAAACAGCACCTTTACCTGCATTGAATAACGGCGAATCCTCCATTACATGAATTGTCGCCTCAACCGCCTGAACGCTGGTGCCGCCGTTTTTGAGCACGGCATATCCTTTTTCCAGGGCAGAATTCAGAACCGTTTTGTACGCCTTCTCCTGCTCCGGGCTCATATTCGCTCTTGTGATCGTGCCCGCACCACCGTGGAGGACCAGCGTGATTTTGTCAGAAAAATCCTGTGCAAATAGCGGCAGGTTCAACAGAACCAGGAAGAAGAAACAGAGCTTTTTCATCGATTAGTAATTTGAGCGAGTTGTAAAACCTAATATAACCAATATTTAATGCTTTCGAATTTCACAGTAAAGCATATTTTTGGCGGTCTTTTAAGATGATAAGGATTAAATTATTTCAGTAACAAAAACTCAGAATGAAAAAAGTACTCATTTACCTGACCGCCCTTTTCGCCTCCGTCCAGCTTCTGTATGCGCAGGAAAGTGGTGAGTGGAAATACAAGGAAGGCAAGATAGTATCCCCGTGGGCAGAAAAAGTTTCAGCGGCGAATCCGCATCCAGAATATCCCAGGCCACAATTGGTGCGTAAAAACTGGCAGAATATTAATGGACTGTGGAATTATTCGATCGTTCCGCAATCTGCTGCGGAAACGAAACCTGCTACTTTCGACGGGAGAATCCTGGTGCCTTTCGCAGTCGAATCTGCATTATCGGGTGTCGGCAGAACAGTCGGCAAGGATAGCGTATTGTGGTACAATCGCACGATTGATTTTGCTCCGAAGCTAAAAGACCAGCGCGTGTTGCTTCATTTTGGAGCCGTCGACTGGAAATGTGAGGTATTTGTGAATGGAAAACCTGCGGGTTCGCACCAGGGAGGTTATGATCCGTTTAGTTTCGATATCACCGACTTACTGATTAAAAAGAAGCAGCAGGAGATCAGCGTAAAAGTCTGGGACCCAAGCAGCGACGGGCCGCAGCCGAGAGGTAAGCAGATTAAAAACCCGCACGGAATTTGGTACACCCCTGTCACCGGAATCTGGCAGACAGTCTGGCTGGAAACGGTTCCGACAAGTTACATTGTCAGTATCTTACCAGTACCTGATATCGATAAGCAGGTTGTCAATATTGCGTCCGAAATCAAAAATGCAAAAGAAGGGGACAAAGTCAAAATTGTCGCTTTCGACGGTACCAGCAAAGTAGCAGAACAGGAGGCAGCACCGAATGCTACCGTCGCCCTAACTATTTCCAATCCCAAATTATGGTCTCCCGACAGCCCGTTTTTGTACGATCTTACAGTAACGATCACCAGAAATGGAAAGGTAATTGACGAAGCTAAAAGCTATTTTGCCATGCGTAAAATAGGAGTGCAGGCTGACAAGAACGGAATTCAACGGATGACATTGAACAATGAATTCCTGTTCCAGTACGGTCCGCTTGACCAGGGCTGGTGGCCGGACGGACTTTACACGGCTCCCACTGACGAGGCTTTGAAATTTGACATAGTCAAAACCAAAGAAATGGGTTTCAACATGATCAGGAAGCATGTGAAGGTGGAGCCGGCAAGATGGTACCGCTACTGCGACGAGCTGGGCATGCTGGTGTGGCAGGATATGCCTAGTGGCGATATGGGCAATAAATGGGAACAACGCCCGGGTATAACCGGTAACGAAACCAGTCGCGACCGCACGCCTGAGTCTGAGAATATATTTAAAACGGAATGGAAGGCGATCATGGATGCAAACCGTTTTTTTCCGTCTATCGTGGTTTGGGTTCCGTTTAACGAAGCCTGGGGGCAGTTCAAAACCGAGGAAATCACGGAATGGACTATGAAATATGATCCTAGCAGGTTAGTAAACAGCGCCAGTGGGGGAAATTTTCACCCGGTAGGCCACATTATCGATATGCACAACTATCCTGAGCCTGTGATGCCCAGACCAGATCTATTCGGGGCGAAGCAGATTATCGTGCTGGGTGAATTTGGTGGTTTGGGACTACCCGTTGAGCAGCATACCTGGCAGCAAAAAGATAATTGGGGCTACCAGAGCTTTAAAACGCAGGAAGAGCTTTACAAACGTTATGAAAGTTTGATCGGAAAATTCGAGCCATTGATCAGAAAAGGCTTATCCGCGGCGGTTTACACCCAAACCACCGACGTAGAAGTAGAAACAAACGGTTTAATGACCTACGACCGTAAAATCATTAAATTCTCCGAAGCAAAACTAATGCAAATCCACAAGCCGCTTTACAATGCGGAGTTTGTGAAGATGAAATAGGGGAGTAAGGGAGGATGGAGTAAGGAGAAACGGAAAAAGGGAAGAGAGCAGATAGTTTCCTGCATTCTTCCCTTTTTTCCTTTCCTCCTTACTCCCTTCCTCCATTCTCCCTTCCTCCATCCTCCCTTTACTACCCCTTCATCTGCGCCTCCACGACCGCAATAGCGACCATGTTCACGATCTCGCGGACTGAGCTTCCAAGCTGTAATACGTGCACTGGCTTTTTCAATCCCAGGAGGATCGGCCCGATTGTTTCCAGCTCGGCTGCTTCCTTGAGCAGGTTGTAAGCGATGTTGCTCGCCGAAAGGTTGGGGAATATCAATGTATTGGCACCGCCGTCAACTAAGTCGCTGAACGGGTGGTTTTCTTTCAGCAGTGTGGTATTGAATGCAAGATGGGCCTGCATTTCTCCTTCTACCACCATGGTCGGATTTCTCTTTTTCAGGATTGCAGTAGCTTCCCGCATCTTTTCAGCATCATGGCCGGCTGCACTGCCGTAGTTGGCATACGTAACCAGCGCAATTCTCGGAGAGATATTGAACCGTTCTACTGCTTTTGCGGTCAGTTCGGTGATTTCGACAATCTCGTCTACTGTCGGGTCAAGATTTACAGTAGTATCAGAGAAGAACAGCGGGCCGCGCGGGGTGAGCAGAATGTACATACCTGCTACTTTATTGACACCTTCCTGCTTTCCGATCACGTGCAATGCCGGGCGGATCGTATCAGGATAAGTGCGGGTCAAACCCGATATAAATGCATCCGCCTCACCATTTTCCACCATCATCGAGCCAAAGTAGCTCTTGAAGTAAATCGTCCTTCTCGCTTCGATCGGTGTAAGCCCCTTTCTTTTACGCTTATCGTATAGTTTAGAGGCATAAGTATCGATCATATGCTCGTTTTCCTCTGCACGCGGATCCACGATAGATACATCTCCCAGATCGAGCTTACTTTCTTTGATCAGGTGCTGAATTGTTTCTTTGCTACCCAAAAGGATCGGAATCGCAATGCCTTCATCTCTCACCTGTTGGGCTGCACGCAATACCTGAATGTTTTCGGCATCTGCGAAAACCACTCTTTTCGGAGCAAGTTTAGCTTTGTTAAGGATTACCCTCGAAATCTGCTCGTTACGGCCCAGGCGGCTTGAAAGTTCCTGCTCGTACGCATCCCAGTCCGTAATATCCCTGCGCGCGACACCTGTCTCCATTGCCGCTTTCGCAACTGCAGGGGCCACTGTTGTAAGCAGGCGCGGATCTACCGGTTTTGGAATAATGTAATTTTTGCCGAAAACAATATTGGTCTCATTATAAGCAAGGTTCACAATATCGGGTACCGGCTTGGTCGCCAGATCAGCAAGCGCGTGTACCGCAGCAAGCTTCATCTCTTCATTGATTTCTGTGGCCCGAACATCCAGCGCGCCACGGAAAATGTAGGGGAAACCGAGCACATTGTTTACCTGATTAGGATAATCTGAACGTCCGGTTGCCATAATCACATCCTCCCTGGCTTCTACTGCGTCGGGATAAGGTATTTCCGGGTTGGGGTTGGCCATAGCGAGCACGATCGGATCTTTCGCCATCGATTTGACCATGTCTTTCGAAACGATATCAGCGGTAGAAAGGCCAAGGAAAATGTCGGCGCCTACCATTGCAGCTTCCAGGGAATCAAAAGCAAGGTCGGTCGCGAATTGCTTTTTCATTTCACTCAGATCGGTGCGACCGTTGTGAATATGTCCTTTTGTATCGAACATCGCCACGTTCTTAGGATCAACGCCGAGGGATATGTAGAGTTTGGTGCAGGAAACCGCGGAAGCGCCGGCTCCCGAAACGACTACCCTGATCTCTCCAATATTTTTGTGAACGAGTTTAAGTGCATTCAGCATTGCGGCTGCACTGATAATCGCAGTTCCGTGCTGGTCATCGTGCATGACCGGAATATTCAGTTCTTTTTTAAGGCGGGTCTCTATTTCAAAACACTCAGGCGCCTTAATATCTTCGAGGTTGACGCCCCCAAAGGTTGGTTCCAGGATTTTAACCGTGCGGACAAATTCGTCGACATCCTTGGTATTCAACTCAATATCAAAAACATCGATATCTGCATAGATCTTAAACAGAAGACCCTTTCCTTCCATGACAGGCTTGGAAGCTTCGGGGCCGATATCACCCAGGCCTAAAACAGCTGTTCCGTTACTGATTACGGCAACCAGATTGCCTTTTGCAGTATACAGATATGCATTTTCAACATTTTCGGCGATTTCGAGACATGGCTCCGCTACTCCGGGAGAGTAGGCCAGTGAAAGGTCCCGCTGCGTGCTGGTTTCTTTGGTTGGAATGACCTGGATTTTGCCCGGTCTGCCTTTCGAGTGGTAATATAGCGCGTCTTCTTTTCTGATCTTTTTTTTCATACCTGTATAGCAATATTTTCGTGCTAAGGTACAAACATTAGGTTCATGCCAATGAAATTTACATGGCTATTCACCGTAAAATGATCAGCTTTTCAATCAGGCGTCCCTGACGGTATTGCTTGAAGAAGGCAGGTCGTTTTCGTTGAAAGAAGGACTATTTACCAATTTTTTCTTCGCTCTTACTGTAACGATCCTTTTCTTGAGAATATGTGCAAAAAGCATGTACGCTCCGAACATCGCTATATAAATGTAAAGGGAAGCGGTATTGGTGATGTCTCCGTGAAAGGTAAAGAACAGTGCAGTGTTGATAATTGTCACCATCCACAGGGAGAACGATGCCCAGAAGTGGTTAAGACCGTTATCCAGCAGAATATGGTGCATGTGATTGCGGTCGGCCACGAAGGGGGAGCCGCCTTTGAATATGCGGACGATGAATACGCGCAATGTGTCAAAAATAGGGACGATCAGCAGCACCATCACGATAATCGGCGCATTGAAGTAAGCGTTTGGATCGTGCAGGTAGCCGACGTTGAGGGACAAGAATTCAACCGAAAATATCGACAAAAGATATCCGACGATCAGCGATCCTGTGTCTCCCATGAAGATTTTGCTGGTTTTGGAAAAATTAAACCTTAAAAAACCCAGTAGAGAGCCTGACATTGCAAATGCAAGGCAGCCAAATGAAAAGTGGTCATTCAGAATAAACCATATCCCAAAGCCCAGCCCCGCGATCAGGCTGATGCCGCCAGCGAGTCCGTCTATTCCGTCGATCAGATTAATCGCATTAATGATCGCGATAAATATGAACACAGTCAGCGGAATGCTGATAATATCCGCCACGGCGTGAATTCCGAAAATCCCGTAAAAGTTGTCAACCTTAAAGTTGCCCATCGCAACGAGGATCAGCGAGGCAAAAATCTGGATGATCAGCTTTTTGGTAGGGTCCACCGCCAGTATATCATCCTTGATCCCGAGAAAGAACAAAATGATCACGCCGGTCATGGCGAGACTGATCAGGTTTGAATCGAGAATATTCTCAGAGTGCGGCCATAGAAAGTAGGCGATCAGGGTTGCTGCGAAAATGGCAATACCTCCGAGCGTCGGCGTTTCTGTTTCGTGTGAGCTGCGGAAACCCGGTTTAGCCGTCAAATGCAGCAGGTTCGACAGGTTTATGATAATAGGAATGGAGATGATCGAGAGAAAACAGGCTATCAGAAAGGAAAGGAGGCATTGATACACATCGTGGTGGATGATGTTGCTGAAGTTTCCTTCACTTAATATCTGAAGAGGTAACTTTAATTCCATAGTGTCTGCAATATTTTATGAAGTGTAAAGAGGAAATTCCTAGTCAAATGACGTAAATTTCGTGAATATAGGAAATATCCAAATAACACAATTACAAATATATTTATTCTGTGGTGAATGTGATCTACTTTAAAACTTGATAAACTGAAAAATCTTTCTCACCGGTTTAAGCCATAATGTATAAAACCGGGGAGTTAAGTCATTTGTTTTCCACGCTTTAAGGTCGTTTCTGTTCGCAAGGATCCTGTTCCTGAATGAACTGTTACTGATCCCGCCGCTTCTCATTTTTACAAGTACCTTCGGCAGGTAACCGATATTAATTTCTGCTTTGTGTACAAATCTCAGCATTAGCTCGTAGTCGGCCGCGCTCCCCAGGTCCAGGCGGAATTTGCCAAGCCTTTCGTAAAGCTCCCGGCGCACAAAAAACGTCGGGTGAGGCGGCATCCAGCCATTTAAAAATGAGCCTTTGCGGTACAGGCCAGACTTCCATTTCCTTTTAACAACCGAGCCGTTGGTGAAGTCAACATATTCAAGATCACCATAACACGCATCGTAGTTGCCTGACCGCATCAATTTTACCACCTCCGAAACCACTGTTGAATACGCGTAAAAATCATCGGCATTCAGAATCCCGATGATATCACCCGATGCCAATTGTATGCCTTTGTTCATTGCGTCATAAATTCCGGCGTCTTTTTCGCTGACGAATTTACTGACTTTTCCTTCGAAAGATTTGACAATATCCTGTGTCCCGTCCCTGGATCCTCCGTCCACAACAATGTATTCAATATCAGGATAATCCTGATTTACAATTGATTCTATGCATTTCCTGATGGTGGCCGCACCGTTGAAAACGACGGTCAGTATACTTACTTTCAATGGGTTATAATTCTTGTTTTAACGTATTTGGCAGGATTTCCCTGGTAAATTCCATCGGCTTCCATATTGTTGGTTGCGACTGAGTTAACAGTCAGAACCGCGTGCGAACCAACTTTTACGCCTGGGCATACCGTCGCTTTCGCACCGATCCATGCACCTTTTTCGATCGTAATCGGCCTCACAACAAGGTCAAATCCGCTCCTTGAATAATTATGGTTGCCGGTCAAAAGCAAGCAGCCTTGCGACAGGCAGACGTTTGATTCAATAGTCACCAAAGTGAGGTTGTCGATCCACACATTTTCTCCGATCCAGGTATAATCGCCGATTTCAAGGAACCAGGGATATTTAATGTTCACTTTCGGCTTGATCACGACCCCTTTTCCAATCCTGGCACCGAACATTTTCAACAGCCATACCTTGAATCCCGAAGGGTAAGGAATGTGTGTATTCAAGAACAGGCGGCCGGTGAAATACCATAAAAGTTGTTTCGCGAAGCTGCCTGGCTTGTACCAGCTGTTGTCATACTTTGACAGATCGGTTTGGGTTTTTAAGGTCTTTTCCATATTCCGTTCTGAAATGTGTAATGATCTGCTCTTTGTCCCTGCCGGCCCGGTAATACACTTCGTATATCTTGGCGTCGACGAGGAAGCGGTACCAGAAACCTTGTAAAAAATGCCATATAATACCTTTCAAACCATCCAGAAAACCGAGTTTTAAAAAATACCGGTAGCTGAAATAAATAAATGGCCGGGTAAAAAGCGGCATTTTCGAATACTGCACTTTGAGATAGCGCGTCCGCTGTTCCTGCGTTCCCCAGAACTTCGGCTCTACGGTCGGTTTGCTATCAAAATTATATTTAATGTTCAATAAATCAATTACTTCTCTGATTGCATAATTGTTATGCTTTTGGGTCCACCAGGTGAGGTTGTTCAGGTTATGGTCGACGATATCGTATTTGAGATTCTGAACCGTCCCGCTGCTGAGCTTGATGTGCTCGTCCATCCACAATTCTTCGCAGGTACCTATTCCCCGCCGCCAGATCCGCAACAGCCAGATAGGGTAGTAGCCACCCCGTCGGATCCATTTATCCATAAAAATCACGCGCCGTTTCACATACAGTCCTGATACCCCCTCACCAATTTGCGGCAGCGACGCTTTCAGCTCATTGGCCAGTTCGGGCGTAATGTATTCGTCGGCATCCATCCGCATCAGCCAGGTGGTTTGGAACGGATTATTGGCAATACCAAAATTGAACTGGAAAGAATAGGAAACCCAGGGATTCCGAATTACCGTTGCGCCGAGATTTTCAGCGATGGAAACTGTGTCGTCCGTGGAAAAGGAATCGACAATGAAAATCTTGTTCGTTACCAGCTGAAGGCTTTTAATGCAGCGTCCGATGTGCTTCGATTCATTGTGTGTCAATATTATGACGGATAAATCAATCATATCCAGGGTCAAACGTTTCGGACTAGCTTTTCAGCGGTTACTTAAATGCTCAAAGATAGCTGGTTTTTTTAATCTTCTTGTATTCTTCCAATAATTGATTGGCAACCACTTTGATGTCGAAATTTTCGGTTACCATATCGTAGGCGCGATTTGCGACTTCCCCGGCGTAACTTTTATCTTGTAATATTTTAAGAATACCTTCCGCTACACCATCACTGTTCAAGGGAGTTAAGAAAGCAGCGTCGTACTTTCGGATGTAGTCGCCAAAGCCGACACGGTCGGACACAACCGTCGGGATTTTGCAGCTCATCGCTTCCAGTACGGCAATTGAAAATCCTTCGGAATAGGACGGAAGAACGAATAGGTCGGCGTCGGAAAATGCCTCTTTTTTATCCGTATCTGTCAGCATACCGACCAATTTAACACGACCGCTAAGCTGATGTTTCTGAATGAATTCTTCTGTTTCCGCCTGGTAGCCGTCGTCGGGTCCGGCCAGGATCAGTATTGCTTCCGGTAATTGTTTGTGAATTTTTTCAAATGCAGGTAACAGCAGGTCGAGCCCTTTCTTGATATTAAGCCGGCCCATAAAAAGAATTAGCTGCTGCGCGTCGCCGATCTGGTGTTTAGAGCGGAAAATGCCTTTTGCCGGCAAATTCTGGTAGTCAGAAAGCTTCATTCCATTTGGCACGATGACCATATTCTTCGGCCGGTAACCCAGATAGCGGATTACGTCTTCTTCCTCATCGGTATTATTAATTTGAATAAGATCTGCTTTTCCCAACAATCGCTTCTGGTACAATGCGGTGACGATCTGCTTTTTCCATTTACTGTGCGCCACTGCCCATTTATCCAGCAGGCCGTGAATAGTAATCACTTTGACCGCTTTGCCGGGGATCAAAAATGGCGCAAGGCTGCCGAAGTGCCAGATTCCGTGCATATGTATCACATCGTATTCATCGATATGTTTTTGCAGATATTGATACATTTCAACGGAAAATTCCCTGTAAATGTCACTTATCGGCGTAGTTCTGGCGCATGGGATCAGCCGTGCACCTTCGGGGGCCGGGTACATTTTTTCGCCGGGCGTCATCGGGCTCAGGATGTCGACCTGGTGTCCCTGGGCGAGCACCTCGGTTGTGTGGTCGTAAATAATGCGGGCCGGTCCGCCGATTGCCCAGGTATATGCACAAATATTTAAAATTCGCATTTGCTCAATTGAGTGTATATTCTATTGTTCAGCTCAGGATTTTGCCAGTTGCCGGAAAGTTTCTACCATTTGTTCCGCCACTTTTTCTGAGGCGAAAGGTTTGATCTTCGCCAGTGATTGCGCGCCCATAGCCTTGATTTTTTCAGGATTATCAATAAAAAATTGCATTGTTTTTTCCAGCTCTTCCTGTTTTTCAGCATGAAATGTAAAACCATTCACACCGTTCTCAACCAGATCAGGCACGCAGCCGCATTTTTCGGAAACGATCACCGGCATTCCACAAACCATCGCCTCGTTCACGACCAGGCCCCACGGTTCTGATTTACTGGGCAAAATCAAAATATCACTTTCTGCCAGTTTGGAAGGCACCTCATACCAGGGAAAACCGCCTGCGAAAAGCACGCTGTCCTCTATTCGCAATTCCTTGGTCAGCAGTTCCAGGTGCTGCCGCTCAGGCCCGTCGCCGACAAGTAATAATTGCCAATGTTCTGTTCCTGCTTTGTTATGTTGTTGAACCTTAGCAAATGCGCGGATCAGCATTTCCAGGTTCTTCTCAGGAGCCTGGCGACCGACGTAAATGAATTTCTTTACGAGATCTTCATTACCCGCGGTAGCAGCCAGCTGCCTTTTCGACTTTTCAAAATTGCTTTTAATTATTTCTTCGTCAATCACCGCCGCGTTCCGGACTGCGATATCCTGCGCATGTACGCCCAAACTTTCCAGGTAATCCGCCGAAGTTTTTCCAAAACAAAAAAAAGCATTCGCTTTGGTGACAATGAAACTTTTTAACGCCTCTTTCCACCAGCTGCGACTATGATCCAGCGACGATGATTCAGAGGAAATAACCACTTTCACGCCTCTTGACTTGGCATAAAACATCAGCTGCACCTGCGCCACATCACCCCAGCCTGTAACGTTTAATACATCTGGCTTGAATTCGTTGAAAATTTTAAAAAGTGCTTTTCTCCTTTCGCCGGTTGTGGTGCTATCCAGGCTGCGCTCGAAAAGAACCTTATACGGATATTCGTAGGTGACGGCATTGTCATTTTGCATCACACTCCGGCTCGCCTCGTAAAGTGCGATTTGTGCCACCAGGAGCTCGCTTTGCGGATATTTGTTCTTAAAAACCTGCGATATGTCGCTAAAAAGCCTGGATTTATAATGCGCCCATAGCTGATTGTGAACAATGAGAACACGCATTATTTTTCGAGTTTTAGATATTCCTGAAACAACGGATACAAATTATCCGCCATAAAAACCTGTCCCTGACTGTTATAATGCACCAGGTCCATTTTTCGGTATAGTTTCTTTGAGATCGGGTACTGGAATTCGTTGATCAGCCGGATATTGTTCTGTTTTGCAAATGCGATAATTTCGTCCCCCTGGTCATTAAAATGGCCCATATCCACTTCGGTAATTTCGGGATGCAGGTAAATGAAGAAAGGAATGTTGTTATCACGCGCCATTTCAAAAAGTTGCCGGTAACCTGGATTGAAATCCGTGCCCGGTTTGCGGATGCCGGCCCGGTTCAGCTTGTCTTTTTTAGCAGAATCGGATTGTGCTATTCGAATGGTATCAGTTTTAGGAAGATCGGTTTTAGTTGGCTGGTCTGCTTTGGGTACCTCCGGTTCTTTCGGGAAAAACATCGTATCAATATAATAGAAGAAAATCCAGCGGTACCTGTCCCATAGCTCATACAGTGCAACCTTATACTGCTTATTGGGCCAGCCCGGGTCAATACCGACCGGACTCTGGTGGGACATAATATCATGCGCATCGTGGCTGCTGGTGACCAGGCACATTAGTTTGGCATTAAATAAACCGAACTTTTTAAGGTAAGCCGCCATATTATCAGGCCCCCAGGACCCTGCCGAAATATTCAGTACCCGGACGCGCCTGTTAAAATCTTTCTGAAAGCGCTTTTCCAGCAGGGTCGAGGCAATGCTGTCCTGGTCGGTCAGACTGCCGCCATTTACAACCGAATCGCCGATCAGCAGGATTACCAGGGTGTCCGAAGGCAGGATTTCCTCATTCCGCATGGAAAACTGGTTGGTCTTCAACACATAGCCGAAGCGTTTTACATCCTGGTTCGGGGCATATATATATTCGAAATCCGGATCCGACACGTAGAGTGGAGAATTGCAAAAACCGTATTTAACCCTTAATACAACCTCGGCTATTCCGGCAAGAATGACAATGCCGATCAGTAATCCGTACAGGTACTTTAACATCAATGGAAGCGCTTTTCTACGTCGAATTAGAGCGCAAATTTAGGATTACTTTTGCCAAATACGATTTTTTGGCTGCCGGTTCCTCAATAAGTTGTCGCCCGGAAGGCAGCTTTTCCTTTTTTTGGAATGATAATTTAGATGACCCGATTGGCATTTAGACACTTCCGGTAAGCGGAAAGGACTGGCCGAAAAACTATTCTATTAAAAACCTAGGATTATGAAATTCATTGAATCAACAGCTGGAACCGCAGGAGAGCCTGTCAAATTGCTTGTTCACGAAGTCGGGGAAGGCAGACCCGTCATTTTTATCTCAGGATGGCCATTGAGCCACGAAATGTGGGAATATCAGTTTAATGTCCTACCAAAACACGGAATCCGCTGCATAGGCTACGACCGGCGCGGTTTCGGGCGATCCGACAAACCATGGTCGGGGTACGATTATGATACACTCGCCGGCGATTTAAATGCAGTAATTGAAAACCTCAATTTGCAGAATGTGATCCTGGTAGGATTTTCAATGGGCGGTGGAGAAGTGGTTCGTTACCTGAGTAAATATGGCAGCGCAAAGGTTTCGAAAGCGGTGTTGATCAGCTCCGTTGTGCCTTATATGCTTAAAACAGAGGATAATCCCGATGGCGTGCCCCAGGATCTTTTTGATGGATTTGTGAAAGACGTGGAAGAAGATCGCCCGCATTTCCTTGCCGGTTTCGCCAAAGATTTTTACGGCAACAGTTTACTTAATAATGCAGTAAGCGACGAAATTCTGACCTGGCATAGCATACTTGCGTTGCAGGCTTCGGGCAGGGCAACCACCCAGTGCATCCGCAGTTTCAGCGCGACCGATTTCCGGAATGAGGTTTCACTGCTGGATGTGCCTGTACTGATCATCCACGGCGAATCCGATAAGACCGTCCCTATTCAAGTAAGCAGCGACCGTACTGCTGACATGCTGCCGGGAGCAGAATACATTATCTATGAAGGCGCACCGCACGGGCTTTTTGTTACCCATAAAGAGCGCCTGAATGAAAATCTGATCCAGTTTATCAATGAAGACGTGGTGACGATCAGCAATCCCTACACGGATATCGTAACCTAGGTTAGATCATCTCAATCAGCTCAATGCGATTACCAAAAGGATCCCGGAAAGAAAATCGATTTCTATCCGGGATTTTACTTTCATTCTTGATCGCTATGCCGTGGCCTTCCAGCATGGCGCGCACTTCGGCCAGGTTATTTACTTCAAAAGCAGGATGCCGGTCCGACAGGCCGTGATCTTTCTCAGCCCTAATGTGTAGTTGAATATCACCCATTTGAAACCAGATAGCGCCATTTGGCAGTGGGTAGCCCAAATCCTTCAGCTCAGGCAAGCCCAGCACATTTGTATAAAAATCTCTGGCCTCCTCTTCTTTGCCCTTGGGGATGCAGAGCATAATATGGTCCAGTCTTTTAAAATTAATCTTCATACTATCAGGAGTGTTTTTGTTAATAATTTGGGTCCGTAAAACGGGTCAGTTTAGAGGGCCTTTGCTGACAATATTCCCTTCTTTCCATACCGACTCAATTTTTCGGGTATTTTCAATATCCTTCGTCGGATCTGCACTCAGAATGATCATATCCGCCAGCTTGCCGTTTTCGAGTGTTCCGTTTTCTTTATCGATCAGCAGGGCTTTGGCGGCATTTTTGGTGCTTGCGGTAATTGCCTGCAACGGGCTAAGTCCCGATTCTACCATCATTTCCATTTCCAGATGTTCCGTAAATCCCTGGGCCCGGACAGGGAAAGCGCCTGAATCAGTTCCTAATGCAATGGTAATTCCTGCGTCGGAGATCTTTTTCAAATTTCGCATGCCGATTTTGTTAGCGGCCATATTACGCTGGTAGTCCCGGGAAGTCTTGATTTTTTCACCATAACTTTTCTCTGTGATCATTTCAAAAACACCTGGTTCAAGGGATGATTTGAAAAACGGATCATTCAGCCAATCGGGGCTTTCGGCGTAGGCAAACTGGTATTCGTCCAGCGTTAGCGTAGGAATGTAGATGATGTTTTTCTGTTTCATTTTTGCCAGTAATGCGGCGTCGACCTCCTTGTCCCGGATACTATGCGCAATAATGTCCAATCCTGCATCGATCAGCGCACTGGCGTCATCGGCATAATATAAATGTGCAGCTACGCGGATATTCCTTTTATGTGCTTCCGTGATGATCGCTTTGTAGATCTCCGGCTTCATTTTCTGAGCGCCGCCGCCATGATCGTCTACCCAAATTTTGACAACTGTGGGTTTGACTGCCGCCAGCTTATCCAACATCGCAGGCACTTCCGCCGGAGTTTCAGGGCGCAGCAGCAGGTTCATCCATGAACCGGGATTTTTGTCGGGTGTATTGAAACCGTATCCTGCCGAAAACAGCCGCGCGCCCGGCAGCAAACCAGCCACCGTCGAGTCCCGGAATCCGTTGAAGATCACCGGTCGGTCGGTACCCATGGCAAGCACTGCGGCCACACCGTAATCCTGATATCTTTTCAACTGCCGCAGTACATTCTCCCGCGTGTAATTTTCTGCGGAAGAGGTAGTGCCTGTCAACGTACCGACGTGCGCGTGGGCACACAGCAACGCTGGCATGACAGTCTTCCCTGATAGCGAAACCACTGTTTCCGCGTTGGCTTTCAAATTTTTGCCAATCGCCTTGATCCGTTTCCCTGCTATCAGTATATCCACATGTTCCATTGGCGCAGTGCCCGTACCGTCGATCAGCGTGACGTCTTTCAGCAATTTCGTGCCCGGCTGGGAGCAAGCTGTACCGGCCGTAGCTGCCCATATCCCAACTATCAGGAACAGCCGCTGCGGGGATTGTAATGTATTCTGTAATAATGTATTAGACATCCTCATAGTAGACTTTTTGTGTAAGGATTTATTGGTACAGGTTTTTTAGAAACCGCGATACATTTTTAGGCAAACAAAAATCAGGCTAACAACATTATTAATCAGGAATTATGGCAAAATACTCAAAAAAGGCAAGTGAAAAGGTAGGGGAGGCCTTACACGAGCAAAAAGAAGGAAAGCTTAAATCAGGTTCAGGTAAAAAAGTCACTTCAAAGAAACAGGCCATTGCAATAGGGCTCTCGGAGGCGAAGAAGGAGGGGGCAAAGGTGCCGAAGAAGGATTGAGGGGCCCGGCTGCTTCTTTCAATCGACCTCTTTTGTCGAAGAAATTCAATATCTGATTTAAGTAGTCAAAAAACTATATCTTGTAGGTGAAAAACGCACACTGTGCACGTTGATATAATGAGAGGCTATTAATAATGAATATTTTGCGGAAGGCGTTTGTGAATTTATTGCAACGGGACGGGGAACTGTTTGATTTTCTACAGGAATTTGCAACTGATGGATTTTTGATTTGGGACCTCGTAAATCCAGAAAACCATTGGGTGGACTCAGCGCTGCAAAGAAAGTTTTCAGCCATTTCAAATGCGGATGAAAATTCAAAAAATCCGACATTAATAGTTAATAATCAGCAATTTAAGTTATATCAGGAAAGCCTCGGATCCGAACTGCCAAGAGGAGGGCATTACGACGAATACGAAATAGCACTTTCCGATGGCAATGGTGCCCTGCATCATTTCAGGATTCATTCCAAAGAGATCATCCATCCGGAAGATGATTCCCGCCTTATCGTTTCGGGCTTCGTGTCGGTCAGCAAGCCGATAATTCCGGCCAGCCCTGCGAGTGACGTGAAGTTATACGAAACTTTCATGAAAAGTCAGTCGGTGTATGTAGTAGGTATTTCATACGATGGGAATTACATCTACGCAAACGACCACTTCTGTAATTTCTACGGCTTCAAAAGAGAGGAACTGATCGGGACGTCTTCGCTCGCTGGCGTTGTTCCCGAGGACATTGAAAAATGCTTCCTCGTAGGCCGCGCATGTTTTGAGCAACCTGATATACCGCATCCTGTCCAGCTGCGGAAGGTATCGGCCAGCAAAGAAATCAAGACAACGCAGTGGGAATTTACGGGTTTAACCAATGCCAGCGGCGAAGTTACGGAGCTTTTTTGCGTTGGGTTCGACATGACTCAGCAGGTCAAAGTTGAAGAGGATTTCTCTGTACTGATTTCAAACATGCAGGATGTGCTTTTCACAATAGACCGTGATGGCATTTTCAATTATGTGTCGCCGAGCTGGACCAAGACATATGGATACACGCCGGAAGAGACCATAGGGCATTCTTTTACTGAATTTACCCACCCGGACGATTTAGATGCATGTTTTCAGGCTCTTGCCGTTACCGTCGAAACCGGCATACCCGTAGCCGGCGGCGTCGAGCACAGGATCAGACATAAAAACGGAAAGTGGTCCTGGAGCAATACGACTGCGAATTTGGAGCCTTCCAGTAAAAAAATAATACTTACCAGTCACGATATAACGGAGCTGCGAAATTCACGGGAGAGACTGAAAGAGCTTGCCATAGTTGCTTCCAATACAACCGACTACATTGTTATCACCGACGGGAGGGGTCTTATTACCTGGGTAAACGATGCTTACGAAAAACAAACCGGTTACAGCAGGGAGGAAGTTCAGGGAAAAAATCCGACAGATCTGTTGTGCGGTCCTGAGACAGACCAGGCTACTATCGATCGGATTTATGAAGAATCCAGGCAGTTGAAGGTGGTGCAGGAGGAAATTTTGTGCTATTCAAAAACAGGAGAAAAATATTGGGTTGATCTGAAAATAACCCCGGTATTCGATGATAAAGGCGTGTGCACCAACTATGTAGCCCTGGAAAGGGATATTACTGCCCGCAAGGAGTCCGATGATGAGATGAGACGGATTAAGGATATGCTCGAAGAGACCAATATGATCGCAATGATCGGAGGTTGGGAGCTGTATCCGAAAACCGGTGAGTTGTACTGGTCGGCGACAACGAAGGAAATACATGAGGTGGATGATGATTTTATACCTACGCTCGACAATGCCATTGAATTCTATAAGGAAGGACCGAGCAGGGACACCATTACCGAGGTAGTCAGGGAAGGCCTGGCCAGTGGTACTTCCTGGGATTTTGAATTGCAGATACTGACGGCGAAGGGAAATGAAGTGTGGGTGAGAACCATCGGGAAAGCTGAAATGGCAAACGGAGTCTGCCGCAGACTGTATGGCGCATTTCAGGATATCACAATCAGAAAGGAATCAGAGGTCGAAATCCAAAACTCAGAAGCAAAGTTCAGGAGCTTGTATGATTCGACGAGCGATTCGGTAATCTTGTTTGATCGGAACGGTTACATGGATTGTAACGAGGCGGCAATCCGGATGTTCGGCCTGGATACGGTCGCGAAATTGAGACATATGTCACTTGGAGGCCTCTCCGTGACCGATGACGATCCCGATCAAGCGGTATTGGGTATATCAAACCGGCACATAGAAGCGGTTTACCGGAAGGGCAGTCACAGCTTCGAGTGGATTTATAAAAGGTTTGGGGAAAAGAATGAGACTTTTATTGCGGAGGTATTGCTCAATTTGATCCATGTCAACAACCATCATATTATCCAGGCGGTTGTGCGGGATATAACGTCCCGGAAAATGGCAGAGATCGAGCTGCTTGAAGCACGGGAACAGGCCGAAGCGGCAAGCAAACTGAAATCGGAATTTCTGGCGAATATGAGCCACGAAATCCGGACCCCCTTGAATGGGGTGGTGGGTTTTACGGATCTGCTGATGAAAACCAGCCTTGACGAAACGCAGCAACAATATATGTCCATGGTTTTCCAGTCGGCAAATTCGTTGCTGGACATTATTAACGACATTCTTGATTTCTCGAAAATCGAAGCAGGGAAGCTCGAACTGAGCTGGGAGAAAACGGACCTGCTGGAAATGTGCGGTCAGGTTTCGGATATGGTCAATTACCAGGCGCAGCAAAAGCAGCTTGAAATGTTATTGAATATCCCCGCCAACATTCCACACTTCGTATGGACAGACCCGTTGAGATTAAAGCAAATCCTTGTCAACCTGCTCAGTAATGCGGTAAAATTCACACTTGCCGGTGAAATAGAGTTGAAAATTGAAGTGCTGGAGAAAACAGAGGAGGAAGATTACACATTCAGGTTTTCCGTGCGGGATACCGGTATCGGAATTGAACCCCAGAATCAAAGAAGGATATTCGATGCATTTTCCCAGGGCGATTCTTCCACGACCAAGAGATTTGGAGGCACGGGACTCGGGCTGACCATTTCTAACAGCCTGCTTGGACTCATGGGAAGTAAGCTGCAGCTGGAAAGCGACGTGGATAAAGGCAGCATATTTTTTTTCGACGTGACATTCACTGCCGTGGCGGGAAAAGACCTGTTCGACTGGAGCAATACCTACGATATTAAAAATATCCTCATCGCAGACGATAACGAGATCAATGGGCAGATACTTCAGGACATGCTCAGAAACAAGGATATCGGCTCGACTTTCGTGAAGAGCGGAGAGGCGGCGCTGGAATTGTTGTCAAACGGTAATGCCTTCGATCTCATTTTGATGGATTGTAAAATGCCCGGTATCGGCGGCGTGGAGGCAATACGGAGAATTCGTGAAATGAGCGGGCAAAATGCAAACCGCCAGCCTGTCTTTCTTTTGAACGATTCATATGAAGAGGAGTCTGTCAATGCTTTACGCGAGGAGCTGGATGTGCAGCATTTTCTTCTCAAACCCGTCAAGATTCAGCAGCTTTTCCTGGCAATCTCGGGACTTTACAGGAAGCCTGGTGAAACATCGGTGAGACCTGAGGGCGGACAGCTGGCAACAGAAAGGGTTGGGGAATCTGAGGTTACCATTTTAATCGCGGAAGACCATAGGATCAATATGTTACTGGTACGGTCCATGTTAAGTAAAATTGTTCCGAATGCGGTGATCGTGGAGGCGGAAAATGGTCGGGAAGCGATCCATGCTTATCACAAGAGGGCACCAGACCTGGTTTTTATGGATATTCAAATGCCCGAAATGAATGGCTACGAGGCCGCAAGAGGCATCAGGAACCTGGAAATCGGCAAGCGCGTTCCTATCGTTGCGCTCACTGCCGGTACAGTGGTGGGCGAGCGTGAAAAATGTATAGAGGCCGGAATGGACGACTACCTTACAAAACCGGTTGTAAAAGATACTTTGGAAGAAACAGTCTTTCGATGGCTTCTGAAAACCTAGCTGGTGCGATTGCCAAAAGCGGAAGTATCCTGACAACACATTATTATGAAAAAAGCAGTCAGAATTTTAATTGTTGAAGATGAAGGCATTCAGGCAATAAGTCTGGAAGAAACACTGGAACAGGCAGGATATGAAGTTGCAGGGATCGCAGATAGCGGCGAGGAGGTTCTCAGGTTCGTGCAGGAAAGCCAGGTCGACCTGATTATCATGGACATTCATATCAAGGGTGATCTGGACGGTATAGAAACCGCACATAAAGTAAAGGAGGTCCGGAGCCTGATGCCGATTATTTACCTGACAGCCTACATGGACCAGGAAACCGTCCGGCGCGCAGGGGAAACATCGCCTGCCGGCTATATTACCAAGCCTTACCGGCAATTACATCTCCTTAATTGCATTGAGGAAGCTGTAAAGGATTCGGAGGAAACAAAATAGCAGGAAGGGACCACTATCATCATGGTACCTTCCTCCTGCTGTTATCCGTTCACAACCTGCCCGCCATTCGGATGCAACACTTGTCCGCTCATGTAAGAGGCGTCTTCGCAGGCAAGAAATACAAAACAGGTGGCCACTTCACTTGGCTGGCCGGGACGTTTGAATGGCGTATCCTTCCCGAATTTCGCAACCCGCTCAGCATCGAAGGTAGAAGGTATCAACGGTGTCCAGATAGGCCCGGGCGCCACTGCATTTACCCTGATTCCCTTTTCGGCCAGGTTGACTGCCAGCGACCTTGTATACGCCACAATCGCTCCTTTAGTAGAAGAATAATCCAGCAATGACGGGCTTCCGTGGTATGCGGTGACAGACGTTGTATTGATAATCGAATCACGCTCAGAGAGGTGCGGCAGTGCTGCCTGGGTAAAATAGAAGAAGGAGAAGATATTCGTCGAGAATGTATCAGACAACTGTTGTGCCGAAATTTCCCTGATATCGTCCCTGGGATGCTGCTCGGCCGCATTGTTGACGAGGATATTCAGCTTTCCGAACTCATTGACGGTGCGGTTTACGGCATCCTTACAAAACTGCTCGTCGCGGATATCGCCCGGTATGAGCAAACAGGCTTTGCCCTCTGCCTCAACCATAGATTTGGTTTCCTTTGCGTCCTGATTTTCTTCCAGGTAAACGATGGCTACATCTGCCCCTTCGCGGGCGAAGTGTACGGCCACCGCGCGCCCAATTCCACTGTCGCCGCCGGTAATGAGTGCGGTCTTTCCCTGTAATTTACCACTGCCGCGGTAGTTTTCGCGGATAATGACCGGAGCCGGGTCCATGATTTCCTCTATTCCGGGCCTCACATGCTGGGTCTGGCCTCTGGTATCAATATCATAATTCATGATTTTGGTCTGTTTGGTGAAGTTTGATGCTTTCCTGTCAAAAACTATGTGCCAGTGCGGAATGAGCAAAGAATTTCTCAACCGCCCGGCACTTTCGGAAAGCCGGAATCATTAAATGGTTGCGTGCAGGCATAATTATAATAGCCAGTTCGGACAGATTTTGTATCAAAACCAACAGAATATGGCTGCGAAAAAAGTAGTGATCATTGGTGGAGGTTTCGCCGGGATCAATCTGGCGCAGAAACTCTCGAAAGACAAGGATTTCGAAATTACCCTGGTCGACAAAAACAACTATAATTTCTTTCCGCCATTGCTTTATCAGGTTGCCACGGGCTTTTTGGAAGCGTCCAACATCAGCTATCCCTTTCGAAAGTTTTTTCAGGGAAAAGAGAATCTGAGGTTTAGCCTGGGCGCTTTTCAGGAAGTTTTTCCCGAACAAAACAGAGTATCCACTGAAAGCGGGGACATTTATTATGACTACCTGGTATTTGCGACAGGTACCCAAACCAATTATTTCGGTATGGAGAATGTGAGAAAAAACGCGGTGCCCATGAAAACGGTGCAGGATGCACTCGCTTTGCGTAACCACATTCTTTGGAATAAAGAAAAGGCCAGTAAAATCCCTGACCTGGCCGAGCGCAAAAAAATGCTGTCCATCGTCGTCGCCGGCGCCGGACCTACTGGTGTAGAAGTATCCGGAATGCTGGCCGAAATGCACAAAGGGATATTTAAAAAGGATTACCCGGAGCTGAAACGGGAAGAGGTGGAAATCTATCTGGTAGATGCCCTGCCGGTCGTGTTGAACCCGATGAGCAAAAAATCGCAGGAGGAAACGCTGGCTGAATTGAAAGGACTTGGAATTAATGTGCTGCTGGATCACGCTGTGAAGGATTTTCAGGACGACGTCGTGACGTTTGCGAACGGAAGGACAATAGAGACCAAGACTTTAATCTGGACTTCGGGAGTAACCGCCGTTGAATTGCCCGGACTTCCGAAAGACGTGCTGGGAACAGGCAAGCGCGTTTTGGTAGACAATTACAATAGGGTAAAAGGATTCACGAACATTTTTGCGCTCGGGGATATTTGTTTAATCGAAGGAGATCCGGGCTTTCCAAAAGGGCACCCGCAGCTTGCGCAGGTGGCAATCCAGCAGGGAAGGAACCTGGCAAAGAATTTTTCGCGGATGCAGGCAGGAAAGCCGCTTTCCGGATTCCGGTACACCGACAAAGGCACCATGGCGATCATTGGCGTCAATAAGGCGGTGGCAGATTTGCCTGGTTTGCATTTCAAGGGTTTTATCGCGTACTTTCTGTGGCTGGTCGTGCATCTGTTTTCGTTGATACGTTACCGTAACCAGGTCAAAACATTTTACAACTGGGTGGTGGCTTTCGTTACAAGGGATCAGTCTTTGCGGTTTATTGTGGATTCAAAACCTGAGAAGTAGCCGGAAAATCGATATTTTAAAATCTTACACCGTTAGATCTGCAATATAACCTACTATGGTTCAAAGTATTACCGATCATTCTGAACATCCGTTCGAATGGATAGATATTGTCGATCCTGATCAGGATGAGCTCAATGAACTGACTACCAAGTATGCCCTGCACGAATCGTCGATCAATGACTGGCTGCAACCCGACCATCTTCCGAAATACGAGCATGTGCGCAGTTACACTTTCATTATTTTCAGAATGCACGCTGAAAAGGTTTCCAAAGAGGCAGATACTGTACCTGAACTGACTGACAAGGTTGCCATTTTTATGTTCGAAAAGCTGGTGATCACGTTGCATAAAAATGAGTGGCTGGCCCCTCAGTTCATCAAAGAAAACCAGATCCGCGAGAATGCCTGCGAAAACACGCACCAGCTTGTTAATGAGATCATTAAAAGCTGTATAGCTACTTACGAGGCGCCTTCCATTAAACTGACCTCCGACATTGAGTATTATGAGGAAAACATGTTTCTCAAAAACCGGAAACCCTCACTGCTGAAAGGCCTCTATTATCTCAGGCGCAGGGTGGAGGTGACACGCCGGATTATTATGCTGTCGCACGATATCGTAGAACGGTTGGATAGCGGCGAGCAATCCAACACCTATACCAGGGACACCAGGGATCTTTATGTGAAACTGCATAATATTTACGACACGCTTTTCGAAAATATGAACCAGCTGGTCATGATCTATTTCTCTATATCTTCCCAGCGTACCAATGAGATTGTCCGCGTATTGACCGTTTTTTCCGTTTTCTTTATGCCGCTCACTTTTATAGTCGGTATTTATGGAATGAATTTCGAATATATGCCGGAACTGAAACTCAAGCTTGGTTATCCAGGGGTAATGGTCCTCATGGGCGCGATTACGGTCGGCATTTATGTTTGGTTCAAAAAGCGCGGCTGGTTATAAATTCCTCCTCCTTCCTTCCTCCTGTATTTGAAATGCATAACTATGAAAATATCTTTTACCCATTTCGCTTTATTACTGCTCATTCCGGGCTCTTTTTCCTTCAACCGTGCATTCGCATTCTTAATCCCCAAAGCGCCGACAAGCCTGACAGCGGTGGCGTCTTCGTCTAGTACGATCACGGTTTCCTGGGTGGATAATTCGACGGATGAGACCGGCTTCGAACTGGAAACCTCCGCTGACGGCCTGAAATACACTAAAATCGCCGATCTAAAATTGAACACTGTTAGCTATTTACACGATAGTCTCAAAGGTGCAACGAAGTACTGGTACAGGATCCGTTCGCGGAACGCCTCCGGTTTTTCACCCTATTCCAACATCGCTAGTGTGGCGACAAAAACGCCTGTAACGATTCCGAAACCACCTGCGGCATTGGTCGCGACTGCCATTTCGGCCTACCAGATCGCAGTGACATGGTCCGACAATTCTTCGGATGAAACGGGTTTTGAAGTTGAACGTTCCGTCGATGGGCTGACTTTTACCAAAATAGCAGATGTTGCGGCTGAGCTCGAAATTTACCAAAATACAGGGCTGGCTCCTGCTACAAAGTACTGGTATCGGGTTTCGGCCAAAAACAGCGCAGGCAAATCCGGATTCTCAAATATTGCGACTGCGACAACCATGGAGATTCCTCCCGCAGTTCCCGTAGGGCTTTCGGGAATATCTGTTTCCCAAACTCAGATTAATTTGTCATGGACTGATGCTTCCAACAATGAAACCGGTTTCCAGCTGGAGCGTTCACTGAATGGAACCGCCTTTACTAAAATAGCCGATCTGGGGCCTAATGTGGCTACCTATCAAAACGTCGGCTTGACTACAAATACATTGTACTACTACCGCATTCGGGCTGTCAATGCTGCCGGGGCGTCGGCATATAGTAATGTGAGTTCAATCCGGACCTTGAATATTCCGGCCCCAGGTCAGCCGGTTAACTTCACTGCGGTCCCTACCGAGCCGGGATTGATCCAGCTCAGATGGGCGGCTATTACCGGAAATGCAGTCGAGACGATTATCGAGAGATCGAAAGTCCGTGACAGGGATTTTGTGGAAATAAGCAGGGTGGCAGCGGCTGTATTGCAATTCGAAGACAAGGGAGAATTTGAAAAAATTGACTATTACTATCGTATCAAGGCGATCAATGCCGGAGGCAGCTCTCCGTATAGTCTGCTGGCAATTGTCCGGGCATCATCCATTATTACCTCCGTGGAGGATCCGAAAAGCAGGTACACACTATATCTCTCCGGACGAAAGCTGTTTGCCAGATTGGGAAATACGGTCACCGGCATCCTGGCTGTATACAATATGAGCGGTCGGGAAATAAAAGCGGCCGGCATCAGCGGCGACCAAACACTGGATCTCAGCGGTTTTCCATCGGGGATATACATTGCGGTGATCCGGACTGATAAGGAAGTAATATCGCGCAGAATAGCGCTTATTGAGTAAAAACTGCTGTTTATGAAAGGATTCATCTTCCTCGCGCTCGCCGTGCTTTCGCTGTTGACGGTACAAACAGAACAAGCATTTGCCCAAAAGAAAAAATACATTGTCAACGGTTATGTCGGCGGTTTCAGGGGTTTAGTTAAAACGGAGGAGATTGACGTACAGAAGCTAACGCATATTAATTATGCATTCGTCAATGTGCAGGATAGCCTGGCGGTGCTTACCAATCTCGCAACCGATTCCACTAACTTTCGAAAGCTCAATGAACTGAAATTGAAAAATCCGGATCTTAAAATCCTGATATCGATCGGTGGCTGGGCGTGGAGCGAAAATTTTTCGGATGCTGTATTGACGCAGACATCGAGGGTTAAATTCGCAAAATCTGCTGTTGATATTATCAGGCAATACAAGCTCGATGGCGTGGATATAGACTGGGAGTATCCTGCCATGCGCGGCGAGGAAGGCAATATCTACCGTCCCGAAGACAAGCAGAATTTTACCCTGATGTTCAAGGCATTGCGGGATGAATTGAATGTCCTGGAAAAGGGGAATGGGGGAAAATATCTCCTGACAACTGCAGTAGGCGGCTCCAAATCCTTTGTTGACAATACCGAAATGGACAAAGTGCAGGAGTACACGGACTATATCCTCATTATGACCTACGATTACGGCGGCAAAAACGGGACGGTGGGCCACCATACCAACTTGTACGATTATCTGGAAGACGGCTCCTCGGCCGACAGATCGGTCAGAAATTTTATGGCTGCCGGAGTGCCTGCCGGCAAGATCGTGCTCGGAGCTGCATTTTATGGAAAAGGCTGGGAAGCGGCCTCGGCCAAAAACCATGGATTAGGAGAAAAAAGGGTTAAAGCTGTGCAGGGAGGTGGTTATACCAAATTGAAAGACACTTTGATCGATCAGAACGGCTATAAAAAGTATTACGATAAAAAAGCCAAAGCGCCTTATCTTTTTAATGATTCGACGAAAGTCCTGATTACTTACGAAGACGAAAAGACCATTGCACTAAAATGCAGGTACATTAAAAAGAACAAACTCGCCGGGATCTTTTTCTGGGAATATTTTTCCGACCCCAAAGGTTATCTCTTATCTGAAATCAGCGAAAAATTGGACTGATCAGTGCGAGACCAGTCCCAGCAAATCGTTCTTGGAAAGCGTTTTTAAAACAGAATTATCGGTTTTCACCAGATCATTGGCCAGTTCTTTCTTTGTAGACTGCAGTTCCATGATCTTTTCTTCAATAGTACCCGGGCAGATCAGCCGCACTGCGATTACATTTTTCTTTTGCCCGATCCGGTAACTCCTGTCAATCGCCTGGTTTTCAACTGCCGGGTTCCACCACGGGTCGATCAGGTACACATAATCCGCTTCGGTCAGGTTCAGCCCCGTACCTCCGGCCTTGAGGCTGATCAAAAACACGCGTACATCGGGGTTATTCTGGAAGTTGTTGACCCTCGCTTCCCGGTCTTTGGTCTGTCCGGTAAGGTATTCAAATGCGATATTCCGGCCTGTGAGTTCGGTTTTGATCAGGTCGAGCATGGTAACGAATTGGGAGAATACCAGTATTTTGTGCTGCGGCGACTTGCTTTCGATCTGCTCCATCAATACGTCGATCTTTGCCGACGAACTTCCATAATATGCATCATCGTTGAGCAATGCCGGCGAATTGCATATTTGCCTCAGCTTGGTTAACCCTTGTAAGATATGCAGCGTTTCGCGCGGAATGTCCACTTCGTTCCGAGTGTTCAGGAACGTGTAAAATTCCAGCTCGTACGCATTATAGACTTTCCGTTGCTCATCGCCCATTTCGCAGTACAGGATCATTTCCGTTTTGTCCGGCAGCTCGGTAGCAACCTGCTTTTTGGTTCGCCTTAGCACAAAAGGATTTATGCGACGTTGCAATTCACGTGCGCGGTCACTGTCTTTGAAGCGGTCTATCGGGATGGAATAATGATTTCTGAACTGCGTTTTGTTACCCAGCAGCCCCGGAGAGGCAAATGATAATTGTCCGTACAGATCAAATGTATTGTTCTCCACTGGCGTACCGGTGAGCACAAGTTTATTTCTCGATTGCAATAGGCGCGCCGCTTTGTAACGCTGTGATTCCGGATTTTTGATCGCCTGGGATTCGTCGAGGATAATGTAATTGAAAATGTATTTTTTTAAAAAATTAACATCCGAAAGCAGCGTTCCGTAGGAAGTGAGTACAATGTCGAAATAGTCGAAATCCGTGACTTCCCGCTGCCTGTCGGCCCCGTAAATCGTGAGTACTTTCAGCGACGGCGCGAATTTCTCCGCTTCCGCCTGCCAATTGAATATGAGTGAAGTAGGTACAATGATGAGACTGGTACTTTTACCGCGCTTTTCTTTTTGGGAAAGCAGAAAGGCAATGATCTGTACGGTTTTTCCAAGACCCATATCATCTGCCAGGCACCCACCGAAATTGAATTCGTCCAGGAAGTTAAGCCAGTTGAGCCCTTCTTTCTGATACTCGCGCAGGGAAGCTTGCAGTGCGGAGGGCACATCTACCGGCTGAATCGTTTCGAATGCGTTCAGGTTAGTTTTAAAAAACGCGATTTGCTCTTTTACTTCCCTCGTTAAAACCTCCTCCTCATAAAGCTCGCTGATCGCAACAAAGCTGCTTTTAGGCATTCTGATCAGCTCGCCGCTCACTTCCCCCATTTCGAAAAACTTGGAGAATTTATCGATCCATTGTTCCGGCAGTATACCCATCGTCCCATCGCCAAGCTCCACATATTTTGTTCGATTTTTGACGGCTTTGTGTAAATGTTTTAATGTAACCTGCTGCTTGCCGAACTTAACCGCCGCGACGGTATTAAACCAGTTGATCCCGCTTTCGACGCTTACCGAGATACTGGCTTTATTCAGGTTCAGTTTGTTTTTGGTCAGTGTGTTAAAGCCGAGAATATGGATACCCTGGTTTTGCCACTCTTCAAATGCGTCCAAAAACCAG
The DNA here is from genome assembly GCF_008369915.1 of Dyadobacter sp. UC 10. Classification (NCBI taxonomy): domain Bacteria; kingdom Pseudomonadati; phylum Bacteroidota; class Cytophagia; order Cytophagales; family Spirosomataceae; genus Dyadobacter; species Dyadobacter aurulentus. The sequence continues at coordinate 6,726,520 of NZ_VSRN01000001.1, read as the reverse complement.
TTCTCATCCAAAAACTGGCCTTTGTGCAAATACACGAAATCCCTGCCCAGCTGCTCCTCGAAATCAGGATGCTGGCGGATCAGTGCGCTGCTGAACCGGATCTCTGCAGTATTGTCCCGGGCGACCGTAAACGGGTGGCCGTGGCTGTCGACAGCGTAGATTTCTTTTCTGGAAAATAAGGGTACTTCCACTTTCCCATATTGCATGACAGGCGTGATCAGCACATAATTGCCGAAATCTTCCAGATAAACCAGCTTTTTAGGTGCAATATCAATACCCGCCTCTTCCTTCTGCCGCTCAGTGGCAGGTTTGAGGTAGGAGTAGGTGATCTTAATCCGGTTTTCCAGTTTCGAAAGCAGGTTCTGCCTGAATGCTTCGAATTTGGATTGGTGTATAAATATCTTTTGATTATGCTGTTTGAAGAAAGAGATAATATTAAGGATATCTTCCCGATCGATCAGGTAAAGCGAGTTGGTGTAAAGCACGAAATAGTTAAAGCGTTGCTGCACTTTTTCGAGATCTAGATAAATTCCATCGAGGATCAATTCCCCCGAAATTTGATAGAAAGGAGGTTTTTGGTCAATATGCAGTTGCAGATCGACTGGTATCTGCTGCATATTGACAGGAACCAGCGAGGCTGCATTCACATTCTCGGAAACTTCCGGATTGTGGTAATAGAAGCCTGCATGTAATGGATTTTTCAGGATTGCTCTGAATCCGCCAATATCATTTTCGCGCTGCTGCTTTCTGAAATTATTCTGAAATCCGGCAATCGCCGTCAGGAATTTGACCGTGTCGGGATCTTCGGTTTTCCAGACCTGTTCCATCGGGTTCAAAGCAGTGACCGGGTTTTTGATTTTGCCGTCGCGGGTTGTCGGTGCTTCGTATAATTCTGTGTAAAAATGTTCGTAGTACTTGTTCAGGCCGATTACGACCAGCTTTTTGGTCTGTGTCGTACTTTCCGGGTCAACCGGTAAGTTCCTGCCCCGCGCCGGAACGAGGCTTTCTTCCAACGCCGTCACGGATTTATCGTCCACAGGAAGCAGTTCTTTCAGTCGCGGCCTGATATGCAGTTCCCGATTCGTGTAGGTCAGCTCAAAATAGTCGTCCAGGTAAATCTCATTTTCAAGCCCGTAATCCGCCGCCAGCACCCTGATCTTGTCGTACCTGAGCCGGTGGTCGAAAAACGCGCGTAGGTCTTTACGCTTCATCAGATTATAAAGTACCTGCGCCTGGTGTTCGCAAAGTTTCCTCTTGGGCTGGCTGCAATCACAATACAGCTGCACCGATCGTTCATTTTGCCTGATCACCACTTTCAGCAACTCGCCGGTAATGCCTGCAATCCTGAACGAACCGTATTGCAAATCAATTTCATGTGGTTGAATATCAAAATAGCCTCTTTTCTCCGTTTCCGGCATGGTAACACTATTTTGCAAAATATGTGTTGTGGAAAGGTCGGCAATATTGAAGTCGGGAAAAATGAAATTGTGCAGGCTCGGAGTAGCAGTATCGTTCGGTTCAATTTTTCTCATAAGGCAAAATAACTAACTAATACGGAAAGCCGAAAAGAAAAGCCGGTACATCGATAATCTGGCGAAAATATCGAAATTGAGTGCATTGTAAAGACCTGAGTTCTCAAGATCAAATCAAACATTATGAAAATCGGAATAGCAGCAGACCACGGCGGGTATGAGTTGAAGGAATCCCTGAAAGCATTTTTGCAGGAAAAGGGATATTCAATCAAAGATTTCGGTGCTTTCACGTTGGACAACCAGGACGATTATCCCGACTTTGTGATCCCGCTGGCGCAGGCAATCGTGGCCGGCGAGGTAGAAAGAGGTATCGCCGTATGTGGCAGTGGGGTAGGTGCCTCGGTAGCCGCCAACAAAGTCCAGGGCGTACGGGCAGCGCTGATCAACGATCATTTCTCGGCGCACCAGGGTGTGGAGGATGACAACCTTAACCTGCTTTGTCTGGGTGGGAGAGTTACGGGTAATATGGCTGCGCAAGAGCTTGTTGCAGCATTTTTAGACGCAAAATTTACAGGTGCCGAGCGACATGTACGCCGGCTGGGGAAAGTGAAGGCATTGGAAAAAAACAGCTAAAAATGCATCGTGGGCTCGGTTTTGGCATTATTATTTTGCAAAATCGCGTAATGAAAAAATCGACACGCCACCGTTTTGTAAAGCTTGCCGCTTTCTTTTTACTATTTTGTTCATCCTCTGTTTTAGCCCAGCAAACAGGCGATTCACTCAAAATCCTGCCGGCCGATTCGGTAACGGCGCCTCGGCCGGACACCACAGTCAGGCCGAGGCAGGTACTGATTGACACGGTCCGCTACCGGTTTATCGGCGATGGTAATTTTACCAGGGGAAATGTCAACCGCAGTCTGATGGTGCTGCGCGCGGAGCTGATTTTCAGCGGACCGTTGATTAATATAGCATCTAACCCCAGGTTTACCTATGGTAAGCAAAATGGTGTCCTGGCCGAGCGCGATAGTTACGTCGACGTTTTCGTGGATGTTTTCAAGAAAAGCCGGACTTACGCTTTCGGACTTGGCGTTTTGGAAAACAGCAACCTTCGCCGCATCGTATTGCGGCAAATGGCCGGTGCGGGGGTAGGTTACAGGCTTTTAAAAACCAAAACAAATGACCTGAGCCTCACCAATGCAATTTTATACGAGTCGACCAATTTCGAAGAGATCAACACCGTTACCACGATCCGTAACTCGTTTCGCGTAAAAGGCAAGCATTCCCTGATCCAGGATAAGATCCGTTTTAACCACATTACATTTATTCAGCCAGCGCTCAACGATATTTCCAATTTGCGATGGAACACCATTTTGTCGGTGGAACTGCCGCTCAACAAATGGGTTACGCTGCGTACGAGCTTTGAAAATTCCTTTGAAAGTGTAGTGGAAGCGACCCGCAAACGAAACGACTCCCGCATTACCTTCGGCATCTCTGTCGGCAATAAGTAGTTAGCGGCTTTTGCGGGATCGGGTAAGGGAGAAGGGTGATAAAAGCTGTCCTTGGTACTGGCACATTATATCTTCACAAAATGTGCTTTTACAGGTAATCACATCATCCAATCGAAGTAATGAAAGATACACAGGATAACCGCCGCCAATTCCTTAGAAATTCTGTCAATACCGCCGCCGGCCTGATAATGCTGCCGGCACTCTCGGAAGAATTGATCGCGAAGCCGATCACTACCGTTGCCAACGATCCAAAACCTGTTTATATGGCTCCCAGAATTAAATTTTCCGTGATTGGAATGAACCACGGCCACATTTACGGGCAGGTCGAGGCAGTGACCCGTGGAGGTGGCGAGCTTGTTTCTTTTTACGCAAAAGAAGAGGACTTGTCGGCGGTATTTGCCAAACGCTATCCCAATGCAAAAAAAGCGGCCAGCGAGGCGGAGATCCTGGATGATAAGAGTATTCAGCTTATTCTGAGCGCAGGCATTCCCGACGAGCGTGCACCTCTGGGTGTGCGTGTGATGAAAAGCGGGAAGGATTATATGGTCGACAAACCCGGTATTACTTCGCTGGAACAGCTGGCGCAGGTGCGCAAAGTGCAGAAGGAAACCAAACGGATCTATTCGATCATGTATAGCGAGCGGCTGGAAAACCGTGCGACGATCAAAGCCGGGGAGCTGATCAAGGAAGGTGCAATTGGTAAGGTAATACAAACCATCGGCCTTGGCCCGCACCGCATGAATGCAAAAACGCGGCCTGAATGGTTTTTTGATAAAAAACGGTTTGGCGGTATTATCTGCGACATTGCTTCTCACCAGTTTGACCAGTTCCTTTTCTTTACCGGCTCAACCAAAGCGGAAGTAGTGGCTTCCCAGGTCGGCAATGTGAGCCACCCGCAATATCCCAAATTCGAAGACTTCGGCGATGCCATGCTTCGCGGAAACGGTGGGGCCGGGTATATTCGCGTAGACTGGTTTACGCCTGACGGTCTGAAATCGTGGGGCGACGGTCGCCTGACGGTTCTGGGTACCGAGGGGTTTATTGAGATAAGAAAGAACGTGGATATAGGCGGTCGCGACGGCGGCAATCACTTGTTTCTTGTCAATAATAAAGAAACACAGTACGTGGATTGCAGCAAAACCGAACTTCCATACGGTCGTCAGTTGGTAGATGATGTACTGAACCGGACAGAAACCGCGATGTCTCAGGAACACTGCTTTTTAGCCACCGAGCTTGCCTTGAAAGCGCAGAAGAATGCGCAGAATGTGGCTGCTTTGAGCTAATTGCCGGAAATTTTTTCTAACCACTTAACCATTCATTTTATGAAACGTTGCCTGTTTTTAATATGGATCGGATTTACGGGTCATGTGGCTTTTGCCCAGGAACCTGTCAGTAACGCGGACCGGGAGATCGTTTTCAAATCCGTAAACGTGATTCCGATGGACAAAGAGACCGTGCTGCAAAATCAGACTGTGGTGGTGAAAGGAGGAAAGATCACGGCACTTGGAAATGACGCGTCGGTCAAATTCGGGAAAGAGGCATTGGTAATTAATGCGGCTGGGAAATATCTGGCACCAGGCTGGTCGGAAATGCATGCGCACGTGCCTACGGTCGACGATCTGGCACCAATGAAAGATGTGCTGATGCTCTACCTGGCCAATGGGATCACAACGATCCGCGGCATGCTTGGCAATGCAAAGCATCTGGAGTTACGGGAGAAAGTCAGGAACGGCGAGATACTGGGCCCTAATTTTTACACGACCGGACCGGCATTCAGCGGGCAGTCTGTCAAAACTGCGGAAAGAGGTATTGAAATGGTTCGCGAGGAAAAGCAGGCGGGTTATGACTATTTGAAGCTGCTGCCGGGGCTCACCAAGCAAACGTTTCCCGGGATTGCAGAAACGTCCGCCGAGCTGGGTATCCCGATGGTTGGCCATGTGTCATTCAATGTGGGCGTTTGGGCTGCTATTGATGCAAATCAATCTTCTATCGATCACCTCGACGGTTTCGTGGAAGCGATCACACCGGGAATTGATACGTTGGTCGAGCAGGAAACCGGCCTATTCGGCGCGTGGATTGCCTATTCGGCCGACACTACTAAAATCCCGAAACTGATCCAGGCGTTAAAAGCGAAGAATGTGCGCGTTGTGCCCACGCAGGCGATCGCCGAGCGCTGGCTTTCGCCATTGCCGGCAGACAGTTATGCGAATGACGACGATCTGAAATATATGAAACCGGAAGAGATCAAAAACTGGATGAATGCGAAGAATAGCTATTACACCAATCCCAAATTTAATAAAGAGAGAGCGGAAGCATTTATCGCAATCAGGCGAAAGCTGATACTGGCGTGCCAAAAAGGTGGGGTAGAGCTGCTGCTTGGCTGTGACGCGCCGCAGGTTTTGAATGTCCCCGGTTTCGCGATCCATCATGAGATGAAATACCTGACAGAAGCAGGATTGTCGCCTTTTGAGACGCTTAAAACGGGTACGGTCAATGTGGCTAAGTATCTGAAAAAAGATAATTCCGGGTCGATTAAAAAGGGAAATGTGTCCGATCTGGTATTGCTGGCGGGAAATCCGCTCGAAGATATTGGTCAGACAAGAAATGTAGAGGGCGTCATGATCGGTTCGAGATGGCTGTCAAAGGAATTTCTGCAAAAGGAGCTGGCTAAGCTTGAAAAGAAGTAACAACAAAAAAACCGGTGCACCTGCACCGGTTTTTTTTTGAATTAATGGCCGACTACTCGGAAAGTGCCCTGAAATCTTCGTCCGAAAGCTCAATTTCGCCTGCTTTCAGATTCTCGTACAAATGTTCCAGCGAGCTGGTGCCAGGTATCAATAGAATATTCGGTGCCCGTTTCAGCAGCCAGGCCAGCGCGATCTGCGCGGTGGTTGCGTTATAAGCTGCCGCGATCTTTTCGATCTTGGCTCTCAGCTTGTCTGGCCCGGAAGCAAGCGGAAACCAGGGAATAAAAGCCATTCCCTGCTCAGTAGTGTAGTCGAGCACCTCTTCCCACTGCCTGTCTCCCAGATTATACAAATTCTGAACGGACACAATAGGCAGCACTTTTGCTGCACGCTTTATCTGCTCGACATCTACCTCCGAAAGGCCCACATGCCGGATCTTTCCGGCTGCGACGGCGTCGGCTACCGGCCCCAGTGTTTCTTCAACGGGAAAGCGAGCGTCGAAACGGTGCAATTGCCAGAGATCGATCACGTCCAGTTTAAGGCGTTGCAAACTTCCGTCGATCGTTTCCCGAATATGCTTCGGATCTCCGTTGACCGGCCATTTATTTGGTCCCGTACGGTCGAGGCCGCCTTTGGTGGCGATGAGCAGGTTTTGCGGATAGGGATGCAATGCATCGGCAATCAGTACCTCGTTGGTGTGCGGGCCGTACGAATCGGCAGTGTCAATAAAGTTGACGCCGGCTGCGACCGCTTCCTGTAATACCTTTTTTGCATTCTCCCGGTCGGGCGTATCGCCCCAGACACCTTTGCCAGTGAGCTGCATTCCCCCGTAACCGAGTCTGTTGACCTCAATTTCCCCAGCAATACGAAATGTGGCTGGATTTTCTCTTGTTGTACTCATTCTTTTAATTGTTGATGTTTATTAGGGATAACAATGCTTCCTTCACATTGGTTACCGGTTTCAGCAGGACTTCACGCAAATGCCGCGCCAGGACAAAATGCGGACAGGTGGCATAATTTTAGTCTTTTTTGATTCTGAATTAAAACCACAATCATATGGAAACGACAGTGTATGAATCCCGCGCAAAGGAAATGATCATCGAGATCAGGAAGATCATTGAAGTAAAAGGTCTCAATCTCAATACTGCGCTGGAAGAAGCCGGCATTTCTGCAAGTACCGCCGACAACATATTGAATCAGGGCGCCATTCCGTCCCTGTCCGAGTTTCTGGCGCTCTGCGAAATTTCAGGAATCACCATTCACCTGCCCTCTATCGAAACGCCAAACACGGCTATGTAAGTGATCAGCGAGGGTTTACAAGGCTCAGAGTCAGTCTAGTTTTGAATAAAAATCAACCGGTTAATCAGTTGCAGAAAAATATTTTCAATTTTTTTGAAAATATTTTTTGGTTTATAACCGGGGTAATCAGTCAATTGTTGCTGAAAATGGCTAATGGTAAAATCCACTCAGAAGATTATTTTGAAAATGGGGATTCCTCCCAAATTATATATCTGTGTTAACGTTACCGTAATATTGCATTAGCATCTCCCGCATTCCCGCCAAATCTTCCATCGCGGAAAACCGCTCATTATTACATTTTTTGAAATTGAAAACTTTGAATAATACCATTTATTTTACTCGAAAGTTGCCTTTTTTAAGTACTGGAAAGTCATATTTTTCAGAATATAGTTTGGTTGATAATGGTGTATATTACTTGTATTCAAAATATTGTAGTATATTTGTACCTGTAAATGATACAGAAAAACACAAGAACAAGTAAACCACTATTACCAATGAAAAATGCAAAAACAATGATAGCTACTGCCATGATGGTTTTGACTATCGCAACTTACGCCGGTGCCAACAATACTACATATACTATTGAGGAGAAAACAACAGTTGCAGTTTTGAACAAAGCGCTGCCTGTTTCACTTCCCGTTCTGGACAGCCCTGCTCCACAGAAAGATAAATTGACAGTTGACACCAATAAACACAGTGCTGACCAAAAAGCAGCAATCGTAGGACTTCAATTAAAAAGCAACTCTGCTAAGTAATTGAATTGACTCTGGCTAACAGGGTTCGTTGAGTTTGATTGAAAAAAGGGAAGAAATGTTTCTTCCCTTTTTTTTATGTCCCTACCTTAATAATCGCCAAATGCGAGAATTACGTGGACGCAGAAAGCATTTGGCACAAGCTTTTTTTATACCTTGACAGCACGACCTATGCTGGGAATTAAACGATACTAATGAAGATTCTGCTTATTGAGGACGATCCGGGTGTCATTTCCGTGATTCAGCGCGGATTATCCGCTTCGGGATATGAGATTACAATTGCGATGGACGGAAAGTCGGGGCTGGAAATGGCGCTTCAACATAGTTTCGATATTGTGGTCCTCGACCTGATGATCCCGATGATCAACGGAATGGAGGTATGCCGCAGACTGCGAAACGCCCAGTTTATAAAACCGATACTGATGCTCACCGCGCTCGGGACCACCGAAAACATTGTTTCAGGCCTCGACGCAGGTGCTGACGATTACATGACAAAACCTTTCAAGCTCGCCGAGTTGGAAGCCCGCCTGCGGACCCTTACGCGCAGGGGAAAAGAAGTGGAGAAAAAGGAAGGGATACTAAGCCTGGGCGACCTTACGCTCGACAAAGTAACGAAGACCGTTAAAAGGGGCTCCGCCACCATTGATCTTACCGCGACAGAGTTCCGTTTGCTGGAATATCTGCTCTCCAATACCAACAGGGTACTGAACCGGATCGAAATCCTGGAAAATGTCTGGGACATCAACTTCAACCTGGGTACCAACGTCGTCGACGTTTACATCAACTATCTAAGGAAAAAAATAGATAAAAACCACGATGTAAAGCTTATTCATACCGTTTTCGGAATGGGCTATGTGGTGCGTCAGGCCTATGAAGATTCAAAATAAGATTGCATTACTTTTCACATTACTGTCGGCGAGTATTATAGTCGCGCTGAGCGTATTCGTCTACATTTTTGCTTCCGAAAGTATTTCATCCAGCTTCTACCACCGGCTCGAAGTGCGCTCTGATATCATCGGTCACGCGATCCTGGAAGAGAATGAATCGCGAAAGCCAATTTATTATGATATCAAAAAAAGGCACCTGGGCGACCTTGCTTTTGAAAAACATAAAGTACTGCTATCGGTCGCGGATCCCAAAGCACGGCCCAGGCTGCCCTTACCGGAGAGTTTTTATGAAGAATTGCTGCAAAACAATGAAGCCCGATTTTTCGCAAATGATACTTCCTATGTAGGCAGAAGGATTGTCGATGGTGATAAAAAGATTGTTGTTATTTCGTCGGCGGTGGACCTTTATGGGTTGGCGGAAATGGAAAATCTTAAAAACCTGCTCGTGACCGGTTTCCTGATTTCGCTGGTTTTTATTTTTACTTTCGGCAAGCTTTTTTCTGATGAGATCTTCAAGCCAATCCGTCGGATTATCCGCAATGTGAAGGGGATCAATGCCCATAACCTGCACCAGCGTCTCGTGATCGACAACAGTGACGATGATATTGAGGACCTTTCGAGGACTTTCAATGATATGCTCGACCGGCTGGAAATTACCTTTGAAATACAGAATAACTTCGTCAGCAATGCCTCGCATGAATTCAAAACGCCACTTACGGTAATCACGGGCGAGGCCGAGCTGGGACTGAGCGTTCCGTCGCTACCCGAAAATGCGCGGCAATCGCTCCACAATATATATAAGGAATCCGAAAAGCTCGAACACCTGACGAGCAGCATGCTAAGCCTTGCCCAGACGGGATTTGACGGGAAGAAGGAAGAATGGGGGTGGCTGCGCATCGATGAGCTGATTTTATCTGTAAAGGAGGCGGCGGACAAGATTAATGCCGATAACAGGGTAAGCATTAACTTCGATCTGCTTCCGGAGAATGAAGAAAAGCTGGTTGTTAACGGGAATAAAGTGCTTTTGAAAGCTGCATTTACGAACATTGTCCTGAACAGTTGTAAATATTCCGACAACAAGCCGGTCGAGATCATCATCAGCTCCGACCAGCATGATGCAATCGTTGAAATTGTAGATGAAGGAATCGGCATACCGGATCGGGAAATCGGGCAGATCTTCGTGCCGTTTTTCCGGGCATCCAATACCGAACGCTACAAAGGCTACGGGATCGGCCTGCCGCTGGCGCACAATATCATCCGCATGCACGAGGGCAAGGTCGATGTGCAAAGCAAAGTAGGTGCCGGCACCCGCTTCAAAACGTTTCTTCCATTCAGAAAAGCCCGTCTCTAATCCGGTTTTAACATTCTCATCCCATTCTAATAAGTCTCACACTGTATTATAATTTCCCTCTTAAGACAGCCTAATATCTCTGCCGTAACATTGTATCACTGATTTATTCAGGGAAAATCATTGTTAATCAAACCGATAGAGAGTATGAAGACTGTAATGATCCCAACAGATTTTACGAATGAAAGTATTCAGGTTGCCGAAGCGATCGTAAGAGACTCCAATGAGGAAGTGAAGATTGTTTTTACCCACCTCTTCCATGTGGCGGACGATATCCAGGACCTGCTTTTCTCAGGCTACCGTGAAAAGGAGTTTGAATTCGTCTCCGAATCCTTTTGGTCGGATTGTAAATTGCTCAAAGATGAGTACTCCGAAAATCTGAAAAGCATCAAGATCGATTTCTTTTACGGAAGCAAGCTGGCCGCACTCAAAAATTTCATGGAATACCATGAAGTCGATAGCATTGCGTATTCGGAGCGCCATGGTTTTCCAAAGCTCAATAAGGCCAGTCTGGACGCACTTCCGGTCCTGAAAAAGAGTGGCATTCCTTTGATCAACGCTGACCTGATCAGCATCTCGGCATTCGCCGAATCGTCGGCAATGAACTGAGACGTTTGTGAAAGAAATGTGTGAAATGATAATGTGATCCAATTATGCTGCTCAAAAAGAACATTCCGATCCGATATATTTTCGGTAAAATAAAATATGAGATATTTTTTGTGACAATTTATGGTGTGGCGATAGAAATCATTTACCAGAACTTTCACATCACCAATATCTCCATTCCGATGACGGTTCCCACGGTTTTGGGGACGATCATATCCCTGCTGCTGGCATTCCGCTCCAACCAGGCGTACGACCGCTGGTGGGAAGCGCGGATCATCTGGGGAGCAATTGTCAACGATTCGCGCACCCTGGCCCGCCAGATCATTTCGCTGATGGAAGAGCCTTATGATTCTGAAAGTATCGACGGTTTTAAAAAGCGGATGATCAAAAGACAGATTGCCTGGTGCTATGCTTTGGGAAAAGGGCTGCGCAAGGATGACCCGCTTCCGCTGATCAGCAAATTCGTGACCGAAGAGGAATACGAATATGTAAAGGATTATGACAACAAGCACGTCGGACTACTCCAGTTACATGCCCGCGATCTTAAAAATGCGTTGAAGCAGGGCTGGGTGAATCCTTATCAGCAAATCGAAATTGATGGTACCCTGACCCGCCTTTGCGACGCAATGGGAAAATGTGAGCGTATCAAGAATACGGTTTTCCCTTCGACTTATAGTTTATATATCCATCTTGCATTGCACTTCTTCATCTTACTATTGCCTTTCGGGCTGGTGCAGCTATTTGGTTTTCTGATGGTTCCGGTGTTGATCGTGATTACTGCCTGCTTCTTTTTGATCGAGAAAATGGCTATTCACCTGCAAGATCCATTTGAAAACAAACCAACAGATACGCCGGTGATGACCATTTCGCGGAACATCGAACGTGACCTGAAACAAATGATGCGCGACGATCAGGTTCCGGTGGTTTACACGCCCGATAAATTTTACATCCTGTAAACCGTCCTTTAAAAGTGTCAGCGCGGAGCTTCGGCTCCGCACTTTACCCCTAAACCCCCTGTTGGGGGCTTTTTTTGGCATTGTGTCGTGTCTCTCCCCTTAAACGGCCGGGGGCAAGTCCGTTGCGGATATCCGTCAGGATCCTGTAATTCTGCTCCACCCAATTTCCGCTACCGTTGCCTTTGAACTTCGAGCGGGCTATACAGTCTTCGAAGATCCCAAACGCTTTTTTGGCATCTTCCTGTGAATGAAAGGTATTGATCCAGGCGGCAGGGACCTGGCCGGGCTTGACCACGCCAATGCCGGGATTGTAGATCCGGAGTATACCTTCCGAAAATTCCCAGGAAACCCGATTGTGCTCACGGATTTTTGCAGCCTTCAAAAGGTAGATATTATGCAGTAAATAGTTGCTTAGCCTGCTGCGTAGCTGGCCTGCATTCTCAGCCTTTTCAGGTTTGATGCGCCACTCGTTATTTTTTGCAAAAAACGGATCTTCACGGTAGTTGCTGAGCGGTTTTCCATATTCCATCAGCAGCATATTCTCCTGCGGGTTGAATTCAAAATGCATCACCCGAAGTCCGTTTTCTGCCATATTGAATGCGATGCCTACCTCCTGGGTAATTCTTTCTGACGTGAGAAAAACGGATTGCGAAGTACTATCATACGACCATTTTCCGATACTGTAAACATTGTTATCACGGATCTGGGTAAAACTGCCGTCGGGAAAAAAGGATATAAACAGTTCTTTCTTGCTCATCGGCGTATTTTCCAGCGTTTTTCCATCCGGCCCCAGTGCAATCGGATCTCCCTGATTGACTCCGTACATTCGCCAGGAACCCAGCAAGTTTTTGCTTTTGGGTAAAACAGATTCGTTAGCCTCCACCGCTTTTTTCTGCGCAACAGTGGTTTTGCCAGTGCGATAGATGATCCCCCGATGCTGCATCATCATGATCAGAATAAACAGGAAGATGATTTTTATAAAAGTCATAACCTTTAATGCTCGTGGCTGATTGTGATTTTGCGAGTAATTTCTGTGCAGAATCTACTTATCCTGCTAACAATCGGGAAGAAAAATCCATCCTGATATTATCCTAAAATCCGCAATTTTTTATGAATTTGATGAGGTCAGTGCCATTATTTCTGGTTTTTTTATTGATCAATTTTGGCTATGATTTCCGCAAGCCAGCCGAGCAGTCCGCAAGGATACTTCCCCAGGATATCCAGCTGAAAGCGGTGGCCAGCAGCGATGGCGAAGTGATCAGCATCTCGAAAAGTACCGGCGGACAGCCAATATTGGTACAAAATGCGAAAAAAGATTTCAGGCCCTATCTGCACCCGATCATGGCTCCCGACGGAAAGGGCGTGCTCACTGAATACAGCCCCGGACACCACAAACATCAGACCGGCATTTACTGGGGATATACCCGCGTAAACGGCCGCGATTATTTTCATCATCCCGAGGGAAGTTACTGGCGCAAAGTTTCGTCGCAAGTGGTTCAGGGTAAGGGTGTTGAGGTTAAATGGCAAACGGTTTACGACCTGCTCGATTCCACCGGTACCGCCGTGCTGACTGAGACGCAAAACTGGTCAATGCGGATTAAGGATGGCAAATATCTCCTCGATCTTGAATGGAATGGGGAGGCGCAAACGGATGTGACGATCGGTAAGTATGATTACGGCGGCCTGTTCGTAAGAATGCCCTGGAAAGAGGGAATTAAAGGCGAGGTAGTGAATGCGGCGCGGCAAAAGAACGAGAAAGCAGAAGGACAGGCAGCGCACTGGGTGGATATTGGTATGCAGGTGGAGGGCCGCGACGATCTGGCGCATATTGCAATTCTTGATCATAAACAAAACAAAGGCTATCCGCAGATTTGGCGGGTCGACGGGCAGCTGGGAGCCGGTCCGGCGCGTGCCCGGAAAGGCGACTGGCATATTAAAAAAGGCGAAACTGAAATCATCAAACACGAACTCGTCATCTACACAGGAGAATTGAATGATGTGGAGCTGAACAAAACGTTTGGTGAATTTGTGGGCGATAATGGTCTTTACAGCGCCACCGCCTTGTGGGCACTGGCGCAGAAAGAGGGCAGGGAAGCCAAGTTTCTCAGTGCGCAGGAAGCAGTAGCTGCGATGACGATCAAGGATGGTTTTCAGGTAAATGCCTGGGCCTCCGAACCGATGATGACACAGCCGATGGCATTTTGCTGGGACGATAGAGGACGGATGTGGATTGCAGAGAATAAAGACTATGAATCGCGCGGGAAAGGATTTTCGAATGCAGGCAACAGCCGGATCCTGATCCTGGAAGATACCGACCACGACGGCGTGGCGGATAGTAAAAAAGTGTTTATGGAGGGAATCGCATTTCCTTCTGCGCTGGCCGTGGGTTTTGACGGAGTGTTTATAGGTGCGCCGCCAAATTTGCTTTTTGTCCCTGATAAAAACGGTGACGATAAAGCCGATATGGAGGATATTGAAGTGCGCCTGACCGGCTGGGGAATCCGCGACCGGCATGAAACGCTGAACAGCTTTCACTGGGGCCCTGATGGCTGGCTGTACGGTTTGCAGGGTTTTGCGACACCTTCGAAAGTGGGTAAGCCGATCGGAAAAGGGCAGCTTTTTAAACACAAAGACCCGTTTCCGGAAGATATACAGGTTGAAAATGGGGTTGATATCAATGGGGGTGTGTGGCGCTATCATCCTACTAAAAAAATCTTCGAAGTAGTCGCGCACGGTTTCAGTAATCCGTGGGGAGTTGATTTTGACGCGAAGGGTCAGATGCTCATTACTGCCTGTGTGATACCTCATTTATGGCATGTGATTCCCGGAGGTATTTACCATCGCCAGGGCGGGCAGCACTTTAATCCCTACGTTTATAATGATATTAAAACTATTGCCGATCACAGTCACCGCTCGGCGCACGGTGGCGCGCGGGTGTATTTGTCGGACGCATTTCCTGAGAATGAAAGAGGTAAGATTTTCATGGCCAATATCCATGAGCATGGGATTTTGTCGGATGTACTGGTGCCAAAAGGCTCTGGTTTTTCGGGTAAGCACGGCGACGATTTTATGATGGCCAACAATGCGCAGTGGGTAGGGTTTAGTATGGAAATCGGCCCGGAAGGCGCGATGTATGTGCTGGATTGGCACGATGCAGATATTTGCGGTTCTGATGTACTTAACTCGGAAACCGGGCGCATTTTTAGAATAACCCCCAAAAAATCACTGGCGGAAGATTGGAAAGGCAGGTATTCCGACCTTAACAAAATGAAGGATACCGAGCTCGCGGATCTCCAGACCAGCAAAAGCGAGTGGCATGCGCGCCGGGCACAAATTATCCTGCAAAACAGAGCAGGCAAGGGAAAGATCGACCCGGCTGCATTGAAAAAATTGACAGAATTGTATCAATCTACCGGCAATGCCGATCACAGGCTCAGGGCGATGTGGACTCTGAATGTGACTGGTAACCTGGATGAAAATGCATTGACAAAAGCGCTTGACGACCAGGATCCGTACATCCGCGGCTGGGCTGTACAGTTTTTGACGGAAGATCGCAAACCCTCGGCAAATGCAGTTGCTAAGTTTACTAAAATGGCGGTTAAGGAAAAGTCGGCGGTGGTGAGGTTGTACCTGGCGGCAGCATTGCAGCGGATGGACGATGCTGCAAAATGGAATGTTGCAGCCGGACTGCTTTCGCACGCGGAAGATTCGGAGGACCATAATCTGCCGAAGATGATCTGGTTTGGTATCGAACCTCTTGTGAAAGCGAATCCTGCCAAAGCGCTTACCATGTCGGAAAAATCAAAAATCCCGATGGTGACCCAATTTATTGCACGCCGGACTGTTGACGCAGACCAGATTCAAATGCTCGTTGCTGCAATCGGCAAAGCGCCTGCGAACCGGACGAACCTGCTTGAAGGAATGCGCGACGGCCTTGACGGGAGGACGGATATCAAAACACCGGCCAACTGGAATGCGGTATATGCGAAGTTGAAACAGGCAGATAACGCAACAGCCAAGCTGGCCACTGAGTTATCGCGTCAGTTTGGCGATACGGAAGCGTCAAAAGCGGATCTGGCCATCTTGAAAAGTAAAACCGCACCGCTCGACCAGCGAACCAGGGCACTTCAATCTCTTACCAGCCGCCAGCGGCCGGAGTTGTTGAAAGAGTTGCCGGCATTGCTGGACGATAACAAATTGCGATTGCAAGTGATCAGAAGTATAGCCGCATTCGACAACGAACCTCTGGCTAAATCGCTGATTGAGCGTTATTCTAAACTGAACAATACCGAGAAATCCGAAGCGATCCAAACGCTGGCCTCGCGTCCGAAATCGGGCTGGCTGCTGACGCAGGCTATTTCTAAAAATACGATCCCGAAAAAGGACGTCCCAACCTTCGTGGCGCGTCAGTTACGGCGGGTTGTGGGCAGTGGTTTTGTGGAAGTATGGGGGCCGATAGATCACGTTGCTTTTGATGAAAAAGCGTATAAGAAGTATCGCGGCCTGCTTACTGATCAATCCGTCGCCTCGGCGAACAAGGCGAACGGAAGAATGGTTTTCCAGAATACCTGCGCGCCTTGTCATAAATTGTATGGCGAAGGTGGTATTATCGGTCCTGAGCTGACCGGTTCCAATCGGGCGAATCTCGATTATTTATTAGGGAATATCCTCGATCCGAGCGGTGAAATACAGGATGATTACAAAATGGTAGTAGTCACCACCCGCGACGGCCGAACCTACGTTGGTAATATTGCCAAAGAAACTGAAAGACAGGTGACGCTCCGAATTGTGGGCCAGGACGCGGTCAATATCAATAAATCGGATATCCAAACGCGGGAAGTGACGCCCGCCTCCATGATGCCGACGGGGTTATTGGAGAATTTGAGTGACAAAGAAGTGACTGATCTTATCGCCTATCTGAAAACGAATGCGCAGGTGGCATTGCCAGGGAAGTGATTTTGAATTAAGTCATTTTTCAAAAACACAGCGAAATCCTTTTTCATTGTTTTTGATATCAGGATAGTTGCCAAGTCGCCGCGCGATCCGGGTAATCGTTGGGATGGTATCAAATGCCCCTCCCCGCAAAACACGCCGGTCGCCGGTTGCGGGGCCTTTTGGATTTTTGGAGGGAGAATGCCGGTAGTAATCAAGCGCATACCAGTCGCTGCACCATTCCAGTACATTCCCGGCCATGTCGAAAAGACCTGATCCATTGGCTGGAAATTGGCGGACTGGCGACGCGGTTACAAAGCCGTCGGTATAGCCGCGAAAAATGTGAAAGTTTGGATTGGCGTAGTAGCCCGATTTCAGAAATATTTCATCGGCGAGATTAGCCACTGGTTTGACGGGCATTGAATCGCCCCAGGTAAATATATGTCTGGCATTATCGCCGATTCCATTGTGGCTGCCTCTTGCTGCGCGTTCCCATTCTGCCTCAGTGGGAAGCCTGCCGCCGGCCCAATCGCAATAGGCTGTGGCATCGTGCCAGCTTACATTCACAACCGGATGCTCCTCTGCCCAGCCGTAGATGGGTGATTCAGGCATTTGACGGTTGGTTAGCCTGGAAAACTTCCGGTACTGGGCGACGGTGACCAGGGTTTGATACATCCAGAAACCGTCTAATGATACCCGGTGCGCTGGCTGTTCGCTTTTTGTAAATTGTAATTCCTGACGGTCCCATTGAAATTTTTTCCAGATAGCTTCAAGCTCGGAGAAATCGCTGCCCATGATGAATTCGCCGGAAGGGATAAAAACCATTTTGGCGCTGTCTGCTGGATTGATTTTTATTTCTTCTCTGGCCACGAATGCACGAATGGGCACGAATGTGGGATTGATTTCTGTTAGTGCCAATAGTAGCCCGAAACAATAGTAGGAGAGTTGATACATGGGGCGGCTTTCATAAATTGTGGTTCAATGTATTAAAATTAGAATGAAACAAACTCTCCTTTTTTGTATTCTCCTTTGTACAATTCTTTCCTGTAAATCCAGGAAACAAGATGACGATGCAGATTTGAAAGAGCCTGCTGTTTCGAATCTTTCGGGAAGGGAGCTTTCGATAGCGCATTGCAGCCGTTGTCACCTATTGGTCAGTCCACAAATACTTCCGAAAGCCAGCTGGCAAAAGGTACTTCCTGCAATGGGCCAACGAATGGGTATCTACGCCGGCGTCACCAGGCCGGACAGTTTATTCAATCCTAAAACCGGTGGCTCAGTGGTGAAAAGCGCCCATATCTTTCCCGAAAAGCCTATTATTTCGAAGGCAGATTGGCAAAAAATAGAGCAGTACTATCTGGATAATGCGCCGGACAGTATCCCCGCACCGGTTCGCAGCCGTAAGATCCAATTGGGACTACGACATTTTAAATACAGAAAGCCGCCAACTGCCCACCGACCTGCATTGACAACGATGGTGAAGATATTGCCTGATAAACAAGGGATTGTGTTCAGCGACGGGAAGGGTAAGCAGAAAAAAATGACTTTCCTTAATCCGCGTCTCGAAGCGCAATATACCATAGCGTTGCCCTCTGCTCCGGTGCATTTTTACCAGACATCCAAAGAGCTCTATGTGACGACGATCGGTAATACGGTTTTTCCTACCGATGCAGCGGAAGGTTCGGTGCAAAGATGGGTGAAAGGTGCGGCAGGTTATGCATTGTCCAATACTCCTGTTTCCAACTTGCGCCGACCCGTAAATATGGCCTACGGTGACCTGAACAATGACGGTTTCGAAGACATTGTCGCTTGTGAATTTGGTAATGAAACTGGTCAGTTGGCCTGGTATGCAAAC
The DNA here is from genome assembly GCF_008369915.1 of Dyadobacter sp. UC 10. NCBI lineage: Bacteria > Pseudomonadati > Bacteroidota > Cytophagia > Cytophagales > Spirosomataceae > Dyadobacter > Dyadobacter aurulentus. Next base: position 6,708,218 of record NZ_VSRN01000001.1, on the reverse strand, counting down.
AACGGGAGAGGCGGGTACGATAAGAGGGTGCTGAATGAGCGCCCCGGCGCGATCACGGCCATTATCAAAGATGCGAATGGAGACAAACTGCCTGATATCTATGTACTGATGGCGCAGGCGGATGAGGGGATTTTGTTATATGAAAATCAGGGACAAGGTCAGTTCAAGGAAAAGCGCCTGTTAACTTTTTCGCCGCTCAACGGCTCACAATACATGGAACTGGCCGATTTTAACAAAGACGGTTTCGACGATATCATATACGTATGCGGCGACAACGCAGACAAAACGCCGATCCTGAAAGATTACCACGGGGTATATATATATCTAAACGACGGTAAATCTAACTTCAAACAGGCGTATTTCTACCAGTTGAATGGTGCATACAAGGCTATGGCGCGGGATTATGACCTGGATGGCGATCTGGATATTGCCGCGATATCTTTCTTCCCGGACTACAAGCGCTACCCACACGAAAGCTTCGTTTACCTGGAAAACAAGGGCAGACTGAAATTTAGGGATTATTCATTTCCTGAATCGCCCGAAGGCAGATGGTCGGTCATGGATGCCGGTGATATGGATGGAGACGGGGACACGGATATTGTTCTGGGCTCTTTCGTCTACTTCATCCCCAAAGGCGACAAAACCGGACTAGGCCAAAAATGGCTCTCCGACGGGCCTTCGGTGATTGTATTGGAGAATACGGTTAAATAACCAAAAGTGTAGTGCCGGTGACTCCTTTATCTATCTCCAAATACTTCAGCATTCACCGTCTGGACTGTAATGATACTCGCTATATACTTGTTGTAAGACAATGAGTTAACTGTTTTTATTTAAACTTATTTCAGGCATAAGCCTTCAAATTCTCCGCTGCTTTCTCCACCGTTTCCTTAATACGCTTTTCCCGTGTTTCAGGTCTTTTGGCAGCGTAAATCCATTGGAGGATGAATTTACGGGCGGAGGGCGCGAAGGCCATGAAGTTTTCGAACGCCTTTTTGTTTGTCGCGAAAGCCTGCTTCAGATCGTCGGCCAGTACTTCGTTTTCGACGTCAGTAAGCTTGTCCCAGGAGCCGTTTTGTTTGGCGAGATCGATCATGGCCTGGCCTTGCGGGCGCATTAAGCCCAGCTCCGTCATGCGGGCAACTCGTTCTTTATTGCTTTTCGCCCAGTTGCTGACAGGTTTTCTTTTTGTAAATGTCTGGTACACACTGTTTTCATCACGTTTCATGGTCTTGCTGTCAATCCAGCCGTAACATAGCGCGTGTTCCACCGATTCGGCGTATCCAATGCTGGGAACTTTGCTATTTTTATTATAAATCACCAGGTACACGATGCTCGCAGTGTCCGCATTTTTGTCGAGCCACTCCCGCCATTCACTGGCAGAAGCGGCTTGAATTACTTCTTTTCCGTCCTTAGTTTCCATTCTTTCCGAGGATTTCGAGGTAGTGCGGGTTGGTCATAATGCCGAGAATATTGCCGAAAGGATCGACAACTGCGGCGGTTATAAAACCAGCGCCGCGTTCGATAATGGGCTGGTACTCTGTGGCTCCTAATGAAAGCAATCTTTGAAATGTTCCCGGAAGATCGTCTACATGCCAGGAAGTAATCACTCCTGCCGGTTTATCAGCCGCGCCGGGAGGGGCGTATTTGGCATCAATGATACCCATTTCGTTTTCATAGTCACCAATGCGAAATTCGGAATAGCCCGGCTTGTTGAAATAGGGCGCTATGCCGAAAACTTTTGTGTACCAGTCGATTGCAGCTTTGTGATCGGCGGCATAAATTGTCATCGTCGCAAATCCCCGAAATCCGTTTGATCCTGCCATTTTGATATCTTTTTAGTTGATCAGTTATTTATATTCAAAGTAAGTCAGGCTGTATGACAGCAGTATGTCAGCACTTTCCTGGAAATTCAGAATAATCCCACATCAAGTGGTTGGACAAGTTTAATATTTCTACAAAATTCATTCTCGCCACTTTTAAAATCACAATATGGTACAAAAACAGTATTTTGTTGGAGTGTTATTTCTTTTGGCTTAAATTAATGTTGAAATTAAACTGCCAGACTTATGTGCTCACGTTACAGAATTTCAGTCTTGTTGTTTATTCTATTGGTAGCCGCCGGCAAAGTAATGAGCGCGGATCAACCGGAAACGCTGAAAATCGGTGCGGCAGCACCGGATTTCAATTTGCTCGGAACAGACGGAAAACGTTATTCATTGAAAAGTTTTGCCGCCGCCGAAGTTCTGGCAATCGTTTTTACCTGCAACCACTGTCCGACTGCACAAGCTTACGAAGGACGTATTAAAGCATTAGCCGCTGATTTTAAGACGAAAAAGGTAGCCGTAATTGCTATTTCTTCCAATGATCCCAAAGCGATCCGGCTTGATGAACTGGGTTATACAGACCTGAGTGATACTTACGATGAAATGAAGATCCGGGCAAAAGATATGGGTTATAACTTCCCCTATTTATATGATGGAGATGATCAGAAAACGGCTTTGGCGTACGGCCCGGTAGCGACGCCTCATATTTTTATATTTGACAAAAGCCGAAAATTGCAGTACAACGGTAGAATCGACGATGTAGAAAAACCAACCGGCACGCCTAAAAATATGGACGCCAGAAATGCAATTGAGGCACTGGTTGCAGGCAAGCCTGTTCCGGTAGCAAATACCAAAACGTTCGGCTGTTCAATGAAATGGGCGGCAAAGGAATCCGGGGCGCAAAGCGAGCAGGCTGGCTGGGCCAAAGAACCGGTAAAGCTGGAAACGATCGACGAAGCCGGTTTGAAGGAATTGATTCAAAATAAGACGGATAAGCTTCGGCTGATCAACGTTTGGGCAACGTGGTGCGGGCCTTGTGTAACTGAATTCCCTGATTTTATGACGATGCATCACATGTACAGGGGCCGCGATTTCGAGTTTGTCTCTATCAGCGCCGATAGTCCGGATAAAAAGGCAAAAGCATTGAAATTTTTGCAGGGAAAATATGCTTCCAATCCCAATTACATTTTTAATGTGGATGATAAATATAAGCTAATCGAGGCAGTAGACCCGAAATGGCAGGGCGCTTTACCTTATACTTTACTCGTTGAGCCGGGTGGAAAGATTGTGTATTCGCAACAAGGGCCCATTGATCCGGCGAAAATGAAGAAAATGATTGTCGAGAATAAATATGTAGGCAGATATTACTAACCAAACTATTCCAAATTTATACAACTCATGGAAGATCAAGACTTGTCCAGACGTCGGTTTTTAGGCACCTCGGCACTTGCAGCCGCAGGTTTTGCGCTGCTCCGTACGCCTGTTATCGGCGCACCGGCTTATATCAAGAACTTAGGCAAACCGAATTCACTTTTCAACGGCGTGCAGGTCGGCGCGATTACCTATTCGTGGCGCAGTATGCCGCAGGATGCGGAAAGTATATTGAAATATTGCGTTGAATGTAATATCAGCGCGATCGAAATGATGGGCAATACGCCTGAGCAGTTTGCAGGAGCGCCGGAAGCGCCGCCACGCCCGAATATGACGCCCGGCCCGGACGGTAAGCGCCCGGAAATGACGGAAGACCAGAGGGCCGCCATGAAGGAGCATGGTACCAAAATGGCCGAATGGCGCGCCAAAGTTTCGATGGATAAGTTCACGCAGCTGCGAAAAATGTATAATGATGCAGGTGTAACCATCTATGCTTACAAGCCAAATGCTTTGGGCGTAAATAATACGGATGCGGAAGTCGATTACGCACTGCGCGCAGCAAAAGCATTGGGGGCAAATCAGGCGACGGTCGAATTGCCGAATGATTCGGCTCAAACCAAGCGTTTGGGAGATATCGCTGCCAAAAACAAAACATTCATTGCCTATCACGGGCACACTCAGCAAACGCCAACCTGGTGGGATACCGCACTGGGTCAGTCGAAATACAATGCAATGAACCTCGATATGGGGCATTACGTGGCGGCAGGTTTCGAGCCGATTGACCTCATCAATGCCAAACACGAGCACATTAAGAGCATGCACATCAAGGATCGCAAATCCAAAGCGAATGGCGGAGCAAATGTGGTATGGGGTTCCGGCGACACGCCGATTATTCCTGTGCTTGAACTAATGCGTAGCAAGAAATACAAATTTCCGGCAACCATCGAGCTGGAATACGAAATACCGGCGGGCTCGGATGCTGTGAAGGAAACAGCGAAGTGTGTTGAGTATGCACGGAAAGCGTTGATGGCTTAGGCTAACATGTAATAAGGAAAATGCCGCTGCCGCGAGGTGGCGGCATTTTTTATGTTGGTGGCGGCCGTTGTGGCGGCTGTTGTTGGTGACAACGCCGACAATGATGCGTCCGCCTCGCCATCGTTGGTGTTTCCGCCATCGTTGGTGTTGTCACCAACGAACATGCGATCCGCCAACATGTCTCGCCATCGTTGGTGTTGTCACCAACGAGCATACAATCCGCCAACATGTTACCAAAGCTTTCTGTCGACGTCTAAGGGAAAAGCCGATGGAAACAGATTATATTCAATTTTCCCCCATCGTTCCGCCATCGTTGCTGTTGTCACCAACGAGCATGCAATCCGCCAACATGTTACCAAAGCTTTCCTTCGACGTCTAAAAGGGAAAAAGCTGATGGAAACACATTACATTCAATTCTTTACTGCGACGATACTTCGCTGGAAAGACATTTCCGCCATCGTTGGTGTTGTCACCAACGAGCATGCAATCCGCCAACATGTTACCAAAGCTTTCCTTCGACGTCTAAAAGGGAAAAAGCTGATGGAAACACATTACATTCAATTCTTTACTGCGACGATACTTCGCTGGAAAGACATTCTGGCGTCAGATAAATACAAGGATATCATCATCGAAAGTATGAGATTTCTGGTGAATAACGGACGAGTCAAAATTCATGGTTTCGTAATTATGCCAAACCATATCCATTTGATATGGCGGATCAATAAGAATCTTCTTTTGCAGAATGTGCAACGGGATTTCTTGAAATACACGGCTCAGCAAATCAAATTCGATTTAGTTGATAGCAAGAGTCCATTATTATCAGGTTTTGAAGTGCGGTCAAAGGATCGTCAGTATCAGTTTTGGCAAAGAAATCCATTGAGTATCGATCTGTATTCGCCTGAGATACTGGAACAAAAGTTGAATTACATCCATCGTAATCCAATACAAAAAGGATGGACGCTGGCAGCTGACGAGTCGCGATATTTTTATAGCTCCTACCAGTTCTATCACCAGGGGCCGAATCCTTTTGAATTCTTGTCGCACTACATGGATTGACTTTAGTGCGCTTTTGCGCTGTGCATGATTGTTGGTGACAACACCAACAATGGCGGACAGAGGATGGACGCTGGCAGCTGATGAGTCGCGATATTTTTATAGCTCCTACCAGTTCTATCACCAGGGGCCGAATCCTTTTGAATTCTTGTCGCACTACATGGATTGACTTTACTGCGCTTTTGCGTTTTGCATGATTGTTGGTGACAACACCAACAATGGCGGACAGGCCGAATCCTATTAATTCGTTACGCACTACTAGGATTAATTTGTATGTGCGGTATGTGCCGAAGTTGGTGTTGTCACCGACTTCAATATAGCTTGACGCACTATATGGATCAACTCTGCTGCGCTTTCGCGTTGTGCATGATTGTTGGTGACAACACCAACAATGGCGTCGACAATGGCGTAAAAAAACAAACATAAAAATTTGTTCGTACGAAAAATTTCCTACCTTTGAGGTGTTGGTAATTTAAAAACGTGAAAATGGAACCTACTAAGTCAGAATTGGAAATATTGCAGGTGCTTTGGGAGCATGGTCCGTCGACCGTCCGGTTCGTCAATGATAAGCTGAATGAGGAAAAACGGGCGGTTCAGTATTCGTCTACTTTGAAGCTAATGCAAATTATGGCCGAGAAGGGAATATTGCTCCGCGACGAAAGCAGTATGAAACACGTATATAGCCCGGCGGAGGCTGAGGATCGGACGAAAACGGCATTACTTGAGAAGTTTGTCGATTCCATGTACAAAGGTTCTGCCACCAGCCTGGTCATGCAATTATTTGGGAATAAAAAAACCTCGTCGGAAGAGCTGGACGAAATCAAGCGTTTTTTGAACAATCTGGAAAAATAACATAAATCTGTTAGCCATGGATTTGAGCTTTTGGAATCAGTCTTTCGTTGAAAAATTAGTCCAGTCGGTTTGTCTGATGCTGATGCATTCAATCTGGCAGGGATTGATTATTGCAGTTTTGGCCGGCGTTGTGTTATGGTTTACGAAAAAATCAAAGCCGGCGCTGAGGTATAATTTGCTTGCAGGCCTGCTACTTGCATTTATATTGATGGCAGGGGGCACTTTCTGGCTGCAAATAACAGAAGATAGTCGCGCGTCACTTTCGAATGCCTACGAATTCGTATCACACAAAAAAACTACTATATATCTTAACAACAGTCCCGGTGAGTCGTTTGGAGCCAGCTTAAAAGAGTTTTGGATTAAACCGGCTATTCGCTTTTGCACCGGGCATTCATCCCTGATTGTTACGATATGGCTATTTGTTTTTACCCTCAAATCAGTTAGTGCTGCCAGTGGTCTATTTTACCTGAAAAAGATCAGGACACAGCGCGTTACCGAGCCTGACGAACAATGGGAAGCGCATTTACGAAGACTTTGCGGAAAGATGCGTATAGCCCAACCCGTTCAGTTACTCGAGTCGGCTTTGGTCAAAGTGCCTATGGTGGCAGGTTATTTGAAACCGGTCATCCTGCTTCCGATCGGAATGTTGTGCAACCTCAGTACTGAACAGATCGAAGCCATTCTGCTGCACGAATTAGCGCATATCAAACGCCGTGATTACCTGATCAACCTTGTGCAAATTGTTTGTGAAAATATATTCTTTTTCAATCCTGCACTGCTCTGGCTTTCGGGGCTGATCCGGGAGGAACGCGAGCATTGCTGCGACGATCTGGCTATCTCGGTCATGCAGGACAGTCATTCTTTGGTACATGCACTGGTCACTTTCCAGGAATATAGCCTGAAAGGACCGACCGCAGGATTGGCTTTTTCAAGAAAGCGGAACCACCTGCTTGACAGGATCAAACGCATTATCTATCAAAACAATAAACAATTAAACGCCATGGAAAAATTATTTGTAACACTAAGTCTGGTTGCTGTAACCGCTTTTTCGGCTGCAATGACAAAATCCGACCCACAAAGACAGCCGGCAACAGACCGGCAGATCAATGCATCGGTAGCAATTCAAAACCCTGCCAATCAACATGCTGACTATCACCCTGACACTTTACCAAAAAAGAAAACGGGGGCTATATCAGATAACACCATTTACTCAGCTAATGTATACTCGGCGAGTGAAGGTGTGAGTACCTATCACGTTACATCGGGCGGTAAAGAATATCAGATCGTTAAAAAGGCTGGAAAAATTATTTCACTGGACATTGACGGCAAGGAAATACCGGCTGATCAATATGACTTATACGAAAAAGAGGTCGACCAGATAGAGCAGGAGATCAAAGTGGCTCATGAGCGAGCTGAAGTTGAGCGTAGAAACGCAGACGAAATGCGCGCGAAGGCCGATACCGAACGCGCCAATGCTGAAAACCTGAGGGATGCAGCGGAACAAAGCAGATTGCATGCGGATGACAGCCGGAAAGCTGCCGAGAAAATACGCGAACAGGCCGAGCACCTTCGCCACCAGGCCATCAAATTACGTGAAGAGGCGGAGAAAATGCATATTGCCGCTGGCCATAACAGGGAGGAAGCAGAAAAGGCCCGTGAAAAGGCAGAAGTGGCGAGACAAAATGCCGAAAAAGACCGTAAAGAGTTTGAGAAAAAGCAAAATGCCCTTATCAAGGATCTTTCCGACGCCGGACTGGTGAAGGATAAGGGTAGTCTTTCTTACAAATTAAGTCAGGAAGAACTCATCGTGAATGGAGTGAAACAGCCCGATGATTTTCACAAGAAAATGAAGGCAAAATATATCCAGGACCAGGCGGTCGAGATGGTTTATAATTTCAAAGGCCGCACCGGTTACACGGTATCGGGTATGATTTATTCCAGGTAAGGTTTTGCCGGAGACCGCATCGGGCGGGATCATGCTAAGTAAATGTTTCCTGCGCCTGTATTTTAAAGGAAGTAACAACGATAATCAGATTCACGATGCATCGAAGGACTTTCATTAAAAATACAGGCGCATTGGTTGCTGTCGGGACTGTTCCGGGATTTACCTTCCAATCACAGAATGCAAAGAACAAGCTGCCCAAATGGAAAGGCTTTAACCTGCTTGATTTCTTTTCCCCGGACCCCGCATCCAGCCGCAAGCCAACGACCGAAGAATATTTTAAATGGATGAGCGACTGGGGATTTGATTTTGTGAGAATACCCATGGCTTATCCCGCTTATCTTAAATTCGACAGAAGTAAAAATATCACTCCGGAAGAGGTTTACCAGATTGACCAGCAGGCAGTTGATAAAATAGATAAGCTGGTAAGTACCGCACATAAATATAAAATGCATGTGAGCCTGAACCTGCACCGCGCGCCAGGCTATTGCATCAATGCGGGATTTCATGAACCCTATAATCTTTGGACGGACCAAAAAGCGCTGGACGCATTCTGCTTTCATTGGAACATGTGGGCCAAACGTTATAAAAATGTATCGTCCGAACTGATCAGCTTCGATCTCCTTAATGAGCCAAGTATGCGGGAAGATATGAACGATCAGCATTCAAAAAGATCTTCGGTACCCGGAGCTATGTACAGAAAACTTGCCCTCGCAGCCCAGGAGGCGATCAGGAAAGAAAACCCGAATCACCTGATCATTGCAGACGGAAACGATGTAGGCAGCTCAGTAATACCCGAGCTGGCCGATCTTGACATCGGTCAAAGTTGCCGGGGTTATCATCCAGGCATTATTTCACATTATAAGGCACCGTGGGCAATGAAGGAAACGGACAACCTGCCGGAGGTAAAGTGGCCTGGGCAGGTTGGTGACCAATACCTCAGCAGGGCAATGCTGGAAAAGTACTACAAACCCTGGATAGACCTGGTGGCCAAAGGAATAGGGGTGCACTGCGGTGAATGCGGATGCTGGAATAAAACACCACATCCGGTATTTCTCGCCTGGTTTTCGGACGTACTCGATATTCTTTCTTCCGCCGGGATCGGGTTTTCGCTCTGGGAGTTTTCGGGGGATTTTGGTGTGCTCAATTCACGCCGTGACGATGTGGCTTACGAGGATTTCCAGGGTCAGAAACTCGATAGAAAATTGCTGAATCTGCTGATGAAATACTAGATTACTCGCCCAACTCACCGAGCAATCCGCGCATATTCAATGATCTGGTAAACATTTCTATCGAACCATCGGGCAGGTAGGACCATAGTTCTTTTGGTCTGTCCCAATACAATTCTACACCGTTATTGTCGGGATCATTGAGATATAGCGCTTCGGAAACGCCATGGTCGCTGGCGCCGGAAAGAGGATATTTGGCTTTCAAAAGGCGGTCCAGAATGGTTGCGAGGTCTTTGCGGGTTGGGTAAAGAATAGCAGTGTGAAAAAGCCCGACACCATGCTGGCCCGCCGGTGGTGCGTCTTTGCTGTACCAGGTATTCAAACCGATATGGTGATGGTAACCGCCGGCCGAGATGAAAACCGCCTGATCTCCATACCGGGTTGTGATTTCAAATCCCAACAGGCCGCAATAAAAATCAAGTGAGCGTTCCAGATCGGCGACTTTAAGGTGCACATGTCCAATGTGCGTGAGGGCTGGCAATTTGTAGTCTGAGGTTTCCATGAGCAAGGTTTCAACGTGGTTTTGTAAACCAATTTACATTTAGTTGCGGTAAAAAATTCCACTGCGCCCCTTTAACGAGTAGACTAATTTATCTCATCATTCCTATTATATGAACCGTAGAGAAGCAATGTCCTCGATGCTGGCTGTCAGTGGTACAGGACTTTTACCCGCCGGGACTTCGAAAGTGAAAAAAGAACCATTTATATATTCGCTCAATATGAGCACATTGCGCGGTCACAAACTTGGCTTTCGCAAGGAATTGGAAGTTGCCGCAAAAGCCGGCTACGGGTCTGTTGAGATATGGATCAATACCTTGCAGGATTACCTCAAAAATGGAGGAAACCTGAAAGAAGCCAAAACAATCATCGATGATCTCGGCTTGAAAGTAGAGGATGCGATCGGTTTTGCGCCCTGGATCGTTGACGACACTGCTACCAGAAGTAAGGCTTTGGAACAGCTGAAACTGGAAATGGAACAGCTCGCTGCCATCGGTTGTCCACGCGTGGCGGCTCCTCCGATGGGTGCGACGACCGGCGATTCGCTTGATCTGAAAAAGGTCGCAGAACGTTACCGGGCAATTTTGGAATTGGGCGAAACGACAAAAGTGGCTCCACACCTGGAACTGTGGGGCTTTTCCAAAAATTTAAGCAGGGTGGGCGAACTTTTATATGTGGCAGTAGAAGCGGATCACCCTTCCGCGCGCGTTTTGATGGATGTTTACCATCTGCATAAGGGAGGCTCGGGAATGGATAGTGTAAAAGATGTAGGCAAGCCGCTGGTAGAGATATTTCACATTAACGATTACCCGAAAACACCGCCACGTGAAACGATTACTGACGCCGACCGGGTTTACGCTGGCGACGGGGTGGCGCCGCTTAAAGAACTTTTAAAGAATCTCAAAAATCCTGAGAAACCTGTCATCCTTTCTTTCGAAGTATTCAATCAGGGATACTATGCACAGGATGCATTGCTGGTTGCCAAAACCGGGCTGGAAAAGATGAAAAAAGTTGCGCAAGGAGTTTAAAACATTGTTTATGAGTGAAATACAATTGAAGCTGGACAACCAGAAGCGGGGCGCTTTTTATATTGAGCAGGAGGGGAAGCAGATCGGAGAAATGGTGATCGGGCTCAGCGAAACCACACTTACCGTGTATCATACAGAGGTAGACCCGGAAATGGAGGGAAAGGGCTTTGCCAAAGAAATGTTCGATGCGATGGTTGCATACGCCCGCAAGGAGCAATTACAAGTGCTGCCGCTCTGTCAGTACGTGCATGCGCAATTCCGCCGGCATCCGCAGGATTACGAGGATATCTGGAAAAAATAGAGCTGTACACCGCAGCTCTATTTTACGTCGACAACCGGAAGAAATACGATAAAAGCTGATCCTTCACCAACCGCGCTCCTGGCAGTAATGTGCCCGTGGTGGTTCTGCACTACTTTTTTACACAGCGCCAATCCGATTCCTGAGCCGGAAAATTCGCTGCGTCCGTGCAGGCGCTGGAACATCTGGAATATCCGGTCGAGGTATATTTCATCAAAACCGATCCCGTTGTCTGAAACTTCAATGCGCGCATACTTGTGCCCATCCAGGGGTTTGGTTATATAGACAAGCTCGTCAGCCGTTGCTGCTCTCGACGACAGCCTGATTTCGGAAGGTTCGTCAGTTTTTCTGTATTTGATCGCATTACTGAGCAGATTCTGCATTAACTGGGTCAGCTGGGAGCGGTTTCCAAAAATTACTGGTAAATCATCTGTAACGATCCGGGTACGCTGTTCCTGGATCGCAATTTCCAGGTCGGTCAGCACATTACTGACAATTTCCTTCATGTCCACCGGCTGGAATTCCGTGTCGCGGGTCGTCAATCTTGAATAAGCCAGCAGATCATCAATCATCATCGACATTCTTTTGGATGCATCCTGGATTCTGTTGAGCATAAACACGCCGTTTTCATCCAGTTCCTTCGAATAAAGGGACTGCAACCGAGAGCCGAACGACTGAATTTTCCGGAGTGGTTCCTGCATATCGTGGCTAGCCGCATATGCAAATTGTTGCAGGTTATTGTTGGAATTGATTAGCTCTGCATTCGTCTGGTTCAGTTCGGCAGTCCGCTGCTGCACCCGCCTTTCCAGCTCGTTGGCGAGCTGCCTGTATCTTTCTTCACTTTTTTCGAGCGCCTGGCGGGACTTAACCTGCTCAGTTACGTCAACGGCCATATCCAGGATGGCATATATTTCCCCCCTTGCATTCCTAAGCGGTTTGTATGTATAATCATAATAAAAAGTCTGTAATCTTCCGTTAACGACGATATCTCCCCTGGCGCTTTGCTCGGAATGGGCTTCGCCAGTTTCATAAATTCGGTTGAGAACTTTAATGAACGGTTGATCGGTCAGTTCTGGCAGGGCTTCCAGGAGCGGCTTACCGATCACCGAGTCGCCTTTTCCCCATAGCTTTAACATGGCTGCATTGGGGATATCAATTACAAAATCCCTTCCTATAAATAAGGCGGTTGCCACCGGCGCTTGCTGGATAAGGGTGCGCAAATGCTCTTCGCTGGTTCTAATGCGCTGCTCGGAGTCAATACGGTCGGAAATATCCATTACAATTCCGGACAGGGAAGTAGCTTTGCCGCTACTGTCGAAAAGATATTGTCCAATCACCCTTATCCAGTGCACAGAACCATTATCCCAGATAAATCTGGCCTCGTAGCGCAACTCGCCGGTTTCGTCCGCAGTGGAGTAAGCGTTTTCCCGGATCTGCCGGTCCTCGGGGTGAACGTGTTCGATAAATACGTGACGGGTAACGTGCCGGTCCTCATGACCCGTAAGTATCCGAGCCATGGAGGGGGAGTATATCACTTCATCTGTTTCGATATTGACCAGAAAGGACCCGGCTCCTGAGCCTTCGATCGTCATTGCAGCTTGTTGGTCAGCCCATTCTACTTTTTCACGGTTCAGGACCTCATCTGTAATATCCCTGGTAATTCCCGCAAATCGGTAAGGCGTTCCGTTTTCGGTAAAGTATGCCTGGCCGGAACAATGCAGCCAGCGCAAGGATTTGTCTTTCGCGCCGATTGTCCGGTACCTGATATCATAAAGTGCTCTTATTTTTGGGTCGAGCGAAGCGGCTATTGCTTCCTTCGCTTTTTGCAGGTCGCCGGGGTGAATATATCTGGAAACGATTTCGTAGGTAAGTATTTCTTCTTCCGGATTTCCATATAAATCGCGGCAACGCTGGTTTGCCGCGATTGTCCCGGTTGCAGGATCATAATTCCAGGTACCCAGCTGCGCGGCTTGCATAGCGAATTTGAGGTTCTCCTCACTTTCCGCCCGCTCTTTTTCCAGCCTGAGCTGTTGTGTAAGATCCAGCATTGAACCGACCATTCGGACGGGTTTCCCGCCGGCGATGATAATATACCCCCGATCGTGCACCTGGGCGTACTCGCCGTTTGCACGACGGAACCGGTAAAAATCTGTCCAGTGCGGCTCATGAAGTTCAATCGCCTCATGTATTTTTGACAGCACCCGCTCATGGTCGTCGGGATGGATGCGGTCGTACCAGGAATCGATCCCCTCCTGGAGGCCCTCGATTGCATGCCCGAAATTTTCCCGCATACCTTCGTTCCACCAAACGGTATTGTTAATCAGATCCCAGTCCCAGATGACGTCGTGGGTAGCTTTGGCAACAAGCTGGAACCTTTCAATGGCGACCAACAGATCGTCTTTACGGTCGTTAAAAGAATCAATCATACGGATTAAGGGAGCTTTAAAATGCCGGATGGTCATTTAAAGCGCAAATACTATTAAAAAAAAGCGTTAGAAGAAGCCCAATAAATGTGATTTCATATTTGAAAAACGGACATTCACAGACTCGTTAAAGTATTAAAAAAACTGCGCCGGAGCTGTATTCGCTGCAACTTATAGTAAAATTGCTGGAAGCGGGCGCTTTTAAAACTTATTACATCCAAGATATCATCGGAACGCTAAAATACAAATCTTATGCCGAAAATGACACGCTACCCGCTCGCCGCCATCCTGCTTATACTGATGAGCTGCACGGTGTCGCCAGAAAAAAAGCCGGTTTCACTTTTTGATGGAAAAACTTTTAATGGTTGGGAAGGCGATACGGTAACGACCTGGGGAATTGAGGACGGTGCGATCGCTGGCGGCTCGCTGAGCGAAACAGTGCCTCACAATGAATTTTTATGTACAAAAAAGAGCTATTCCAATTTTATCCTCAAAGTGAAATTCAAGCTGACCGGCAGTGAGGGTTTTATCAATACCGGCGTGCAGTTCCATAGTGTGCGGGCCAAAGATCCGGCTTATGAAATGATCGGTTACCAGGCCGACCTGGGTGATAAATTTTGGGCGAGCCTTTACGACGAGTCGAGAAGGAACAAAACCCTGATCGCTCCTGATTCGGCATTAGTTGAAAAGATTTTGAAAAGAAATGAATGGAACGATTACGAAGTACGCAGTGAGAATGGGCGCATTCGAATTTCGCTTAACGGTACGCAAACCATCGACTACACTGAGCCCGACAAGTCGATCCCGCAGAAAGGAATTATCGGTTTGCAAATCCACGGAGGTGGCAAAGCCAAAGTATATTACAAGGATATCTGGATCGAAGAAATATAGTCAGTAACTATTTCCAGGCATTCAATAGTCGTCTTATCACCACAATTTCGGCCGTATGATAGGAATTATGGTCGGCAATCAGCATTGCCTCGCGGAGCAAACTCTGGCCTTCGCCCCAGGAGAAAGGTGTAAAAAGGTCATTTTCTTCGTTTCGAAGCAATGCGATGAATTGTTGCTGATCTTCGCGGATCTCTGCCAGCGAATTTTCCCAGGTTTCTTCGTCAATCTGTTCCAGCGCCGGTGTCCAATAATCCTTGGGCCATTCTTTTTCCTGATAAGCTTCCGACTCTGAAAATTCCAGAATATCCTTTTGGGTGATCCGCAGGTGCTCGACCAGCTGCCAGATGCTGTAAGGCAGATTTTTGGGAACCGCTCCCCTGAGCTGTGCTGGTAAACCTCCAATTGCGTCCCAAAATGACACATGTGCATTCCCTTTCTCGATGAGCATGGTCAGTTCTTCCGCCAATTTTCCTCTTTCGTGTTTTTCCATCCTATTACTTGTTAATCAAGCCGTTTGAAAAGCGTTTTTTATTTATTTTAGCAAAATCATCCTGTCAACTTTTCCTTATTCTTACAATGAATCCAACCCGCCGGAAGTTCCTTCGAAATGTGACTGCCGCCTCCGTATTGGTAGCAGGCGAAAGCGTCGCCAAGCCATTCAGCATCATCAAAGACCTCAAAAAAATCAGTCCGAACGACAAGATACGATTTGCGACGATCGGGATGGGCATTCAAGGGCACAGTGACACCAATGCGGCGCTTAAAAGTGGATCAGGAGCGGAATTCGTGGCGGCGGCAGATCTGTACGACGGCCGTCTGACCAGGGTAAAGGAGCTGTATGGAAAGGATGTTTTTACAACCCGGGACTACCGGGAAATCCTTGAAAGAAAGGACATCGATGCAGTGCTCGTAGTTACTTCCGACCATTGGCACGACCATATTACCAAGGCGTCGCTTGCCGCCGGGAAGCATGTGTATTGTGAAAAGCCGATGGTACACCATATCAATGAAGGATTATCGGTGATAGATGCGTGGAAAAAGTCGGGGAAAACGATGCAGGTCGGCAGCCAACGGATCAGCTCTTCGGCATTTAAGGAAGCCAAAAGACTTTTTCAGGCAGGGGAAATAGGGGAAATAAATTACGTCGAATCAAATAGTGACCGGTTCAATGCAATTGGAGCATGGAACTACTCGATACCTACCGATGCATCCGTAAATACCGTAGACTGGGATGCTTATTTGGGCGATGCTCCGAAAGTGCCTTTTGACGCCAAACGTTTTTTCAGGTGGAGAAACTACCGGGATTACGGAACTGGTGTGGCGGGCGATCTTTTTGTGCATTTGATCACCGGCGTGCATTTTGTGACAGGCTCAAATGGGCCTGAGCGGATTTTTTCGTCGGGCGGATTGAGTTATTGGAAAGATGGAAGGGACGTACCCGATGTGATGGTTTCTATTCTCGACTACCCAAAAACTGATATTCATGCCAACTTCCAGATGGTACTGCGGGTCAATTTTGCAAATGCAGGCGCGATAGCGAATAATACGCGGATTATCGGGACGGAAGGACAAATTGAATTTACCCAGGATAACCTGATCCTGACCAAGAAGAAACTGCCGAAAGCGCCCGGGTTCGGTGGGTATGACAGCTTCAATACGTTCTCGGATAGTGAGCAAAAGGAATTTAAAAAACAATATGACGCACAATACCCAGCCGACACGAGAAAGGCAGATCCGGTTAAAGAAGTACGCTTTGAAGCGCCGAAAGATGAGGATGAGCATGCAGATCATTTCAGGGATTTTTTCGAAAATTTAAAAAAGGGAAGTGTCCAAACGATAGAAGACCCGGTTTTTGCATTTCGTGCCGCGGCACCGGTTCTGGCTTGTAACGAAAGCTATTTCAGTCAGAAAGTGATTAAATGGGATCCGGTTGCGATGAAATTGAAGAAGAAGTAATTCTGACTCAATTAGAGGCAAATTCATCAAAATATTTACGTACAGTGCTAAGGATATTTGGCAAACGTATATTCCTTATGGTTTTCGAACTTACCATTACTTGGAGAGCCGATAGCTATGTTTTGAGGTTAATTGAAGGTATTACCTGTAATTATTTTGTAGTCAGCTCCGATTAATAAAGCAAAGCGGTCGGCTGATATTTTAGCACCCTCAAATAATGCTTTGGGAGATATTATAGCGCAATTTTTCACGTCTAAATATCTCTATTTATGGTTACAAAATTACCCTGGCGAAAGTGCGCTAATCAAAGGCGCTGTAACAGCCGAAGGCAGACATTGTTTATATTCTTACTTCTTTTCTCGGCTTGCACTACACATTTATGTAGTGCACAAGACGACGATGCGTTTCCAGTTTATCCAACTGATTTGTATGATCCGGCAAAACCGCCAGTTGCCAATCGATTTGGGGTGTTGTATGCTCCTGAACCTTTTACGGTATATGTGCCTACCAAATACTATGGTGTTCAGCCCATTCGGGTAACCGCGTATTTACCATATGTTGAGAGCGAATATGATGCCGCTCAGCCTATGACGCCCTTTGGATCGCATTATACGACCGGTGCGGCCTTGCGATCGACTCAGCACGCGCCCTTCGGTCTGTTTCCGACAATTGAAGTGGTAGCAACAGATGGAGTCGGAACGCTTTCTGAATTGACCGGGTATCCATTTGCATCAATTATGCCGTCGGGTAGCCAGCCGGATTACTATGATGGTTCATTCAGCCTTCTTCATAATTTGAACGATCAGGCTAATGCGAACACGCCTAATCCAATTCCTTCCATCTACGGCGTGACAGCTTTGCATGTTGCACAACGCTTTTTCAAATTCACCACTGGTTTGCTGGATCACAAAGGGATAGACAAGGCAGGAGCGAAATTAGTCCGGATAATCCTTCGTGACACCAAGACGCCTTATGAGGCGCTGCACTTTGACGACCGCTCAGAGTTCTATATTAACATTGAAGACAATGTCCATGATTCATATATTTCTAGGACAAATCTGGCTAGTTCGATGACATTTGGAATGGCCCTGGATCTCATGGAGGGAGAGCCAACTGCGGGTGAAGCCGTACATATTATCAACGCGTTTGCGAAAATCATGGGTTTGGCATTCGTTAATTTCGAAAAGCCGGGAGAACCATTTTCTAATCCTGGCTGGTCGTTTGGTTACGAGCCGGGAATCATTGAAGCGGCCGACCTTATATCGTTTGATAACCCAAAACAGTATAGTGTACCGTCTACATACAAGGGTGAATTCTGGCAGGATAATTCTGGACCTGAAAATTTTAATGATTCCGTATTAACGCTGCTGTTCTATTATCTAAATGTGGCGAAAAGTGGCCATATCGATGATGACGAATCCAGGAGCTATTTTTCCACGGAGCCTCTTATCACAGGGAACAAATATGCAACGTATGCGCTTGCCCTGAAACTATTCTACCGTGCAATTGTCGGTAAAATCAATACCAACTCCACTTTCTCCGAACTGCGCTTCCGACTTCTGCAAGCTGCCATTGCCGAGGGGCATCTGCCCGGTTCGCCCGTATTTGAAAGGGTCATGACAGCGTGCGCGGCTGTTGGGATAGGAGAGCTGCCTTACGATAGTAACTATAATTGTTCAAGTACCAAGACAGCTGATAGTTGGTTTAATGGTCCAGTTCAATACAACGTCGCGCATGTAACTTTGGAGCAAGACCCCACTAGCAAAAAGGCAATACTATTAACGGATTGCACTTCTGAAGCTTTTATTAAAACTGCCGAACTGGATCCGCTGATTCCGGAGAAGTACAATGTCTTTATCAATAAGACACCTGATCAGGGTGAGCTATATGGAAAAGAAAAAGACTTGGTTAAATCGAAGGTGGCCATCAGCGTTCACGCACATTCTATTACTGCCAGAGATTGGTTTAGGGATCGCTTCGGACATTTGGGAATGGATGGCTTGGGTAAAATAGGCCTATTGAATTGCATCGGTAATTCTATAAGTCCTGGGGAAGAGATTATTCCATCTAGTAATGAAATAGATCTACGTCATACGTTTTCCTTTAAATCGGCATGCAGGGACGATGTTTTTCGTCGGTATACCCAAGCCATATTTATTTCTCGTGATTACCCCTCATATGTAGACACAGATCAGGGCGAAGAGGCAAAAATTCTCAGTTCAGGCCTGTCGAGTATTTTCGGATTAACCATAAAGAGGGATTTCGAGAAAAAGAAGCTAAATCCGGATGCAGATGAGATTTGGCAACTTTACGAAGAATTAGGAGATGCGACACAGGTCCGCAGTTTTCCTCAGCCTAAATTACACGGGCAAGTGAGTGTCTATCACGGGAATAATTGGGTTCCGGGCGATACAAGAGTCAATTCTGGCTTTCTGCAACTCTTTTTCTACCTGCTTGTTCACGGAACAAAATCTGCCGAAGGGTATAAAAATGACGAACCTGGCAGCTTGACCTATTTTGTCAATCCACTGCCCGAAGATTTAGTAGTCAAAGTGCTGTGGAACGCGTCACGGACTGTCTCCTATGACCCAACCATCGAAGAATTCCGTATGGCGACCTTAACAGAGCTTCACAAGTTGGACCCTGTGAAATACCACGCCAAATCCAAGGAGCACATTTCAATTTTTGATGCTTGGGCCGCGGTTTTGGGTTTGCCGGATTATGCATCTGGGCTGGCACATTTCCCTGAGGACGACGCGGTCGTTTATCCCTGGGCTGTGAAGGTGGGTGTTGAGGCGGAATATCCGGTGTACGAGAGCTACCGTCTTTTTGAGGTGAGCACCAGTATGGCTTTTAACGATAATGTGGCGCCTGTTTACCGGTTTGTGAACAGCAGCGCCCCTGACCTGGAAACTGGTATGACCTATGGTTACATCAACCTGGAACCGGGCAAGTACTTTGTCCGCTCTCACCTGGCGCAAGGCCCTGATTCCCGCGCGCATTGCGAGGCCACTAACGACCCTGCGTTCTGCGAATCTCTTTTAGGGAAAGAGAAATGGACCCTTCCATACCCTTTTACTGCGGGGCCTGTCCCTGCTCCGGTAACCATTTCGCCGCTAAAAGGGGAGACGGTGCCGGCATGGTCGGGCTTTTTCAGCTTCGGCAGTGTGGCCGGCGCCATGGGCTATGATATGCATGTGAAAGACCCACAGGGTACAGCTGCTGAGCATACTATCGCTGTTGATATACCCTATGACGAAGACGACCAAAGTTCGGTTACGAAAAAGCTGGCTTTGTCTGCCAAAAAGCCGTACAGCTATGCTGTTGCGGGCAAGCAAAAACTAGGCTCTGAAAAGGCGGTACATGTCTTGCCAGGCGGGCTGCTGCAACTGCTGACGGAAGCTGAAAAAGAGCAGTTCCCGACGATTTACAGTGATTGGACCGAGGAGATTTCATTCGAAACCGACATGCCGACGATCAGTTTGCATTCGCCAGCGGACCAGGATTCTATACCCCTGTTTGGAGAAGATGTTGTTTTGCGTTCCACGCGGCTCACTCCTGACCGCGCCGATTACTACCAATTTTATTTGAAAGAACCCTTTTACGAATCACCCGCATTGACCCAGGAGGAAGGTTTCGCCCACTTCGCTATCCATGTTCCTGGTTTGCAGGGTGTTGAAGACAAAAAAGGGTACCATTGGGCGATCGTGCCCCGTAAAAAGGCGGAGCTGCCTTTCATTGTTGAGGAAGAAGAAGGTGAAGTGGTCAAGTGGCACCGATTCATTGTTACCAAGAATTTGGCGCCCAAGCCCGAGGTGGACAATATAGATTGCGTGGAAGCTGGCAGTGAGCCGGTATTGCACTGGAAGCCCGTGCCAGGGGCGCAAACCTACAAATTGACTGGCGTTGATGGGGCCACCCAAACAGAGCTGGGAGCGTATCAGACCGGGCAGCTGGCAGGCAAATTGTCCAATATGTCGACCTTTCCCAATAAATACATTTATAAGGTGGCTGCCGGTATCATGGGCGGCAATGGAGAATGGATTTTTGGGCCGGAGGCGGTAGGGGATTATAGTGTTGTCCCGCCCAGCCCATCCAACCTGGCCCCGAATAACGTGAGCGGTGTAATACTGGGGGAAAACAATTCGGTTCACTTTTCCTGGGAGCTGCCCGCCGGGGTGACCGAAGTTCATTTGTTTGCCCGCGACGAGGATACCGAGCAGGTCCTGCTCGATCACTTTATAGTAGGGGACCAGGTCAACTTGAACCACCTTGAATTTGACCATGATATATTCTGGTCTTTACAAAGTCAAAGCCCGGATAAATCCTGTGTAAGTAAGGAGGTCACTGCGATATTCCATACGGAGCCTGCCCCGGATGAGTTTGATTTCGGTTTTGAGCTGCGAGTGGATAATGACGATCCCAAGATCTTCGGGGGCCTTTATCATTATTCGATCAGGGTTATTCGTCCTGATGGGAATGTGGATTTTACCGGCATCGGCACCGTGGATGCTGATACCTGGTTGCAGGTAGGTTTTGTTCCTGAGATGGGTCAGGTAATCAATGGCAATGAAATGAACGGGCAGCTGACCGACCAGCAGGGGGACTATCTGATCGAACTGGAAATCATTGATATGTTCCAATGTCAAAATTGCCCAGACGTCAATGCGCACCCCAAGATCAAAGTCCGTGGTATGGAGTACATCCGTAAAAACGGTGAATCAAGCTGGAAACTGAATAAGTCGGTGCAGCCTCAGCCGAGTGACCCCGAGTTCCCCAGTCGTACGATCGGGGCAAAAAAGTTGATCAAACTACATTATAACTTACCATAACTAGCAATCCGATGAAGACATACCTGATTATACTGGGGTTACTGGCTGGCCTGCCTGCTTTTGCCCAGCATCAAAAACCTGCGGTAAACCGGCAGGACGAGCGCATCTATTTTTACCAAGACGAGCCGTCGCCGCGCGCATTGATCAAAGGGGATCTAACGATCTTTCCCAACCCTGCCTGGGCAGTCACCAAGCTGAAAGTGACGAATATGACTGACCATGCCGTGGGGCAGGGATACGTTTTGCAGGTCCATTCAACGGACGGCAGGTTGTGTCACCAGCAGGGGTGGTCTGCGGGTCAGGGGCTGGATGTGACGCGTATCCCGGAAGGGACCTATATTGTCACTGTCCGGCGCGATGACCTTGTCTTCTCCCAAAAGCTGATTGTCAAAAGACAATAGCATTAATCCCAAAGCAAAAAATCCAGCCGCTCAGCAATGGGCGGCTGGATTTTTTGCTTTTCAAGCCTCATTTCCTTTTCCCGCTTAACTTCAAATGCACATCCACAACAGGCTTGATCGAGGCTTCATCCGGCAAGCCGGGTTCGGTGGCGTAGTTGATTCCCCATAACGTGCGGTCGAATGGAGCGAGTGCTTCCATACTAAAATTATCGCCGTTAATGCTGATTCTGGCTAGGAATGATAGGGGACGTGTATTTCCTAACATTGTTAAATTTCCGGTCACTTTATGATTTGCACCCGAAATAATGCCGTCTCCTGATTCGCTCGAAGGCGTTACGCTGGTGATCTCAAACTTTACGTTCGGGTGTAACACCATATTGAAGAAGTCCGGGCTTTGGAGATGGTGGACCAATGCCTGTTTCAACTCCTTGGTAGGTTGGTTAAAGTTGACTATAGATGATACCGGGATTGTAAAAGTGCCGCTTTTTACTTTCGAATCTTCAATTACAAAGCTTTCACTTTTCACCGCAATAGAACCTTCATTGAAAAAGCCGGTCTTAAGGTGCCCCTTCCACTGCGCTATTGAAGTATCATCTAACCCGAATTGAGAATTGCCAACTTCATGATCTGTACAGCTGAAAAAAAATCCTGAGACCGCTACAAACGCCAGGAACTGCATTCTTCCAAAAATGGAATTTACGATTTTCATAATAATTTTATTTAACATGGCTTGATAGAACTGCTGCGAAAGTAGCTGATCCGCTTCACGGAAAGCCTACGCGAAACGGACAAAAATATACGTACAACGGACTTTCGGTTTTGGGCCGGATTGGTATTCGAATGAATAAATCCGATATTTGGGAAGAATTATTCGCTTAAAATTTCTGGTAATGTCAATAAAAGGTCCTATCATTTCCATTGAAGACGATACTGACGATCAGTTTTTAATCCAAAGTGTGGTCGACGAACTGAATCTTCCGAATAAGCTGATTTTTTTTGGAAATGGCCTTGAAGCACTCTTATATCTCGAAACCACCCAGGAACAACCCTTCCTGATCATCTGCGATATTAATATGCCCGTCATGAATGGGCTTGAGTTGAGAGAGCGGATTGACCGAAATGAATTTTTAAAAAGAAAAGCTATTCCTTTTATTTTTTTAAGTACTGCCGATAACCCGCATGTAATCGAAACTGCCTATAATTCAACCATTCAGGGTTTTTTTAAAAAAGAGAACAGCTTTCATGAACTGAAAAGCCGGGTAAAAATTATCTACGACTATTGGCAGTGCTGCCTGCACCCTAATTTACACGCGTGAATACCAAAATGGATAGTTAGCCGCGTAGTGCAAGTTGTTGGTGACAACACCAACAATGGCAGAAGGTGACAACACCAACAATGGCAGAAGGTGACAACACCAACAACGGCGGAAGGTGACAACACCAACAACGGCGGAGGTGACAACACCAACAACGGCGGAGGTGACAACACCAACAATGGCGGAAGGTGACAACACCAACAACGGCGGAAAACAACAATGGCAAAAAGTCTCCTTAGGATTTAGGGTACCACCCTCACACCCACATAAGAAGAGCTGCTTCCCGACAAGTAAATCCGGTGATTTGCTTTCTGAAAATCCTGTTCTGATGCCTTATAGATATTTACGAACTTCTGAGGGTTGCGATCGACCAGTGGAAACCACGAGCTCTGTACCTGCACCATAATCTTGTGGCCTTTTTTGAAACGATGCGCCGCATCCTGCATGTCAAATTTAACCTGCTCGATCTTTCCGGGTGTCATCGGTTCGGGTTTCGAAAAGCTCTTTCTGAATTTCGCCCGCATCACTTCGCCACGGATCAGCAATTGAAAGCCACCCATCTTCATAGCAGGGCTAACCGGACTGTCGTTGGGCGCATCCCCCGGGTAAACATCAATCAACTTAACCACAAAATCAGCGTCAGTACCGGTAGTCGACACAAACAGATCCGCAAACACATTCCCTGATATCGTTATATCTTCCGTGAGGGGGGCCGATTCATAAACCAATACGTCGGGCCGCGAAGCAGCAAAGCGTTGATCCTCATACATATAGTCACTTCCTCGGATGATCCGGATCTCGGAAGTATAGGGGACCGGCTTTGCGGGATCGCTGGTATATTCATCAAATGCGGGTTTTGCACCCACTTGCATGGTCGTCATAGTGGGAGAGAAGGAGAGGGTTCCGTCCGGGTGGAAATAGAGCTTTTTCTCAACCGTATTTTTTGGGGGCCACTGGTCGTACTTTTTCCATTGATTGGAGCCGGTCTCGAAAATGTAGGCTTTGGGAAGTCCCGGGTTCGGCTGATCTTTCAGGAAGTGGTTGAAGTAGGGCAGCTCAATTTCCTGCTGATAAAATTCGCTGGTTTTGGCGCCGAACCGGATATTACCCAGCGATTCCCCCGTACCGCGTGCCCAGCCACCATGTATCCACGGACCCATTACCAGCAAATTGGGAGATTTGGGTTTGTTGTTTTCAATGCCCTGGTAAGTCTTCAAAGGCCCGTACAAATCCTCCTGATCAAACCAGCCGCCGACGACCACCACGGCAGGTTTGATGTCCTTCAAATGCGGAACGGGTGTTCTCGCTTTCCAGAAATCATTATAAGATTCGTTTTCCATCATCTGGTTCCAGATGCGGTTCTGTTTCTTGAAAATCTGCTCGTTCACATTTTTAAGCGGCCCCAGTTTTTTGTAAAATTCGTAAGAATTCGGTGTGCCGTATGCATTGAAACCCGGGGCGCCCTTTGAGGTAGGGACCGGTCGCGGCGCGCCGTAGGAGGAGAGGAATGCGAATGTTCCCATCAGAAAGAACGCGCCGTTATGGTGGCGGTCGTCGCCCATAAACCAGTCGGTCACCGGGGCCTGCGGGGATGTTACTTTCAACGCATGGTGCGCTTCAATGGCCGTCATGGTTGCGTAGAAGCCAGGTGCTGATATCCCCCAGCTGCCTACTTTCCCATTGTTGTTTTCAAGATTTTTCAGCAGCCACTCGATGGTGTCGTAGGTATCCGAACTTTCATCGACGTCGGATTTGCTTTTTTTATTGGGGATAAATGGCCTGTTCGCTTCGAAATCGCCTTCCGACATATATTTACCCCGGACATCCTGGTAAACAATAATATATCCTTCACGCGCAAAATGCATACCGGGTCCGATCGGTACTTTGATCTGATCCTCGCCATAGGGGGCCACGCTGTAAGGTGTCCGGTTTAGGAGGATCGGATATTTTTTCGTGGTTGAAATGTCTTTGGGAATGTAAATAGACGTAAAAAGCTTCACGCCGTCCCGCATCGGCACCTTCCTTTCTATTTTGGTGTAGTTCGAGCGGATATAGAGCGAATCCTGTGTGAACGGTGTCTGTGCGGATGCTTGAAATGTTGTAAGCAATGGAAAAAACAGAAGACCAAGCAAAATGCAACTATGGTATTTCAAGGTATTTGGATTAACGTGAGTAGCCGAAAATGCAGCGAAGTCAATTTAACAAAAGGAAAGTATCATCGCAAGAAGTGGTTTGATAATTAGAAGTAGCCGGTTGCACATTCCACGGAATTTTTGCCAGGGGGTTGATTAATTTATGTCTTCTGTAAATTTTCACATACATGAAAACCCCTTTCTTAGTTTGCGCGATAATTCTAATTCAGCTCACTAATGGAATTTTTGCACAACCCGGCGCGCTGGATTTATCTTTTGGTGAGAACGGTAAAGTTGTGACCGGCAATGGGGCAGTTTCCAGTGTCGGTCACAGTGTGTTAATACAACCTGATAAGAAAATTGTAGTTATCGGAAACTGCTTTGAAGGAGGTGTCAGCCGAGACTTTCTTATTATCCGTTATAATCCGGACGGGTCTCCGGATACTTCTTTTGGCTTGAACGGAATTGTTCGAATGCTAATCAGTTCGGTAGAGGATTTTGCGTCATCCGCAATCCTGCAACCCGACGGTAAAATAATTGCTGCGGGATATTCCTGGAATGGCAAGGACCTGGACTTTACAATGGTCAGATACCTCTCAGATGGAAGCAGGGATGCCAGCTTCGGTAACGGTGGAATCGTCACTACCGATTTCGGTGGAAATAGGGATAAGGCAAATCAAATCATCTTGCAAACAGATGGTAAGATCGTAATGGTTGGAGCTACTGGCAAAACAGACTACACTGACCAAGACGTTGCAATAGCCAGGTATGAAACATCCGGTGCATTGGACCATAGTTTCGATTTGGACGGCAAGATAGAACTTTCAATGGGTGAGCCTGGTTTTTGGCAGTCGGCGAAAGGAGTGGCGATACAAAATGACGGAAAAATCGTCATAACCGGATACACCGAAAACTTTGACACCACTAAACAATACATAGAGGTTCATTTCTTGCTATTGCGAATCAATCCTGACGGTACATTGGATCATTCTTTCTCGGACCATGGAGTCGCAATTACGCCCATAGGGAAGGATGATGGCAGCACTTCTGTCGTAATTCTTTCAAACGGCAAAATACTGCAGCTTGGGAACGTTAATTTTGAATTGGGTGATAGTTCCGATATGTGCCTGGTACAATACAATTCGGATGGGACAAGGGACAACAGTTTTGGCAATGAAGGAAAGGTGATGATGTCGTTCACCGATTTCGAGGAAACAGGATATACTTTACTACTTCAAAATGACCAAAAAATATTGGTTGCAGGCGCCGTTTGTGTTGACAGTAGCGATAATCAGGACTTTTTTGTTGCACGCTTTCACTCCAACGGCCTTTTGGATCACACTTTCGGATCTATGGGAAAGGTCACAACAGACTTTTTTGAAGATAGTGATGTTGCAAGAGACATGGCGCTACAAACAGATGGGCAATTAGTGGTTGCCGGATACACGACAAAAGGAAATGGTTTTGACGTAGGTGTTGTCAGGTATAGCAACGATGCATCTCTGCCAGTCGATTTACTCCAGTTTAATGCAAAGCCTGACGAGTACAACGTTGTATTAAACTGGACGACCGGTTGGGAGAAGAACAGTGGCTATTTTGAGATTGAAAGAAGCAACTCGGGAACAATCTGGCAATCAATCGGCAGAGTGAATGCAAATGTCGACTCGGAAGTCAAGCAGGTTTATCATTATAGCGACCTGGATCCTTTTTTTGGCCGCAGCTACTACCCGGCTTAAAATGGTGGACGGGGATGGAACATTTGCATATAGCAAGATTAGTGTTGTGCTTTTAATTGGGGCAAATACCCAGGCTTTTTTATTTCCAAATCCCGCCTCCAATCTGCTGTTTATTAAGGCGGCATACCTTCGCAACCTTAAAAGTGTTCGTATCTCGGGAACTGATGGGAAAACTATCAGGCACTTACAGGTTGGCCCGGTTATCGACATACAAAATCTACCGAATGGCAGGTACGTCGTCGAGCTTGATTTCAATGGTTTTTTCCTGGCAGAGCATCTATTGATAGTTAGATAATCGCAATACATTCATCCGGCAATAATACCGTTCGTGTAGTCGACAAAGCTCATAACGATCTAGTACCTTATATTGCATAGTACCTTGTTAAGCATCTATTAGCCATGAAACTATTATCAGCATCATTACTCTTGCTATGTTTTTCCTGCAATCGTGGAAATGACCTGCATATCAAAGTGACAGACAGTGACGACACTTACGAGTATGCAGCCCGGTTTGAGCCTGCTAAAAGTGTTGCTGTCCAACGGTTTGTCAATCGCCACATTGCCCCGACCCGCATTATTTCCGACGGAGACATGGAAGTGACGGTGGTACTTGAAGACAAAACCAAGTTCGACTATGAGGTGTTTCCCGGTGAGTTGAACATCTCCCTCGACAAATCTCAAAATTCACCTGCGGGTTATGCAAGGATCAAAAAAATGTGTGAGGATTTGAACCGGATCATTAATCCGAAAAAGGAGGAGTAAGGAAAGATTTCCGATAAATTCCAAAAAACACACCAATTCATAAAGAACGGATGTGTTTTGTTGGCAGGCCGACTAAATTAGGCTACTTCTTAAGTATTTTGGTAGAATTATTGGTGCCGTCTTTCAGTATGGTATTCATAATATAGATGCCTGAGGGGAAGCTTGTTAAGTCAAATTCCTTTGTGTCGCCTTCCACCCCTTTACTTTCGATCGCCTTCATGGATTTTCCGGCGACAGAAGTGAAAAGCACCTGCTGAATAGCCGCCTGTCCTATGGCTCGGACTGTTGTTTTATCTGAGACCGGATTAGGGTAGACGCTGACAAATGCATCTGATAAACTGAAATCCACATTGACAATCCGGCTGTAAGCGTAGGTGCCGTCCTGATCCACCATTTTCAGGCGGTACAGATTTTGGGATGGATCGGGCGTTTCATCATTGAAAGTATAAGTTCGTCCTGTTCTGGTATCACCGTCTGCTTTCACCTCGCCCAGTGCCTTCCATACTTTTCCGTCCCGGCTGCGCTGCACTTCGAAATAGTCACTGTTGATTTCATCGGAAGTACTCCATGTGAGGAAAGCCTGCTGCTCTTGCCTGGTTGCCTGAAAGCTAATCAGTTTCACCGGTAATGTGCTCCCGGCAGCTACCGCTGTAATACGGAGCAGGCTATTGTTGAAGCCGCTAAAAAATTTGGAAACGTGGTGCGCTGCCTGATCTACCGTTCCGTCGCTTGTAGTTTTATATTGCTCGGTTGGGTTGAAGTATGCGATTTGCAGCATGCTTTCTTCATTTCCATTCAATTCCTGCGGGGTGTAGCTGATGCCGACGGTACCATTGAAGCCAATGGGCTCATTAAAATCATAAACCCTGCTGATGCTGGAAGTAGGCGAGCCGACGATCGGAGTCGATGTCACGGTAAGCGTCTTGTTTTCCCAGGTATTGTTAAACGTAGGCCGCAGTGCCAAACCATCGATAGAAACCGTCGTATTCGCCCCGATGAAAAACTGGCTGCCGGAGGAAAATTGGGCGTGGAGATCAGACGCAAAAAAGAGTGCGAAGATTGAGATGTAGTTTCGAATATTCATATTGTTATTTAGTAGATTGGACGAAGCGACCAGTAAAATGACTGTCTTCTCCAAGCGTAACAGTACTTTCATTGCCATGTGTGAAGGTTACAAAAACTTGGTCGCCCGCTTGAAGCATTACATCTGTGGAGGTACCATAATAACCAATGGTATTCCCGGGGCCTGAGCATATCCTTTCTGCAACTCCCCCGGAGGAACGGAAAAGCCCGATGGCAGCAGGCCCGCCTCCCCATTGTACTTGAAAATCGAAATGATAGATTCCATTCTGGGGCGCTGTGAATGTATCGCTGGCACCTTGAAGATGAATATCATAATTGTTCGTCCGGTCATAATCTTCGTCACCAAATGGAACCTTGTATGTTATATTTTTCGCAAGAATATGAGCGCCATTTTTTAATACACCTGTTACCCGAAATGCCGCTCCACCCTCCCAGGTAGCATTTCCATTATTATCACTAGTCAGAACCTTCCCCGATCCCGGCGATTGCCCGTTTCCTGAAATCTTCAATTTACCATCTACTATCATTGCATAACCGCCTTGACTGAAAGTCTGTATGGCGGATGACGATCCCGACTGGCTGAAATTGCTGATGCTAAATGCCGACTCGCCGCTGGCCGTACCTATTGACTTGTTTACCGGCAATTTAAAATCATTTAAACTTGTCCAGCTAGGCGCAGCCGGAGGGGTTGCGGCATTGTAGTAAAAGCCCACACCGAGCATCACATCCGGGTTGGTGTTATAAACCAACAATCCGTTTGCAGGATTGGGAACAGTGGTGTTGTCAACGCTGTTTTGCAAACTTACTTTCGGAATCAATATCCCTTTATTCGTCGCCTGGATATCCAGCGCGGCGCTGGGGTCGGGGGTGGTGGTGTTGATCCCTACGCCCTGCCCGAGGCTGGCGGTGGTGAGCAGGCTTGCGAGCATGGCCGCGCAAACCAGGCTGGTTGATCGCATTTTACGTTTCTTTTGATTGAGTACCTGGGGTCGTTTTTCCATCGTTGTGTTTGTTCTGTAATAATAAAGTTTGATGTAGCTGGTATGAGGAGGGTCTTTATGGTTGTACGAGTGTGATTGTTTTGCTACCTGCTATGGACTCGATGCTGAGCAGGTAGGTACCTTTTCCGGGCAGCTGCATCCTTTCCTGTGCGCCGGGTTCCGCGATTTGTTTCACCAGTCTGCCCGCCTTATCGTAAAGGCTGAGTTTGAAGCTCCGGTCGGGCAGGGAGGCGGTTACTTTTCCGTCCTGCACCGGATTTGGGAATGCTGTAAAACGGTCGAGGCTTTCGTTGGGGGGGATCACACGGATGATCTTGCTGAATGAGAACTGCCCATCCGTATCCACCTGTTTCAGCCGGTAGTAGCTGGTAGTAACCAGTTGATTGTCAATAAACTGATATTGCTTGCTTACTTTTATATCCCCGGCTCCATCTACCCAGCCGATATTTTCAAACTGCCGCGCGTCGGTTGATTTCTGGACTTCGAAGCCGGCATTATTGTATTCTTCTGCTGTTTCCCATTCCAGCCGTGCTGAGCCGTCGGCTGCTAATATGCCTTCAAAACGGACCAGCTTGACCGGCAGCGTAGAGAGGGTTGTAAATGCATTGATATCACCCAGCACCCACTCGAGACTTACGCCGCCCGACTGGCCGGCATTGGCTGCCGCGTAAATACCGCCGGGGGAAATGGATTGGGCGAAGGAAGACAGAGAAATCAAAATAGAGCCAACGGTGAGATATATATATTTCATTTTGAAGGTTCGTTTGAATGGTTAGATGCTGCTGTTTTAATATTACTGAGTTCAGCTTTCAGGGCTTGCATTTCAGCCCGGATAGTGCCGATCAGCTCCGTTTGTGCTTTCAGGCTTTTTACCGACTCTATCAAATGCGGGATCAGCCCGATGTAGTTGACGGCCTTAAAACCTTTTTCATCCGTAGTAACCAGCTCGGGAAAGTATTGCTCCACTTCCTGGGCAATGAGGCCGGTTTGCAGCTGCTGGCTTTTGGTGCTGTCTTTCCAGAAATAATGCTGGCCGACCAAATGGCTGAGTTTGGAAAGGCTGTTTGAAAGCGGAGAGATGTCACGTTTGAGGCGGCGATCGGAGGTTTGGATCAGTGCTCCATTGAGATAACCGTTGCCCCCGTCATTTATCCAAAAACGCCAGTTGTCGCCAATGAACAGTCCCACATCGTTGCTTGTCTTCATTCCTACGAATGCGGCGTTTTCTTTTTGCGCTCCGTTAAAATAGATGCCTGCAGTATGGCTGCCGAGTGCATCGTGACGTATTCGAATTCTGCTGCCAATATCGAGTACATATTTTGGTTCAACAGTAGAAAAAATTTCACCGATTCCGATATAGCCATTTCTTAAAACAGTTAAAGCATTCAGGCGAGACAAATAATTTTTCCCGATTCCAATTTGAAATATTCGATCAGTTTCCGCAGCGGTTACTCCCGGGGTGTCGGAGTCATTATTGAATGATCCGATCGCCACGCCGTTTCTGGCTTTTGCAGTTGTGCCTTCACCCAACGCAACTGACACTGGCCCTTTAGCGCTTGCATCTATCCCGGAAGCAAAGGAACTATTGCCAATTTCAGGGTCTAGCCATTGGCTCCCATTTATTGTTCCGGTTATTGTTCCAGCCCGAAAAGCAGCTTTTTGGGGATGCCAGATTAGTTTGTTACCTGTTCCGGGGTTACTCAACGCAGGGCTGTTTGCCGATCCCGAAAAGACAATCGGAATATCACCTTGCAAACGCTCAGCCAGCTTTGCGTTATCAGCGTTTTTGGCATTATCGGCATTGTTTGCAAAAAGGGCACTTGGAACAGCTAAAAGCGGAGTTATTCCGAGATCAATGTAGTCTTCTAGTCCAGTTTCGTTGAGGGCCAAATAAATATGAAGTACATATGACTTTAATCCCCATTTTGCATCAAGCAGACTACCTTGCGAACCCAGATTTCCAATGCTCCCAATTATGATATTGAACACCCCTCCGTTGTTGGTTGTGACACTATGTATTTCTTCATATGCATACGGATCAAGTTCGTCTGTTGAGCGAATAACTACATTGATTCTGATCGGCTTAGAGGCAAGAATCTTACCTGCTGCGTCCCGCGCAACTCCCTGAAAATTAAATTGCCCCGGCACCTGCCCCCGCACATCAACTGTACACATAATAACCCAAAAGAAAACAAACCACAGCAAAAGCAGTAATGACAACCTTCTGGTGATCGGCCTTGTGCCTTTTTCCTCAGGTTTATTTTGATTATTTCCCGATCTCATAATCAATCACGTTTAAATGTTGAATTTTATACAGACCGAATATGCACATTGGATTTGTAGACCAGTAAATGGATAATTGATCGGCTGGTGTTAACGATTTAGCGGTATGTTGGAAGGGGGGAAGGGAGGAACGGAGGAAGGAGGAAGGGAAGAATGGAGGAAGGGAGGAACGGAGGAAGGGAGGAAGGGAGGAAGACGGAGGAATGGGGGGATGGGTTATATTTGGGGTGTTACTATTTTCTTTTTTTTATGCGCTCTTCTTTTCCACGGCTGGATATCGGGCCGCTTTCGGAGTACCGGGCGGAGGATTTTATGATCAGCCGGTTTTCTGAGTATCTCAAAGAGCATCAGAACCTGGTCTTTCCGCATCGGCACAGCTTTTACCATCTGGTACTTTTCACGGAAGGCGCGGGTTCGCATATCATTGATTTCAACCATTTCCAGGTCGAGGCGGGGCAGATGTATTTTATGGTGCCGGGGCAGGTGCACGACTGGCGTTTTGAGGGTAAGCCGGAAGGGTACGTGGTCAATTTCTCAGCGTTTTTTTTTAATGCGTTCCTGCTGCAATCTGACTACCTGGATTATTTTCCTTTTCTGAGCAGCGATAGCAGAAATAACGTACTGCGCCTCAGTAAGCAGGTTTTTGAAAAGGTGATCGTCCTGTTCGAAGAACTTTTGACACATGAACACGGAGAGATTTTATTCCGCAAGGATATGATCCGGGTGTTGCTGCTGCAAATCCTTTTTACGGTGGCAAGGAATGATGTGTCCGGGGATGCTAAAAAGTCGGCAAAATTGGCCGGCATACACAAACACGAGTGGAGGAACCCCGTAATCCGACAATTTCAAAAGCTGGTCGACCGGCATTTCATTTCCATGAAAAAGCCGGGTGCTTATGCAGACCTGCTGAATATTACGCCCAATCATTTGAACGCTCTGTGTAAGGAACATCTGGGCGTGCAGGCGGGGGAGGTAGTACGGGCACGCATCGTGCTGGAAGCGAAGCGTCTGCTAACAAACCAAACCCTCACCATTTCCCAGGTTTCAGATCAGCTCCAATTTGCAGATAACTCTTATTTTACGAAGTTTTTTAAAAAAGAAACGGGGGCTACGCCGGAGGAGTTTAGGGGGGGAAGGAGGAGGGAGGAAGGGATGAAGGAGGAAGGGATGAAGGAGGAAGGGATGAAGGAGGAAGGGATGAAGGAGGAAGATACTCAATGACTCAATGACCGAATGACCCAATGACCCAATGACCGAATGACCCAATGACCCAATGACTCATTCATTCATTCAAAACTAAACCTCCCCCGCGGCCGGCTTGATAAAGATCGCCAGCCAGGCTCTTCTTGCCAGCCGGTAAAACCAGGGTGTGAGGATGATCAGGACGGGGATGATGCCGAAGAGGAAATAGTCCAGGTATTGTTCGAAGAGGTTTACGACGATCAGGAATACGATGACCATAAACGCTACGTAAAACGCGTAGCTCATGTACAATGCGCCCTGGTAAAAACCGGGTTCGGGTACCAGGTTTTCGCCGCAGTGCGGACAGTACTTGTTCATTTTTTCAAAATTCCGGAGGTCGTAAGCGCTTTTGCTCACGAAAAAATCGCCTTCCCCGCATCTGGGGCATTTGTTAAAAAGTACGCTGTATATTCTATTGTGTTTTGCCATGATCAGTCCGGGTATCTATGAGAAGTGGTGTTTTTTTTGTGTCACACAAATCTCCTCATAAACGGGGATGAAAAAAATGACAGAAGACACCTTTTATGGTAAAAATCAACGATTATAAATCTTATTCCAGCCCGTTGAAAAACTGCGCCATTGCCTGCACATCCAGGATTTCGTCGACCGCACCACTGGCAATGGCATGCTGCGGCATAAAAGGCATCTGTGCGGATTCCGGAAGCTGGGCAATAGTCCTGCCACCGGCGTTTTTGACCGCCATAATCCCGGCAGTACCATCTTCGTTGGCGCCCGACAAGATGGCGGCAGTCAGTGAACTTCCGTAAACCCCCGCCGCCGATTCGAATGTGACGTCAATACTGGGCCTGCTGAAGTTAATTTTCTCTGAGTAGTCGAGTGAAAATGACCGGTCTTTTTCAATTAGCAAGTGATAGTCGGCAGGGGCGAGGTAAATATGACCCGGGAGGATTTCATCCTTGTCTTCCACCTCGGAGGTGGAAAGTACGCTTTTACCGGCCAGCAGGCCCGTCAGCGACGAATCGCCGGAGCTGCGCCGGTGCAATACCAAAATGACGGGAAACGGGAGACCGGCTTTGAGCAGCGGCAAAAGCTTGAAAAGTACTTCCAGGCTTCCGGCCGAACCGCCTATCAGCAGCATTTCGCAGCGCGTTTTTACAGGATTTTCTTCCATATTTTTTCACGGTTCAATTGCTTGAACTTGTTCTGGACAACCGAAAATTTAAGAGTTTCCTTCGTTCCCAGCGCCAGGTAGCTCAATGTGCCCAGGCTGGCGTCAAATAATTGTAAAACCCTGTCTTGCAGGTCTTTGTCAAAGTAGATTAATACGTTCCTGCAAAGGATCAGGTCAAATTCGTTGAATGAACTGTCGGAGACGAGGTTGTGTGTGGAGATAATAATCTTTTCGGAAAGTTCGCTGTCAAATTTCGCCTGTCCGTAATTGGCTGTGTAATAGCTGGAAAAGTCGCGGGTACCGCCCGATGCAATATAGCTTTCGGAATACTGCTTCATCTGGTTGAGGGGGAAAATTCCCTTTCTCACTTTTTCAAGGACGGTCGGGTTGAGGTCAGTGGCATATAAAAGTGATTTCCGGAGCAGATTAGCCTCTTTCAGCAAAATCGCCATGGAAAAAACTTCCTCACCCGTAGAGCAGCCTGCATGCCAGATCCGGATAAAAGGCTTGGTGCCGAGTACCGGCAGGATGTCGTCGCGCAGGGATTTGTAGAAAGACGGGTCGCGGAACATTTCCGTCACATTCACGGTGATCTCTTCCACAAACCTTTTCAGGTAATCCGGATCGCTGCGTACCCGGTACCTCAGTTCCGCAAAACTGGGAAATTTGTCGAGCATGCACAGCCTTTCAATGCGCCTTCTGAGCGACGCCCTTGAATAGCTGGTGAAGTCATATCCGTACAGATCGAATAAGTCATTCAGCAACAGGTCTATATCTTCATCTTCGATCATCGATCCCACTTAAATACCTGCCAGCAATCCCAGCAATTTATCAACATCGATCGGTTTGGAAATATAAGCATCGGCGCCGGCCTGCAGACACTTCTCCCTGTCGCCGACCATCGCCTGCGCCGTCACCGCGATCACGGGAATATGCGCCCGCCGTTCGATGGTCTTGATGATCGGAATAGCCTCATATCCATCCATTTCCGGCATCATCATATCGATCAGCACCGCGTCGACCACCGCGTCGGTCCGCAGCAAATCCAAAGCCTCCGGCGCACCCGAGCTGGAAATACAGTCGAAACCTTTGGCTTTCAAAGTAGCTTTCAACGCGAAAATATTCCGCGAATCATCATCAATAATCAAAACCCTCTTCTTGTCCATGTTAAATTATAATGATTGAATGATTGAATGACGGAGTTTATAGTCAGTGAGTCAATGAGTCAATAGGTCATTGAGTCAATGAGTTAGTAATCTGTTTTCGTTTCCCGGAAGGGCATTCATTCATTCAAAAGTCCTTTATTCGGTCATTCATTCATTCGGTCATTCATTCATTCATTCAAAATTCAAAACTTCTCATAAAGCCAGACCCTCAAAAGCGACATTAGCTGGTCGATATCTACTGGCTTGGTGATGTAATCCGATGCGCCTGCATTGATACATTTCTCACGGTCGCCGGTCATTGCTTTGGCGGTGACGGCGATGACGGGCAGGTTACGCCATTTCAGGTTATCCCGGATACGCCGTGCCGTTTCGTAACCATCCATTTGCGGCATCATCATATCCAGCAGCACCACGTCCACCGAAGGGTTTTCTTCCAGTTTTAAAAGCGCCTCCTTGCCGTCTAGCGCCGTGATTACATTCATTTTATAGTTTTCGAGCGACTTCGAAAGCGAGAAAATGTTCCGGACGTCGTCGTCGGCGATGAGCACCGTTTTATTGGTCAGAATATCGCTCAGGCCGCCCAGCTTTTTAATATCCGTTGATTTTTGGGCAGATTTTTTGTTTTCCTCAACCACATGTAAAAAGAGCGAAACCTCGTCGAGCATCCGCTGATAGGAATGCGCCGTTTTGACGATAATGGAATCGGCGTACTGCTTAATGCGCAGCTCCTCGGACATCGACAGGCTTTTGCCCGTAAAAATGATGATGGGGATCTTTTCAAAACCAGGATTCTTTTTCGCTTCCTCCAGTGCTTCGTAAGCCTTTTTGTCGGGTATGCCCATATCCAGGATCACGCAATCGGCCTGGTTGTCTTTGAGCGCCTGTATGCCTTCGGAGAGGTCGCTTTTCAGTTCTGAGTTAATATGGAATGTCGCCAGGAAATAGGACAATGCCTTGGCATGCATTGGGTTATCTTCCAGGATCAGTACTTTTTTTGATTTCTTACTGATTACATATTCAATCTTCCTGAACACCTCCTGCATTTTGTCGATGGCGACGGGCTTGTCGATAAAATCGATCGCCCCTTTCATCAGGCTCTCGTTTTTGAGCCGGAGCGAAGACATAATGTGCACCGGAATGTGGCGCGTTTCGGGGTCGGATTTAAGCTGGTCCATTACTTCCCAGCCACTCACCACCGGCAGCTGGATATCGAGTAAAATTCCCATGGGCTTGAATGTTTTCGCGAGCTGCAAACCCTCGTCTCCGCGCACCGATACAATGCCCTTGTATCCCTGGCGCCGGGTATAATCCAGCAGTGATTTTGCGAAATAAGTATCGTCCTCGACGATCAGGATGGTTTTATCGCTGTTAACGATCGTATTTCTGTCGTCGGGAATACTCTCGGGGATGACCGTGCTCACGAACCGGTAATCCGGCTCCGGCTTGCGCACTACGCTTTCTTCCGGGACACTTTTAAAGAAATTCTGACTCTCCGGTTCCTGAACGGAGTACTTCGACGCGACCGGGATAAAAATGGTGAACTCGCTGCCTTTGTTGACGATACTGGTCAGCGAGATCTCGCCGCCGAGCAGCTTCACCAGTTCCCGGCTGATCGAAAGTCCGAGACCGGTGCCGCCATATTTTCGTTTGGTAGATCCGTCGGCCTGCTGAAATGCTTCAAAAATGTGCTGCTGTTTTTCCGGTGGCACGCCGATACCGGTATCGCGAACAGCAAAGCAAAGCATCCTTTCGTTTCCTTCCTGCAACTTGATATTAAGCTGTACAGAACCCTGTGAGGTGAATTTTAATGCATTGGAGATCAAATTTTTAAGGATCTGTTCCAAACGCATTTTATCCGTTTCAATAATGACCGGTACGCCGGGGGCGATATTAATATCGAAGTCAAGCCCTTTTTCACGGGCAACCGGCGCGAAAAGCCCTTTCAGGTCTTCTGTAATTTCCTTGACGGCCACATTGACATAATCCAGCTCCATCTTGCCCGCCTCTATTTTGGAAAGATCGAGTATCTCGTCAATCAGCCCCAGCAAACCATTACCTGACGACTGGATTACCGTGGCATATTCAATTTGTTCGTCGGTAAGATTTTTATCGTCGTTTTCCGATAAAAGCCTGCTCAGCAGCAGGATAGAGTTCAGCGGTGTCCGCAGCTCGTGCGACATATTGGCCAGGAACTCCGATTTGTACCGCGTTGTCAGTTCCAGTTCCTCAGCTTTTTTGACGATCTCAATATTCTTCTCTTCCAGCAAACCGCTTCTTTCTTCGAGCTCTTCATTGGTTTGCTGCAATTCTTCCTGCTGTACCCTGAGTTCCTCTTCCGAAGCCTGCAGTTTCTGCGACTGCGCTTCCAGCTCGGCATTCAGGTTTTCGAGTTCATTATGCTGCGTCTGCAATTCTTCCGACTGCGCCTGGGTTTCTTCGAGGAAGTTCTGCAGTTTGAGATAATCCAGGGCCGAGTTCACACCGGTGGCCATTGCTTCCAGGTTTTCTTTCAGGAACCGCACATGCAACTCGTTCGGTACCGTCAAAAACGCCAGTTCTATTACGCCAATGCATTCGTATGAATAGGTCAATGGTAAAATCGCCAGCGCGGCAGGCTTACTTTCGCCCAGGGAAGAAGAAACGCGCAGGTAATTATCAGGGACATTCTCGATGATAACCGGCTTTTTACTCTCGATAACCTGGCCGGTCAGTCCTTCACCAGGAACAACAAACCCGGGCGCGTTTTGAACTGCATAAGCGCTGCTCAATTTGAATTGCCAGTCGCTGTCAAGAATATAAATCGTACCGAGCTGTGCGCCGGTATATGCTGTAAGGGTGTTTAAAAGATTGTTGGTCAGTTTTTTTAGTATCCGCTCACCTCTGATCGCATCGCTTACCTGCACGGCGCCTGTTTGCAGCCAGTTTGTATTGTTAAGGTCGTTGAAGGTTTGTTCCAGTGAGCTGGTCATCCGGTTGAGCGCCGAGGCAATCCGTCCGAGTTCATCTTCACTGTCTTCCACCGCTCTCACGGAATAGTCGCCGTCGGAAACATCCTGTGTAACATTCTCGATATGCGCGATGCGTCTCTGGGTTTCTGCGTATTTCTCTGTTTCGGCCTGCTGCTGCACGAGCCGTTTGTCCATGTCATTTTTGATCCGCATGTAAGCGAATACAGTGATCAAAATGGAGATCAGCGCTGCTACGACGAGCAGGATAGGGGTATATTGAATATAGATCTGCTGCTGCTCGAGCCGGGTTTGCAGCACGGCATTTTCCTGTTCCTTGATCTGCTGCACCGCCAGTCTGAGATCATCCATCACTTTTCTTCCGCGCACCATTTCCCTCAGGCGTGCTTCGGTTTCGGTTGAAAAATCCGGGTTTTTGCGCGCCATATCGATGATATTCTGCATTTGTCCGAATTTGGCCTCGTACAATGCCTTTACTTCCCGCAAGTACTTCTGCTGGGTCGGATTGTCAGCCGTCAGCTCAGATAGTTTGTTGTAACTGTTCGTGGTTTTTTCATAAGCACCGTTGTAAGGCTCAAGAAATTCTGGGTCCTGGGTAACCAGAAATCCCCGCTGGCCCGTTTCGGCATCTTTCATGTACGAAATGATGCTTTCCGCCTGAATGAGCACTTCGTTGGTGTGGTTGACCAGCTCCGAGTTGTTGATCAGCTTTTGCGTGCTGTAATAGGACGCCAGCAAACTGAAAATGAGAAGCAGGATGGAAAAGGAGAATACAATCTGGAGTTGTTGTATGATTGAGTTAGAGGTTCTTTTCATAAATGCTGGTCCCTTAATTTTCTAAATTCGTTTCTTTGCGTGCCTGGTCCTGCACAAGCGGCATGATCAGTATAAATTTCGCACCTTCGTTTTCTGTACTCTGGGCCGAGATCAGCCCGTTATGTTTGTCCATGATCTTTTTGGCGATAGCCAGCCCTATACCGGTTCCCTCGTAGCTGCTGAGATTATTCAGCCGCTGGAAAATGACAAATATCCGGTCAAGGAACTTCTCGTCGAAACCGATCCCGTTGTCGGCAATGGTTATCCTGCAGAATACACCGTCAGCTGACGGTTCTGCCGAAACGTCTTTACCGGCGATCAGATCTGCCTTAATGCGGATCACCGGCGTCACATCTTTTTTGGAAAACTTCAATGCATTGCTGATCAGGTTCTGGAATACCTGACGGATCTGGCTTGGAATGGTATCGACGACGGGAAGTTTGTCAACCTGTACCATCGCATTCTTTTCCGCAATGACTTCGTCGAAATCCAGGAGCAGTTCCGAGATGAGCATGTTGAGGTCGGTAGGCTGGAAAAATGCCTTTACCGAAAGCCGTGAATAATCGAGCAGGTCACTGATCAGCCGCGACATCCGGGCCGAGGAATTGATAGAACGGTTCAGGTAGGAAGTCGCTTCTGTGTTGTCGCTCAGATATTTGTCTTTCAATAAGTGGCTGAACGTCTGTATTTTGCGCAGGGGTTCTTTGAGATCGTGTGAAACTACCCAGGCAAATTGCTGTAATTCATGGTTCGTTATTTCCAGTTCTGAGTTTTTATCAAGAAGCTCTCTGGTGCGCAGCTCCACCTTGTGTTCGAGCAGCTCGTTGGCTATTTTCTGCTGGTGAATATCGGTAAAAGTACCTACCCAGCGGATGATCTCGCCGTGTTGAAACACGGGTATGATCTTTAACAGAAAATAACGGTAGTCTTTTGTTTCAAGGTGTTTGAGACGGGCCTCGCTGGTAAACTCCGTGCCGCTCCGGAAATGTGCTTCCCATCTGTCAAAGAAATGATCGTCGGGGTGAGTTTCGGGAAATATGCCCGATTCTGTCGAAAACTGGAACCAGTGTTCGTTTACATACTCGATCTTTCCGTCCGTTTTGATTGTAAATGCGATCTGTGGTAAAGATTCCAGGATGAACCGCAGTTCCTGCATGCGCAGTGCCAGCTCTTCCTGTGCATCTTTTCGTGTTTCAATTTCCTGTTTCAGCGATTCCTGAATGGTTTTCAGCTCCTGCTGCTGCTCGTATAATCGGATAAAAGTCTTGACTTTGAGCAAAAGAATATCCGGGTCGACCGGCTTGGTCAGATAATCGATACCACCCGAAGTGTAGCCTTTCGTAATAAAACGTTTTTCTGTATTGACAGCCGAAAGAAAGATAATCGGCGTGTCCTTGGCCCTGCTGAAACCTGCAATGGCTTCGGCCACCTCAAAGCCGTCCATACCCGGCATTTGCACATCCAGGATGATGACGGAATAACTGGTATTCAGAACTTTTTTCAATGCCTCTTCACCAGACTCCGCCGTGTCCGTTTTAAAACCATGTAATTCCAGGATTTTTTTTAGAGGTAGAATGTTTTCCGGCCTGTCGTCGACAATCAGGATCATAGTAACTGGTAAAGGAACAAAAAGGAGCGAGTGTACGGCATTTTACTTAAAAATATCATACCCAAAACCCGTTTATTCACGCAAATAAGGCATTTTATCACTGCGAATCAATTCTTTCCTCGGCCAGCGTATCGGCGACGATCAGTTTTAACTCCTCAACCCATTTCTGGACAGTGAGCATCGGATGGAGGTAAGGAGTGTCAAAATCCTCGGCGATAGAAGTTTTGCCCCTGGCCTTCACCAGCCGGATGAGCGCCTCAACCAGATACTCCTGATCAGGATCGAACGTGGTGTCTTCATTGGTTGCTGCGGTTTCTTCAAGGAATCCGTGCATTTTCAAAAGGAGTTGTCTGTCTGTAGTCGGTGTCATAAACGTCGGATCAGGGTTAATTGGGGAAAATGTTCCCGGTTACGGGCATCGCCTGTTGGCATAATTTTATAGCAAATTGCGTTCTAGCAGTCCGGGAAGTGCGGGGAAGGGCGAAAACAGCATTGCCGCAAAAGCTGTGCAGAAGGTCAGGGAGACCAAATTATTGCGGAATTAATTACTAGCATATGAGAAAAATTGCCAATAAAAAAGTTGTAGACCAGTCGAGACTGGATAATGTTGTCGTGTATCCCGGGGAGCCTTATCCGCTGGGTGCGACCTGGGACGGAGAAGGCGTCAACTTCGCATTGTATTCAGAAAACGCAACTGGTGTTGAATTGTGTTTGTTCGATTGCGCCGACAGCCTGTCGGAAAATGTCAAGATCCAGATCAGGGAAGTTTCACATTACGTATGGCACGTATACGTTCCGGGATTGAAACCCGGGCAGCTATACGGTTACCGTGTCCACGGGCCCTACGAGCCAACCGTCGGACTTCGTTTTAATCACAATAAACTACTGATCGACCCTTATGCCAAAGCCATATCCGGTACGATCCAGTGGCACGACGCGCTTTTTGGATACGTCATTGGCGATCCTGCGGAAGACCTCAGTTTTAGTGACCTGGACAGTGCCTGCTACATTCCCAAATCAGTGGTAGTCGGCGATGCTTTTGATTGGGAAGGCGTAAAGCAGCCGGAAATTCCTTATCACGATACGATTATTTACGAAACACATGTGAAAGGCTTCACCTGTCTGCACCCCGATATCCCGGAAGAGATCCGGGGTACCTATGCCGGGCTGGCGCATCCTGCCAGTATCGATTACCTGAAAAAACTGGGTATCAATGC
The DNA here is from genome assembly GCF_008369915.1 of Dyadobacter sp. UC 10. NCBI lineage: Bacteria > Pseudomonadati > Bacteroidota > Cytophagia > Cytophagales > Spirosomataceae > Dyadobacter > Dyadobacter aurulentus. The sequence continues at coordinate 6,666,125 of NZ_VSRN01000001.1, read as the reverse complement.
GATTGAACTGATGCCCGTGCACCATTTCGTTTCCGACAGGCATTTAAAGGATAAGAGCCTTACCAATTACTGGGGATATAATTCCATCGGCTTTTTCGCCCCCGACGTTCGGTACAGCAGTTCCGGCACGCAGGGAGCGCAGGTCACCGAGTTCAAGAATATGGTGAAGGAAATGCATAAGGCAGGTATTGAGGTCATCCTTGATGTGGTATATAACCATACCGGGGAAGGTAATCAGATGGGGCCAACATTGTCTTTCAGAGGCATTGATAATATGTCTTATTACAGGCTGATGGACGGCCGCTATTATATGGACTACACCGGCACCGGAAATACCCTGAATGCCCGTCTGCCCAGCGTATTAAGGCTGATTATGGACAGCCTGCGTTACTGGATCACGGAAATGCATGTGGACGGTTTTCGTTTTGATCTCGCTTCGACCCTGGCGCGGGAGCTGCACGAGGTGGACAGGCTCAGTGCATTTTTCGATATAATCCACCAGGACCCGGTTATCTCCCAGGTCAAGCTGATCGCCGAACCCTGGGACGTCGGCGAAGGAGGCTATCAGGTCGGGAAGTTCCCGATGGGCTGGGCGGAATGGAATGGCCGCTACCGTGATTGTATGCGCGATTACTGGCGGGGAGCGGACAGTATGCTGGCAGAGTTCGCGGAGCGATTTACCGGAAGTTCCGATTTATACAAAGGCGAAGACCGTCACCCGACAGCCAGCATCAATTTTATCACCGCCCACGACGGCTTTACATTGAACGACCTGGTTTCGTATAATGACAAGCGTAACTTCGAGAACGGGGAGAATAATATGGATGGCGAAAGCCACAACCGCTCCTGGAACTGTGGTGATGAAGGTCCTTCCGATGATCCGGAGGTGATTAAATTGCGCAGCAGGCAAAAAAGAAATTTTCTGACCACGCTTTTCCTTTCGCAGGGCGTGCCGATGCTTGTAGCCGGAGATGAATGGGGAAGGACGCAGCAGGGTAACAACAATGCCTATTGCCAGGACAATGAGATCTCATGGCTGAACTGGGATAAGGCGGATCACGAGCTGCTTGGCTTTACCCAAAAGCTAATCACATTCAGTAAAGCCCACCCGACATTCCGGCGGAAGCACTGGTTCCGGGGAATGCCTATCAAAGGAATAGGATTGGAGGATATCGCCTGGTTCCTGCCCGACGGCCAGGAAATGCCCGAGGAAAACTGGAACCACGATTACGCTAAATCGCTGGGTATATTCCTGAATGGGAAGGGGATACGCCATATGGACCCCAAGGGAAAACCGATTTACGACGATAGTTTTTACATCATTTTCAATGCGCATTACGAACCGGTACAATATATGCTTCCCCCCGAGAAATACGGAAGCGAATGGCGGAAAGTCATTGACACATGCGAAGGTTGCGTCAGTGAAAATGGGGAGGTCTTCCTGCCCGACACAGCGGTGACCGTTGACAGCCGTTCCATCATTGTTTTCAAACACGCTTTGGAAGAACAAAAAATATGAATAACGATTATATAGTGCCGGGAAGGCCCGGCATCAGTTTTAATGAGTTTGGAGAAGCTGAAATCCTGGTGTGGGCACCTTTGGCAGAGGAAGTAAGGATATCAGTCGTTTCGTCAGGCGAAAAGATTCCTCTTGAAAAGCTGGGATATGGGTATTGGGGAATAAAAACCTCCGGGGTAAAACCTGGGGATTCCTATCTTTTCGACCTGGGTGACGATCAGTTGCTTCCCGATCCCGCTTCACTTTTTCAGTCTGAGGGCGTACATGGCCCGTCGGAGGCTGTCGATCTCCGGGATTTTCAGTGGACCGACCAGCAGTGGGTTAACCCCGCACTTCCCGCATATATCATTTACGAAGTCCATATCGGCACATTCACCCCGGAAGGTACACTCGCGGCAATGGAAAAGCGGCTCGATTATCTGGCCGATCTCGGCGTTACCGCCATCGAGCTGATGCCGGTTTCTCAGTTTGCCGGGCCGCGCAACTGGGGCTATGATGGTGTATTTCCTTACAGTGTTCAGGATTCTTATGGTGGTCCGAAAGCCATGCAGCATTTCGTAAATGCCTGTCATTCAAAGGGAATAGCAGTGATCCTGGATATGGTGTATAACCACCTGGGGCCGGAAGGAAATGTGTTTGGCCAGTACGGTCATTATTTTACCGATAAATACAACACGCCCTGGGGAGAAGCGATCAATTTTGACGATGCATGGAGTGATGCTGTGCGGCATTACTTCATCCAAAATGCATTGATGTGGTTCAGGGATTTCCATATTGATGCGCTGCGTCTGGACGCAGTTCATGCGATCAAGGATTTCAGTCCCGTGCATGTATTGCAGGAGATGAAAATGCGGGTGGACGAGTTGAGCGAAGCGACAGGAAGGCAGCCTTATCTGATGGTCGAAATGGACCTGAACGATACCCGATATATTAAGCCGGTAGATCAGTGCGGATTCGGCATGGACGCGCAGTGGATCGACGAGTTTCACCACGCGCTCAGGGTTTCTTCCGGTCAGCAGCAAAGTGGGTACTATTCAGATTTTGAGCCTGTTGTATCGTTAGCCAAGTCTTTCCGCGATGCCTATGTATTCGATGGGACTTATTCAGAACACCGGAAAAGAAAATTCGGTGTTAAGGCAGACGGATTTCCGGGACATCGGTTTATTGTTTTTTCTCAAAACCACGACCACATCGGTAACCGTATGCTCGGCGAGCGGACCAGTCAGCTGGTAAGTTATGAAATGCAGAAGTTGCTGGCGGGCACGGTGATGGTCAGTCCGTTTCTGCCGCTGCTATTTATGGGCGAGGAATGGAGCGAGAGTAATCCTTTCCAGTATTTTGTAAGCCACACCGACCCCGAGCTGGCCGAAGCCGTGCGCAAAGGACGTAAACGGGAGTTTGCCGCCTTTCACCTCGAAGGCGATGCGCCCGATCCGGTAGGGGAGGAAACCTTTCAGCAATCTAAATTACAGTGGGATTTACTCGAAAAAGAGCCGCACCGAACCATGTTCCGCTATTACAAACAGCTGATAAGCCTTCGTAAAGAGCAGCCTGCATTAAGTGCTGCCGACAGGTCGGGGCTGACTGTAACGGTGCCGGAAGGCAAGGAATTGATCATTCTGGAAAGAAATACAGCCGGTCAATTACTTGTCGCCGTCCTTAATTTCGCCAAGAATAGCGAGGAGGTAGTGCTTCCGCATGCGCAGAAATGGCAGAAACTGATCGCGTCTTCAGATCAGGAATGGAACGGGGACAGGACATTGCCGGAACATCTTGAAGCCGGTGCCTTGCATGTTGCGGCCGAATCTTTTACACTTTACGCGGCATCATAGGTTGCGGATCTTGATCCGGACATCCTGAGGTGCGGGCTCATCGCCGCCGAAATAGGGCAGGAGCTTGTAGGAAACGCCAACACCGCCGGTGCAATGCCGGGGCATGACCGTTTCCATCCCGCGGAATGTGAAAAGATAAGAATTATCCCGAACTGCGATTTTAAAGCTCGCCGGCTCGTTCAGCTCGACAGTACCGAGCTCTTTTTCCTGCCGGGTACCGTTCACATACACATAAGCATAAATGCGCAGTGCGCCTTCGCGCCAGTTCCAGCCAAAGCGGGCACTGTTGCTCTGGTGTCCCGAACTGCAATCGGAAAAGCCGTACAGCTTATTGATATCATTCTGATTTTCAGGTACTGCATTCCTGTAAACGCAGCTGCTGTCGAATACAGCCTGAAAATGCATGGAAGAGGATGTGAAAGGGGTGTTCAGATTGTTGTCCACCTCGTGGCGTCCCTGGCGGATTGTGTAGGTAACAAAATCGTCGCCAAAACTGGGGGCATTGCCGATCCATTCGCAGGAGCTCAGGCCGATGATGACCAGAAAAAGGGTGATGTATTTCATCGGGATGTTTTCGGGGATATGTGACTTTCCAAAACCTTCATATCAACGAACGTTCGGGATGGAAATTACCCTCCCTTAGCCCTCTCTGTAAGAAGTTGGTGGTACCGTCATTTTTTTCTTGAATATCCGGGAAAAATAAAATTCAGATTCGAAACCTGTTTTATAGGCAATTTCTGAAACGGATAAAGAGGTTTCCCGCAGCATTTGACACGCTTTTTCTATTTTAAGATTCAAATGATACTGTCCGGGAGATGTGCCCAGTACCTCCTTAAAAGCCTTTCGGAACCAGCCATAACTCACGCCGTACTGACTCGCCAGCTTCTCCATATCGATCACCTCCGTACTGTGCTCGTGGATCTGATAACGCATTCTGTGCACGAGCTTTTCCTTGTGGGAACGGGAACGATCTGTCATTAACGCCGACGCATACACCAGCCCCAGCAGCTGGATTACCAGGCAGGATGAAATCTGTTTGAATGCAATCCCTTCGAACTTAAGCGTCTGGACAAGCCGGATAAATACATTCAGCAGCTCCGAGTTAAAGCCGATCCGGATCAGGGGATGGTCGGGCTTGAAACATTCCTGCCGCATCAGGTATTCGGAATAGTGCCCTCCGAAACCCACCCAGAATTCTTCCCAGCCCGTATCCTGCGAAGGTTTGTAGCGGTGCCAGACATTCGGGAACAAAAGAAATGCGGTACCTGCCTCGACAATGGTCGGCGGAATAGTTTCGGTTTCAAATATGCCACTGCCGCTGGAAATGTAAACCAGCTGAAATTCGTTGATCACCCTTCCTTTCTCCCAGTCGAAATAGTAGCTGTCGGGATGGTTGGTGTCCGGGTACACTTTCCCGGCGGGGTGCAGGTTGTGTCCGATATTCAGGATGGAAACGCCCCAGTTCGGTTCGGAGTCTGCCAGCTGTTCAAGTTGCTCGGTGCTGAAATACTTTCTATATAGTTCCATGTCAATATGTGCAAATAATGAATCACTTTATTCATTGTATGCGATCTTATTTGTGTCCTATTTTTGCGAACCAAAGTTTAATTTACAGAAGTATATCTGTTCAGAATGGGTTTTTAAATCAAACCCTGCACACGGCGGAATCTACCTTTTAATTTTCAGATTTGTATTTTTTGATATGGCGGATCATTCCAAATACCGGCTTAAAGTCGGACTTTTCGGCATCGGGTTGCAGGCTTACTGGGAACAATTCGACGGACTGGAAGAAAGACTGAAAGGGTACCTGGGCGTAGTGTCCGAAAAGCTGGAAGGCTTCGGCGCGGAGATCACCAATCTGGGCCTGATCGATTCGCCGGAAAAGGCGATGGAGGCGGGCCACGATTTTCGCCGTGCCGATGTAGACCTGCTGTTCCTTTACGTGACTACCTACGCGCTTTCGTCAACCGTTTTGCCGGTAGTAAGGCGCGCGAAGGTTCCGGTGGTGATATTGAACCTCGCGCCAGAGGCTGCGATCGACTACACACGTTTCAACCAACTGGCCGACAGGACCCGGATGACGGGCGAATGGCTGGCTTTCTGCTCATCCTGCCCGGTGCCCGAAATCGCGAATGTCTTCAATCGCGCCAGGATTCCTTTTTACCAGATCACCGGTATGCTGCATAACGACCCGCTTGCCTGGGATGAGGCCCGGGAATGGATCGAGGCGGCAAGTGTTGCTAATATAATGACGCACAACAGGTTAGGGGTGATGGGCAGCTATTATGGCGGGATGCTGGATATTTACTCAGACCTCACACTGCAATGCGCGACCTTCGGAGGGCATATTGAAATCATAGAGGTAGACGAACTTTCCGCACTCCGCGAGCAGGTTTCCGATCAGGAGACAGAGGAAATGCGCCAGGTTTTTGATCAGGCTTTCGAAATAAAAGAGGATTGCCCGGACCACGAACTGACAAGAGCTTCCCGAACCGCGGTGGCATTGACTAAGCTGGCAGAGAAATACCAGCTGGGCTCAATGGCTTATTATCACAAAGGGACCGGTAACGCGCTGAATGAAGATACGATGAGCTCGGTCATTCTCGGTAATTCCCTGCTCACAGCCCGGGGTATCCCCGTCGCCGGTGAGTATGAGGTCAAAAATGCGCAGGCTATGAAAATTCTGGATAGTTTCGGCGCAGGGGGTTCATTTACAGAATATTATGCGATGGATTTCAATGATGATATTGTGCTGATGGGGCACGATGGCCCGGGACATATTGCGATTGCGGAGGGAAAAACGAAAGTGCGGCCGCTATATGTCTACCACGGTAAGGTTGGTAAGGGACTTTCGGTGGAGATGAGCGTAAAACACGGGCCGGTTACGCTGCTTTCGGTGGTAGAAACGGCCGAGGGGAAGGTTATTCTGCTGGTCGCGGAAGGGGAGTCGGTGCCGGGGCCCGTCCTCGAAATTGGCAATACAAATAGTCGGTACCGCTTCAAATCAGGTGCGCGCAAGTTTGTCGAAACCTGGAATAGCCACGGCCCTGCGCACCACTGCGCCGTGGGAGTCGGGCATATCAGTTCGAAAATTATCAAACTGGGCCAGCTGCTTGGTATCGAGACCAAAATCGTTTGCAGGCACAGTTTGTCCTAATCATCTGGTAACGTTATGAAGATTTTTTTCGCAGTAATACTGAGTTTTTTAACCGTCACATCTTTTTCGCAATCTGCGATCCGTGTGACTGTGATCAAATGCGAGTCCCGGCAGAATCCGCTGGGTATCGAAACCCCGACGCCATCGCTGAGCTGGCAAATGGAATCCGACAAGCGGGCAGAAAGTCAGTCGGCTTATCAGATTGTTGTTTCCGACCAGGCTGATTTCAAACCAGAAAATGCGAATTACTGGGATTCCGGCAAAAAGGAGAGTGATCAATCCATCCATGTTCGTTACGCAGGAAAACAGCTATCGGCGGCGAAACGATACTACTGGAAAGTCCGCGTGTGGGACAAAACCGGCCAGCCTTCCAAATGGAGCGCCGCAGGTTATTGGCAAATGGGGCTGCCTTCCAAGTCGGATTGGGGAAAGGCAGCGTGGCTTGCGCTTACTCCGTGGACAGATTCCATGCGGGTAGTACCGGGCATTCACGTACCGCACAACAATCCGAAGTTTGGTAAAAAAGTATCGGGTGCACATCCTCTGCCCATGTTCAGAAGGGATATCCGTATTTCGAAAAAATTGAAAAGAGCCACCGCATTTATCACAGGTTTAGGGCACTACGAATTTAGTATCAACGGAAAAAATGCTGATACGGATTTCCTCTCTCCGGGCTGGACCAACTATGACGAATACACCTACTATAATACTATTGATATTACCGGAGCGCTCAAACCAGGCCGGAATGCGCTCGGTGTGATGCTTGGAAACGGTTTTTACAATGTCCCGAATGAGCGTTACCGCAAATTGCTGGTCGCATACGGAAATCCGAAAATGATCTGTAAAGTCCTGCTCGAATACCAGGACGGAAGTACGGAGGAAATCGTGAGCGATGAAACCTGGAAGGTGACAGAAAGCCCTGTGACTTATTCCAGCATCTACGGCGGCGAGGATTACGACGCAACCAGGGAACAAAAAGGCTGGAATTTGCCAGGTTTTGATGACAGCAAATGGAAGAAACCGCTGATCGTAAACAAAGAGGAAAAATTGGTGGCCCAGATCGGTTACCCGATGGCGGTTATGGATACATTCAATGTCGCCCGGATCTCGCAGCCGAAACCGGGCGTATGGGTTTACGATATGGGACAAAATGCCTCCGCGATCCCGCAGCTGACTGTCAGCGGAAAAGCAGGAACACAGGTGAAGATTACACCGGCAGAACTGATCCTGGACGATGGGACCGTCAACCAGCAGGCTTCGGGGGAACCGCATTTTTATCAATACACATTAAACAATGAAAAAATACAGACCTGGCAGCCCAAGTTTACCTATTACGGTTTCAGGTATATTCAATTAGAAGGAGCTATGCCAGAGGGGGAAGCAAACCCGAATACCCTGCCGGTGGTAGCGGGAGTTAGCTCGCTGCACGTTCGTAGTGCGGCACCGCGCACGGGAAGTTTTAGTTGTTCCAACGATCTTTTCAACCGGATCTACGCGCTCATTAATTGGGCGATCAACAGCAATGTTACCCATACCGTGACCGATTGTCCGCACCGGGAAAAGCTGGGCTGGCTGGAAGAAACTTACCTCATGGGCAACTCGATCCAGTTGAACCTGGACATGGAACTGCTCAATAAAAAGCTTTTCAGCGATATGAGATCTGCGCAGCTGAAAAATGGACTGGTACCGGATATCGTGCCCGAATATGTACCCTTTGAAGGCGGTTTCCGTGATTCGCCCGAGTGGGGCAGCGCGAGCGTGATACTGCCCTGGTACTGCTATCAATGGTATGGAGATAAAAGCCTGCTGCTGGACAACTATGAAATGATGGTCAGGTATGTCGATTACCTCACTTCCAAATCAAATCAATATATTCTGATGCACGGGCTGGGCGATTGGTTCGATATGGGGCCGGGGCCGATGGGGGAGTCGCAGCTGACGCCGAAAGGTCTCACGCCCACAGCCACTTATTATTACAATGCTACTATCCTGGCGAAGATCGCCGCTATTCTTGGAAAGCAGGCCGACATTGCAAAATTCACCGATCTGGCGGCGAATATTAAAAAAGCATTTAATCAAAAATTTTATGACAAAACAAATCACCAGTACGGCACGGGCAGCCAGACGGCCAATGCAATGGCGGTTTATCTCGGATTGGCCGGGGGGGCTGAGCAGGATTTAGTTTACAAAAAGCTCAACCAGAATCTTGTAGACAATAATTATGTACTTACTGCCGGCGATATTGGTTTCCATTATCTGGTGAAGGTATTGTCGGAAGGCGGGGCGTCGGATGTTTTGTTTAAAATGAATAACCGCAATGATGTGCCGGGTTATGGGTATCAGCTCGCGCATGGTGCCACTGCGCTGACAGAAAGCTGGCCTGCGCTGCGCAACGTTTCAAACAACCACTTGATGCTGGGGCATTTGATGGAGTGGTTTTACGAAGGAATAGGGGGGATAAGGCAGGCGGAAACTTCCATTGGCTACAAAAATCTGATCATCCAGCCGCAGTTTCCCGGCGACCTTACCGAAGCCAAAGCATCGTATCAATCCCCCTACGGCACTATCTCAACCTCCTGGCGGAAAGAGGAAAGATATGTAACTGTGGAAGTGCAGGTCCCGGTTAATGCAAACGCAGCGCTGATTTTACCTGTTGCCGAATCGGCGGAGGTGACTGAAAATGGAAAGGGTATTGTTTCGCGGCCGGGCATTACTATTCGGGGAAAACAGATTTTTGTCGGCTCAGGTAAATATAATTTCCGGTTTAAAAATTAGGGGTTTTGCAAAAGAAAGCCGGATCCAGAAAAACGCTGAACCCGGCTCTCACTCTAATCACAATAAACACAAAAATTGACTGGTCAACTTTGCCTTTGTTTATTAAGGCTTCGTTTTTCCTGATGGTTGTTGGTAATATGATTACCTTTTACCATCTCTTCTTCCTTGTGCCTACTGTCCAAATTGTCCTTGTTTTCAGGCCTTGTCCGGGAACTATGGTTTTGACTCATTGTGCCCGAATTTTGTGACTGTTTCATGACAAAGTGTTTGTTTGATTATGCCTTAGGTAATCTAATTATCGTGCCAAAGATTCTGGTTTAAAGACTATAATTGCATTAAGCAACAGGTTGTACAATTCGCCTCGTGCCCTCATAAAGCTCGTATTCCAGCAGCCGGCAGTCGATTTTGCCCGAATAGAATTCGATCCTGCGCTTTGCTTTCAGCCCTATTTTTTTGGCAAGATCCAGGTTGCCGGTGAAGATATATCCGGAATATCCGCCACACTTCTGTTTCATAAAATCACCAATCCGGGCATAGGTTTCTTCAAGTTCCTGCTCTTCACCCAGCCGCTCGCCATATTCCGGGTTGACGAAAAATACGCCCTTGTTTTCCTGCGGTATTTCTGTTTCGGTGAAATCGCATACTGCAAATTCAATCCGATCAGCCACTCCGGCAGCAATCGCATTCTTGCGCGCATTTTCGATCGCTTTTTCACTATGGTCCGTTGCGATGATCCTCAGGCCGTGGGCGTCAGTAATCTGCGCTTCGACTTTGTCTTGCTCGGCATAGTAGAATTCCTCGTCGTAACCCAGGAAATATTGGAATGAATAGTTATTTCGGAACAGGCCGGGCTTGCTGTTGGTCGCGATCAATGCAGCTTCGATTGCCAATGTCCCCGACCCGCACATCGGGTTGATGAACACCGATTTTCTGTCCCATTTGCTGGCCAGAATAGTTGCGGATGCCAGCGATTCCAGCATAGGTGCCTGTCCGGGAATTTTGCGGTAGCCGTGCCTGGCAATCGTTTCGCCGGAGGTATCAATGAAAATTTCCGCCTGGTCTTCTTTCCAGAACAGATGTATCACAGCCTGGTCCATTTCAGAACCTGAGGAAGGACGGATTCCTTTTTTAGCGCGGATCCGGTCCACGATCGCATCTTTCACCTTCACATTCACGAACATCGAGTTGTTGACCGTCTCGTTGTGAACATTGCTGGTAACGGAGAAATAACCGTCTTCCGGCAGCAGGTTTTCCCAGGCAATATCGGAGAGAAAACGGTAAACGTCGGTGGCATTGCGTGAGGTAAACTTGCCCAGGCTATAAAGTACCTGGCTCGCGCAGTACAGGTTGAGGTTGAGCCGGATACAATCATTGACGGTGCCTTTGATGCGCACGCCGGTCGCGAAGGTTTCTTCGACCTCAAATCCGAGTTCCCGTACTTCCTGTTCCAGAAACGGTGCCAGGCGACGGTAGCAGGTAATGACGATATTGGCCGGGGTATTAAAAATTGACATCAGAATTGGTGAGCGTTAATTGCCTGCAAACATACTAAGAATATTGCTGGCTGATCAAATCATGGCATATCCTTGCGCCTGCCATCCCGCCGGCCGCTATTGAACCGGACACGGATCTTGCCATGGTGGTATTGTCGCCCGCTGCGAAAATGCCTGCAACGCTGGTGCGCTGGGTGGTATCTACGCTGATATGCCCCTGCTCAGTCAGCGTACAGCCCAATTGCTCGGGAATCCGGCAATGCTGGACAAAAGGCGGTCTGGAATACAGGGCTTTCAAATGTTGGGTAGTGTGATCTGTAAACACGAGCTGGCTGACGTAACCATTCCGGTGCTCGATTTTTTCAATGGTTCTTTCATTTAATGAAACGCCCAATTCTTCCAGGCTATCCTTCACCTGATCTCCAAAAACAGCCGGTCCATTTGTGAAAATGGTCAGTTTAGGTGTCCAGTTCCTGATCAGCTTCGCGAAGTCAAGCGTCATTTCGCCGTTTGTTATAATCCCCGTTTCTTCGTCGTGGTATTCGTAACCGTGACAAAAGGGACAGTGGATTACGCTGATACCCCAGCATTCCGCGTGGCCGGGCAGGTCGGGCATGAGGTCTTTTACGCCGGTTGCAAACAACACTTTTTTGACATTCAATTGCAGGCCTTTTTCAGTAAATACTTCAAATTGGTTGTCCTCGCCGCTGACGCCGGTTACGAGATCCTCTATAAACTGAACGGTCGGGTAGGCCAGTACCTGCTCTTTGGCAGCAGCTGCGATTGCTGCGGGCGTGTCTCCGTCGTGGGTGATGAAATTATGCGAATGCGGCGTTTGTGCATTGCAGGGCTTGCCACTATCGATAACAGCCACTTTCCACAAGGAGCGGCCAAGCGCCATAGCTGCTGAAAGTCCGGCATAACTGCCTCCAACGATCACTACATCAAAATCATTTTCCTGAATCATATTGTTATCTGGGTTTTTGTCTCAAAAATGAGACATGTATGTACAAAAAAATTTAGAGACCAATGCCCCGGCTGAACGAAAACCAGCCGAGTTTCTTAACTTCTTCCAACGGCATTTTAGGGTTGTTGCGGGAAGATACCGAAGCGCCGACGATTCCCTGGAACAGCTGGTGCATCCACTCTATCGTCATCATCGGGCTGATCATTCCTTCCTGTTGCAGGTACTTCAAATGTGATTTCCAGACTGAAAAGGTGTCGTCGTATTCGACACATTCCTTGTCGTGCGCCTGGTGCTGATGATCGTGCAAAGTGTGCAATTTGTGCAGAAAAGTATCTTTTGTACCACATTCAATGCCCGCATAAAACATATATTCCAGCCGCTTTACCGGGTCTTCGGTGCTGTCGTAAGCCTGTTGCATCGCTTTGTAGCAGGCTCTTCTGATCTCCGCCTTGCATTGCTGCATCAATTCACTCCTGTCCTTGAAATACCGGTGGAGCGTCCGCCTCGTGGTTTGCGCCCTTTCCGCTACCTTTTCGAGCGGTGCAGAGAGGTCCTCGTTAAAAATCAGGATCGCCGCTTCAATGATACTTTGCTCGGTGTCTTTCAAGAGTTTTTGATTTTGGTCGAGTATATATGGTATGTCTCAATTCTGTGACATTATTGGGGGCTGAAAAGTTCACTATGAGGGATAATAGATTTCTTCGTCGATGTTTCGATCGGAGAGGATGGATCGAAGTGCCGTAGCTTTTAAATTAAAAAAACCTGTGACCTGTAATGTTTTCTGAGTTTAGCCACTAACTAGGGAAAGAAGAGAAACACGGTTGAATTCTCTGTCAAACGTTTGACTTGCAATACTAAAACGAATACACACCTTACCCAGAAAAGTGAGTTCAGATTTTTACCACATATCGATTTTACCGTTTTCGGGCATCATCATCAAGATTTGCAGGGCGTATACCAATTCGCAGGAGGATTTTGAGGATTACTACCAGGAAGTATGTCTGCAGATCTGGCGGAGCAAACATACTTTTCGCGGGCAATGTGAATGGTCGACCTGGGTATATCGCGTTGCATTGAACGTATGTCTGACGCTGCTCAAACAGAAAAAAACTGCCGGACAAACGTATTTCACTTCGGATGTTTTACCCGATGTGATCGTAACCGAAAACAGGGCGTTTGAAGATGAATCTTTGAACTTGCTGTATGTGGCGATCAGGAAATTGTCGGAAGTCGACAGGGCATTGATCCTGTTGTATCTCGAAGAAAAATCATATCAGGAAATTGCCGATATCCTGGGTACAAATGCGAATAATATTGGTGTGCGTGTGAACAGAATCAAGGAACGCTTAAAAAAGATACTCGATGAAAAATTCAATTGAAGAAATTTGGAAAAACGGCTTTCTAAATGAAACAAGTTTAGTTGTCCCGAAGATTAATGATTTGTATAATCAGAGATCGAAACACGTGGTCGATAAGGTGAAGCGGATGTTCAGGTTCAATCAAATGCTCATTGTCGTGATGTCAATTTTATTACCCGTTATCCACTATTTCGTGGATGCACTTTGGCAGGGTATTGCTGCTTCTATCCTGCTTCTTGTTACGTTTTGGTACAACAATAAGTTAATTTACAGCATCGAAACACTGGATCAGGGAACGACAAGCTTTGAGTACCTCCAATCTTTCGATCGGTGGCTTGAAGATATACTTTCGAAATGTGAGAAAATAGCCCGTTTTTCCTATCCGCTTTATGTTCTGATTTCCATCAGTACGATCTGGTCAGCCTGGTACAAGCAAGGAATTATTTTGAAAATACACCACCGGTTTCCAGACTTAATATTTATCGGTAATGTTCCATTAATTGCAATCATGATAGCAGGAGCTATGATTTTGCTGATGTCCTATTTTTCAGTCCGGATCTATAAGTGGGAAGTGGGTATGATGTATGGAAGGGTATTCGGGAAACTGAAAGAAACAATTGCAGAGATGGAGAAATTAAAGCAGGGAGAATAACAGGTGGTAATTAGAGTGCATAAATCTTCACGATACCAATATTTAACCGTTTTGGTAATTTAAGACAAAAATCAAATGGAAATATGGTCAACTTCTGCCCGGGGAAATTTTGAAATTAAAAGTGATAGTGGTGAAAGACTTTTAGAACTGACGTATTCTAATTGGTTTGCCAGCAAAGCTGAAACATTATTTGAATCAGATAAAATCGAAATAGAGCTTAGGAACATCTGGCACAGCAAGTTTCACATTGTGAAAAATGGGTTAGACAACGGGTACATCGAACTCAACTGGAATGGAGATGTGCGTATTATATTAAAAAGCGAGAATGGAGTCGGAAAACAATACGCGCTGAAAGCGGTTGGATTCTGGGAAATGGGGTTTGAATTATTCGACCAATACGAAACTAAAATCCTTTCATTGAAACAAAATTTCAACTGGAAAAGAATCAGCTATAACTACGGCATTGAGATAGCAGACAATCAGGAAGTAAATCATGAAATGGTAGAACTCATCCTTTACTCGGGATTTGCTGCGAATTTATTTATGGCAATGGCGGTAGGAGGATAAATTCAGGAACCGAATACGGAGTAACTTGTATCAAATCCCATTCAACTCTGCCTCTGTAAATGCTTTTTCACGGCCGGTCAGTTTTTGTCGGACCTTCGCGACTTCTTCCGTGCTGACATTGTCGGCATTGTTACGCCATGATTTGCGGATGAAACTCAGGAGTTGTGCGATGTCTTCGTTAGGCATATCCTTGTCGTAACCAATACCGGGCATGTCGCCGCTTACTTCGGGCGTCTGATAAACGTGGCCGTTCACTTTTACGGGGCCGGTCAGCCCAAACAAGATAATAGAAATCAATTTGTCTTTACTACCCGTAACCCATTCCGACTGATTCAGGGGAGGTGCCAATGATTTCACACCACCGCCATCAGCACCGTGGCAAGTTTGGCAAATCGACGTAAATAAAGCTTCCCCCTTCGGAAACTGCTTTTTGAGCATATCGGGATTTCTGTTCGCCTGTGCACTGCGCACTGCGGTGATTACTTTCTTCAGTTGCTTGTTAATAAGCAGATTCTCGTCGGTTAGGGAAGCGGTGAGCTGGGTTTGGAATGCCTCTTCCCGGCCTTCCAGGTTACTGATCACGGCGTCGGCGACAAAGCGGTTATTCGGATATTTTGTGGCCAGTTTGGTCAGCAGATTGTTGGATGCAGTCGTATCGAATGTGGACACGCTTTTACACAGCAATGCGACATATGGCGCCGAAAGCGTATCGTTTTGATTGATCAGATCATCGAACACGGTGGTCAGTTGCTGGTAGGAAGTAGGTGTCATAATTGCGGGCGATACTGCGAGTGCCTGCATTTTGTAAGTCCAGTCGGGTCGTCTCAGCCAGGCGAGTACTTCTTCCGTTTTGAGCGAATTTAATCCTTCCAGGGTCCATAATGCATGAATAGCAAGTAACGGATTTGCTGTTTGCTTCACCGCCTCGCGCAATGCGGAAACGGTCTGGTTATATTTCCCGTCAATCAGTTTTTGTTGCACCCTGTCGCGGACCCAGCCATTCGGATGGCCGAGCAGCTTCACAAGTTCCTTTGCATCGCCGGGGATCAGCACAGGTTTCGCCACGGATTTTTTGGGTACCACTTTGTAAATCCTTCCGCTGGAAAGTGGCTGCGTGAGGCTCCTTTTGCCGATCTGGTCTTTCAGATAAGGTGTCAGGTAGGTTTTGTGCTGGATAATGCCCCTGTACATATCCAGGATATACATGGCGCCATCGGGTGCATTGTACAGGCTCACCGGACGAAAACGCTCGTCGGTGCTGGCCAGGAATTCTTTTCCCTTGTAAGCCTGCTCTCCTTTGACTACGTACCCTTTTTGTGCCAGAATATTTCGCTTGATCAGGTTAGCCGATGGTTCCGGAACAAATGCATTGAATTCAAATGCCTGTCCGAACAGATCGCCCCTGTACACAACCGGGCCAGCTGCGGCGGTGAAGTCGTTGAGACGCAGGCTGTCGTCCAGTATGTTTTTCATGTAACCACGGTTCACGCCGGGAGTAGGATGGAGCGGGTAGACCTTATTGTTAGCGACGGACTTTTCATTGTATCCCGCGACGCCTCTCTGGTTCTTATTGGAAGCGCCCACGCCCGAAGGGAAGTAATCACCGATCAGGTTCTGAGAGTTGTTATTGTAATAAAGTCTTCCATAATTATCCTGGCAAATGCCCCACTGCCCACGAAAATGAGTACGTTCGATCAACCACTTGTTTCCAACTTTCCGATAGCGCTTGTCAGACTTGGCATTGTAAATCCAGTTGTCCATAGCACGCAGCAAGCCGTTCGGCTGATGCTCAACGTTGCCCCCCTCGGTGTATTTAGGGTCGACCAGCACCCGTTTTCCAGCTTTGTCATTTTTTATTTCATAAAACCAAAGATTGGTAGGTTCCGCCACCAGAATACCGTTTTCGATCAGGCATATTGCTCGGGGAAGCACGAGTGAGTCAATGATCACTTTACGGTCGTCGTACACGCCGTCCTTATTTTTGTCTTCCAGGATCACGATGTTCCCATTGGGAATATCTTCGCCGGTACCGATGGTATCGGGCATGTAGCCCGTCATCTCAACCACCCACATTCTGGCCTGATCATCAAACTGCATGGCCACGGGCGCGCTAACAAGTGGCTCGGCAGCAACCAGTTTCACCTCAAAACCTTCTTCTACCTGCATCAGGCCAATGGTTTTTTCGGGTGCGATAAACGGAGATCCTGCCGGCTTTGTTACCGGTGCTTCCTCTTTCGTAGTTTCAACAGCGCTGGTAGTATTGGCGGTCGTTGTTTGCTTATTGGTTTTACAATAAACCAGCGAAAACGAAAGCGCCAGAAAAAGGAAGGGGTAACGGTACTTTTTCATTGAAAGAAATTATTTCCTGCAGTTCAGTGGGTTTTACTAAATATTAATCTCTTAACGCTTCTTCAACTGGTTTCATATTTTTCGTCAGGAAATGTATGATGATCCAGGCTACAAAATAGGCCAGCCCGCAAATCACGAACAAGACATTGTACCCTGCGCCGATGTTCCCCGCCGCTTTATAATAATCCAGCAGTGCGCCTACCACAAGCGGAAAGAAAGTGGAACCCAGCGAACCGGCCATCCCTCCGATCCCTACCACAGAGCTTACAGCGCGTTTGGGGAAAATATCAGAAACAACCGTGAAAATGTTGGCGCTCCATGCCTGGTGCGCGGCAGCTGCAATACTGATAATGCCTACTACCACCCAGACATTGCTGGCAAACTGCGCAAGAATGATCGGCAATACTGCAAAAGCAACAATCAGCAGGGCGGCTTTACGTGCTCTCAGCGGCTGCCAGCCTTTTTTAATTAAATAGGAAGAAAGGTAACCGCCGCCAATGCTGCCGAATGTGGTCGCCGTATAAACGATCGCCAGGTGAAGGCTTGGCTTTTTAAGATCGAGATCGAAAGTCGTTGCGAAATAGGAGGGAAGCCAGAAAAGGAAGAACCACCAGATCGGGTCGGTCAGGAATTTACCTACGATAAAAACCCACGACTGGCGTAATTGGAGCAGTTTTGTCCAGTGGATTGGCTTCTGGTCTTCTCCGTCAGTCAGTTCATTGTCACTATGGATAAATGCATATTCTTCCGGCGTCACTTTTTTGTGGCGGGAAGGGATTTCATAAAACAACCACCAGAAAATCAGCCATACAAATCCGAGTGCTCCCGTAATCAGGAAAGCTTCCTGCCAGCCATAAGCGCCCAGCAGCCAGGGAACAAGAATAGGCGCAGCAACTGCGCCGATACTGGTGCCGGAGTTGAATATACCCGTGGCAAGGGCCCGCTCGCGTTTTGGGAACCACTCGGCAGTCGCTTTCACAGCCGCCGGAAAGTTACCCGATTCTCCCAGGCCTAAAAGTGCCCTCACTGCTCCGAAACCGAATGTGCTTTTGACAAATGCATGCAGGATCGCGGCAATACTCCACACCACGATTGAAACAGCGTAACCCAGTTTGGAGCCGATTTTGTCTATAATATTCCCGAACACGATATATCCCAGGGCATAGCAGGCTGCGAATACCATTACAATATTTGCGTAATCTGATTCTGTCCAGTTGAATTCAACTTCGAGGGTGGGCTTTAATAATCCAAGAATCTGTCTGTCGATGTAATTGATAGTGGTCGCAAAAAAGAGGAGCGCACAGATAATCCAGCGGTAATTGCCAATCTTGGGTTGTTCCATAATGAGGTACTGGTTCTTGGATTCAGGAATGGTTTTAAAAAACTTCTGTCTCGGATAAGACTGTTGTTTCGGCATTCTACCCCTTACTGCGATGGCAAAGACTTTAAAAAAAAGAATCCCGCCGGGCACCGGCAGGATTCGCACAAATACATATTTTCACCAGATCTAGGTGATCGGATAGGCGAGTTGGGCTTTTATGAGCTCGGCTTCGTTGGTGAGGTCGAGGCGTAGCGGCGTGATCGATACAAACTGGTTTTCAATAGCCCAGCGGTCGGTACCTTCCTCGGCGGGTTCTAATGGTATAACTGTAAACCAGTAGTGTTTACGGCCCATCGGGTCCAGCGCCGGGACAATATTGTTATCATAAAGCCGCACAGACTGCCTGGTCCAGCGTACTCCTTTCGGCTGGTGGGGGAAGTTTACATTGACAAGATTGAGATGCGGGTTTTTAAACAAAAGATCCAGCGCTTTTTCTACAAATGGGTCCAGCGCCTCAAAATCTGGCTCTATATCGGTGGGAGTGCTGAGCGCAATGCCCTTGATACCGAACAGAACAGCCTGTTTTGCAGCGGCGAGTGTGCCCGAATGCCACATGGCGTTACCCAGGTTCGGCCCCAGGTTAATTCCGGAAAGTACTACGTCAGGTTTGTCCCAGAGATGCTGGCCGAGCGCCACGCAGTCGGCCGGCGTACCATTTACACGGTAAGCCTCGATGCCGCCGAAATCCACCGGTGACTTTTTATAGGAAAGTGGGCGTGATGCAGTTATGGCGTGGCCCATGGAAGATTGCTCCACGTCGGGTGCCACTATTTTCACTTCTCCGAATCTCGCTGCTATTTTCGCCAGTGCCGCGATTCCGGGACTATAAATTCCATCGTCGTTTGTTACCAGGATTCTCATACGTATATCGTTTTTACGTATCTGTCAATAAAATTATGCCTGGTATGTTTTTTATAAAATGGAGTTAATCCTAAATACATTTTATGAAACGAACTACCCTTTTGCACAACCCGACAGCCGGAGATAATGATTTTAGTAAGAAAGAACTTACAAAGTTGATAAAAAAGGAAGGTTTTGATTGTGCGTATGCCTCGGTGAAGGAAGACGGCTGGGACGAGTTTGAGGAAGATTCGGATTTTCTGATTATTGCCGGAGGGGATGGTACCGTGAGGCGCGTGGCAAAGGCGTTGATGAAAAGGAGACAACTTCAGAAACAGTATCCGCTGGCCCTGCTTCCGCACGGTACGGCCAATAATGTAGCGTGTGCATTAGGCATCGACGGGGAGGCCAAAGACATTGTTCAGCAATGGCACCATCATCGTCTCAAACCTTTTGATATCGGCAAAGTGCAGGGTTTGGAGGAAGATATGTTTTTTCTGGAAGCTTTCGGGCTCGGGATCTTTCCGCGTTTAATGAAAGTAATGAGCAAGCTGGAAAGCGAAATCGGTGACACTGCGGAGGAGCGGCTTCATGCAGCTAAACGCGTGCTGCTGGAAATTCTCCAGACTTACGAAGCCCGGCATTGCGAGATTATCGCGGACGGAAAGGAGTTTTCGGGCAACTATTTAATGATCGAGGTAATGAATATCCGTTCTATTGGCCCTAACCTCATCCTGGCGCCAAATGCCGACCCGGGCGACGGTTTGCTGGAAGTAGTCCTTATCGAGGAAACACACAGGAATAAGTTTGAATCATTCCTTAGAAACGAGATCGACGAAACCGGGCAGGAGTTCAGTTTCAAGACCATTCAAGCCAAACGTGTGAAAATCAACTGCGACTGGAAGGATATGCATATTGACGATGAGCGGATCAAGATTGAAAAACCTGCTGAAATCAATATCCAGATCATGCCTGATATGCTTGAATTTATTTTGGCGGATAAATAGCCGGTTCACTACAATTTAAACCTGGTATTTCTGAAAATTTCATCTACCCATAACTGATGCATTTTTCCCGAAAAGTGAAGGTTATCCCGCGCTATCAGCGTGGGATCATTCAACGCGCTTCGGGAAATAGGGGTAATATCAATAAATAGCACATTTGCTTTATTGCATTCTTCCTCTGCTATATCATTAAATTGATCAATCTCCTTCCCAATTTCCTGACGATTTTCAATACCGAAAGGAGTTACACCCCAGTCTGGCGTGGAAAGAACGATTACCCGGCCAGGCTCGTCACCGGCGTAGGCGATGCTTTTGAGCAGTAACTCACGGAATTCGCCGCGATACTCTTCCAGACTCCTTCCCTGGTACTGGTTATTGACGCCGATCAGCAGAGAGACAATATCATATTTCTCAGCCGGATTGAAATTCGTTAACGCAAGCAGCAGATCGCGGGTAGTCCAGCCGGTTCGTGCAATGATCTCGGGATTTTTGACCGGCTTTTCCCTTTTGTTCATCGCATCCGCAAATAAAACAGGCCAGCGGTCTCTTTCCTCCACGCTTTCCCCGATCGTATAGGAATCTCCCAGCGCGAGGTAGCGCATTCCTTTTGTATCCTTATCCTTCTGCTCTGCCCGGGGCGATTTGTCGCCGCAAGCGTTAATGAGGGTCAGCAGACAAGCCGATATGATGAGTGATTTCATGCCTTATATACTTTTCAGCGGGGCAAAAAGATCATGTATACCAAGATTTATGTGTTGAAAAAACTGCAACTTTTGCCAGGTTCACCAGTCGATTTGGTACTTTTGAGGCTGGTTTATGATTAAGCCGGATCAGATAACCAGCTTAATTGACACCCAATATCCGGCCTGTTAAAGCAAATAAAATGACTTATTGTTTAGGAATAAAAGTAAAGGAAGGGCTTGTTGCACTGGCGGATACACGCATTACTGCGGGTACGAATACCACAGTAAAAAGGAAGATGTACGTCACGCAGCACGATAACTATTCCATGTTTATCATGACCAGCGGTCTGCGTTCGGTACGCGACAAGGCAGTACATTATTTTGAAGAGCAGATCAATGAAGGCGTAGTTTACAACAAGCTCTATAAAGCCGTAAATGCGTTTGGAGAGCAGATTAAGCGGGTTGCGGAAGAGGATCGGGACAATCTGGAACGGTCTGGATTCAAATTTAACCTGAATACCATTGTCGGCGGCCAACTTAAAGACGACAAAGACCACAAATTATTCCTGTTGTATTCCGAAGGAAACTGGGTGGAGCTCGACGAAGGTTCGCCTTATGTAATCATCGGAAACTCGGGGCAGGGCAAAGCGATCCTGAACAGGGTATTGAACGAGGAGTCGACAATGAAACAGGCATTGAAGGCGGGATTTCTATCTTTCGATTCTACGAGGGTCAGCAATAATGATGTCGATTTTCCGATCGACGTGGTGCTTTATAAAAAGGACAGCTTCAAGATCGTAGAGCATCGGTATGAACAAAAGGATTTGCAGGCTATCTCGGAAATATGGGCTGATAAATTGAAGGAGGCGCTGGATGATATTCCGGAAGAATGGATGGACAAAAGCTTTGAAAAAATACCAGGCCCCGAATCAGTATAGTCGATTCCGGGGCCTGGGCCTTTGAACTTTATCTTTTCTGAGCTGTTAAGTCGGCTTTACGTTCTTACCCTGCCTTTTTGCAATAGAAAGCAGCAGGGCCGGAAGCAAGATCAGGTTGGTACACATGGCGACCAGTAAAGTGATTGAAACCATCACCCCCATAGCGGCAGTACCCCCGAAGCTGGAAGCCGCAAATATTGAAAAGCCGCAAAACAGGATCACCGCCGTGTAAATCATACTTAATCCTGTACCGAAAATGGATCTGCTAACTGCATTCGAGGGGGACAGACCATTTTTATAAAGCTCTTCCCGATAACGGGTAAGAAAATACACGGTTCCGTCTGATGCGATTCCAAATGTGATACTGAAAATCAGAATAGTGGTTGGTTTGAAATAAATATCGAAGTAACCCATAATCCCCGCGGTAAGCGCAAGCGGGATGAGGCAGGGGAGCTTTGACAGCAGGATAATGGGTATTGACCGGAAAAGTACCATTCCCACAATAGCGATCAGTACGATTGCGATCAAAAGGCTTTCATACAGGTTACTAAGCAGATAATCGTTGCTCTTCAGAAATACCAGGCTGTGGCCCGTGAGACTTACCTTGTATTTTTCGGGACTAAAAATCGAATCCACCTTGGGGCGGATCTGGTTCATGAGCTCCTTGATGCGCTCGGAACCCACATCGGCCATTTGAAAACTTACGCGGGTTACGCTTTTATCTTCATTTAGAAAGGAGTTGAGCTGCTTGGCTGCACCCTGCTGTCCCTGGACATAGTTGGTCAGCTTGTTTAGTTCCAGAATACCCGGCAGGGCATAATACTTTGCATCGCCGCCGCGATAACCCTGGTAGAGGAAGCGGGAGGCTTCAACAATCGAAACGGGCTTCGAAAACTCGGGAAACTTCGCCATTTCATTTTGAAAGGCCTTGATTTTATACAAAACCTGCGCCTGGTCGCCGAATACCCCGTTCGGCTGTTTGGTATTGATCATTACCTCGAACGGGAGTACCCCATTGAAATTCTTCTCAAAAAACCGCAAATCCGTATATACCACATCCTTTTTCGGGAGATCATCGACTACATAGCCGATGGTTTTAATTTTCTGCATTCCAAAAACTGACACGATAATCATGACGACCATTGCGATGTAAATTTCTTTCCGCTTATGATGGACCAGATAATCGACCTTGCGCAAAAAACCAATCGCCCATTTGCCTTCCAGATGTTTGAGGTGGCGGGCTTTCGGTGTACTCATATAATGGAGTGTGATCGGCAGCAGCAGCAAACAAAGGACATATGTGACCATTACGCTGATCGCTGCGACGACGCCGAATTCTACCAAAAGACTACTGTTTGTGAAATAAAATACCCCGAAACCAATCGCGGTGGTCATGTTTGCAAGAAATGTAGAAAGTCCAATCTGGCGGATCATTTGCATGAGGGCCTCGTCTTTGTTATTGTGCGAGATCAGTTCTGCCTGGTATTTGTTGATGAGAAATACACAGTTTGGAACACCGATCACGATGAGCAGCGGGGGTATCAGTCCGGTGAGCGCGGTGATTTTGTAATTGAAAAGGTGCAATATCCCGACCGAAAAAATAACCCCGATCAATACTACTGTAATGGATAGCAGCGTAAGGCGGAACGACCGGAAAAATGCCCAGAGGATCATGAGCGTCACGAAAACCGCCAGTCCCATGAACAGCTCCATTTCGCGCGATATCTTCTTCATGTTAACCGTCCTGATGTACGGCATCCCTGAATAGTGCAGATCAGTATTGTATTTTTGGGCGAAAGTTTCAGCCATTTGCTCGATATCGTCAACGATCGTCAGGCGGCGCTTTGAGTTAAGTTCCTTGTCGTTGAAGGTTATTACCATCAGCGTAGCGTTTGTCTTGCTGTTGAGTACCAGGCCTTCGTAGATAGGTAGGTTCGCGATTTCCTTTTTAAGGCTGTCTGCTTCTGCTTGTGTTTGAGGCATTTGCCTGATTACGGGGGCAAAATCGAAGCGCGTAAGGCTGTCATTACGAACGATTTTGTAAACATTGGCGAGAGAAAGTACATTCTTAATACCCTCAGAACCCTTAATTTCCTCGGAAAGCTTATACCAGTCGCGAAATTTATCAATGTTGAAAAGCTCGGGATCCTGCCAGCCGATCACCATTACACTGCCATCTTCCCCAAATAATTTTCTGAAATCCTGGTACTCTTTTTCAACGGGATCGTTGGATGGGAGAATTCTTGCGAAGTTGTAGGAGAGTTCAATTTTGCTGGCTTCGAAAGCCATGAAGACCGTTGATACCAGCACTAGTGCAACCCACAAAAGCCGGTAACGGATAATGTAAGTCGCTATTTTATTCCACATATTTAGTTAATCAGGTTAAACAAAAAGTCGCAATATAGGCACAGGGAAGCAAAACAGGGCATTTTATCACGCAATACCTGCGATTCTTTCCAGGTGATGGTAACCGATTCCAAAGTAATTTTTGGCCGCTCTGATCTTATCCAGTACCAGCTGTTCATCAACTTTGTTCCTTGTATCCCTTATACCTACTACCATTACATTCTTGGGGGTGTGCGCGTCGGAAATAAATTCGAACACCTTGGTTTTGTATCCAAAGTATTCCAGAATCAGCGCCCGCAATCCGTCGGTGACCATTTCTGCCTGTCTTTCTAGAAAAATACCGTACCGGGTAAGAAATTGGACATCATTGCTGGCTTTGTTCGCCTCCATCTCCCGGCGGATCTGCTTGTGACAGCAGGGCGCTACCACGATCAGGCTGGCCGCGGAGGTTATTCCTTTCCAGATTGCGTCGTCGGTAGCAGTGTCGCAAGCGTGCAGCGCGATGAGGATATCAAGCGCTCCCGGGTCGAATTTGTCGATCGTACCCTCTTCAAAATGAAGTTTTTCAAATCCCGATTTTTGGGCTATTGCATTACAAAGCGACACCAGGTCTTCCCGGAATTCGACACCCGTTACTTCGGCAGACTGATGAAGGACATTCTGGAAATAATCGTAAAGCGCAAAGGTGAGATATCCTTTCCCTGAACCCATATCTGCCACTTTCAATAATTCTTTTTTCGGTATTTCGTGTATCAGACCGCTTAAAAGCTCAATATAGTGATTGATCTGACGGTACTTGTCCTGTGCATTTTTCAGGACTTGTCCCTGCTCATCTGTAATGCCCAGCTCGTGCAGATAAGCTTTGCCACCGGTTTGTATCAGTCGCTTTTTGGCTTTGTCGTGTTCCAGCGAAGGGGTTTCCCGCAAGGCTGTTTCTCTCTTTCTGATGACAGTCTTTCCATTTTTTTGGGTGTCAAATTGCAGATCGTAGCCGGTCGTCTGAAGTGTGGCCGCATGAAAATCGATGCCGATCGTGTTCCGGAAGATTGCCAGCGCTTCCTGGTAGGAGAAGTTCTTGGTAATATCTCTCGTTTTGTAACGGTATGTGAAACTTAGTTTTTCCTCTTGTTTGATCTGCACCCTTTTGATATAGATGTTTTTAAGGTTTTCCTCAGTTCCACGGTAATTGCCCAGAGAAAGTTTGATGAAACTTTGTCCGGCCAGACTTTTTTCTATTTCGTTAGTAAATGCTGATACCTTTTCAGGAACGCTCATAAATTCATTTTTTTGCCAGGTATTTCTATCTCCACTTTCGTGCCCTTCAACGTTTCGTTATGCTGTATGTTGATCTTTCCATGCAGACTTTCAACGCGGCTTTTCACGTTCCGTAGCCCAGTCCCTTGTCGGCCGGAGTCGATCATCCCGGTGCCATTGTCGCTGACGCAAAGCAAAATACTTTTTGCATTTTCCGTCAGCTCGATCCGTGCCGTAGTAGCGCCTGAGTGTTTGATAATGTTGTTGGTCAGTTCGAGGACGATACTGTAAAGTTCAAATTCAATTTTATTGTTTAGCCGGCTTTCCAGTCCGGTAAGGTTAAATTCAAACTGGATATTCTTGTTTTCATTCAATTTACTGATCAGCCGGTCCAGGGCCATGATCAAGCCGTGTTCTTCTAGTTCGGCTGGCATCAGGTTATGTGAAAGGCTTCTAACCTCCCGGTACGCAGATCCGACCATCTGGTGGACACTATCGTAAATCTTTTGTTCTTCCAGGGAAAGTACTTTTTTGTCGATCCCGTACATATACCAGTTTAGCGAAGCCAAAGTACCGCCAAGATGATCGTGCAGCTCTGCCGCGACCCGTTTACGTTCCAGCGTTTGCCCCTGAATTAATGCTTCCCTGATCTCAGCATTTTTGCGGCGCAGCTTTTTGTTATTAAACCATAAAAATGCCGCAAAGGCGATGATCAGGGCAGAAAAACCGATCAGAAATTGCTGGATACTGCGCTGCTGCTTAATAATACCCTGCTGTATTTCCGAGTCCATCACCTGATTGTCGTACATAAGCTGATACATGGTATACTGGCGTTTCACCGTCTCATCATGCACCATTCTCCGGCTATTGTTGACCTGCTCATTGTAATAGAGCGCGCTGTCGTACATATTTTTCGCTTTGTAAGCGCGTGAAAGTGTTGTCAGCGCCCAGTTTGTTTGCTGGGTGGAGTGGTATATTTTGGAATGCTCAAAAGCTTCGAGGCAGGTTTGAATCGACTTGTCGTACTCCTTTTGGTGGTAGTAAGTGTTGCTCAGGTCGTTTAGCGTATTCAGTTCGCCATACCGGTTTTTGTTTTTTTGAGAAAGTGCCAGACTTGTCTTGAAATATCTCACAGCAGCCTTAAAATCCTGCTCCCTTACTTTGAGATATCCTTTTTCCTGCAAAACAGCTGCTTTGCCCCAATCTGAATTCAATTTGTCAAAAATTGCATATGCCTGATTGTATTGGTGTATCGCCTGATCATTTAATTTTTTTTCCCGGTAGCAGTTGCCGAGATTCACCATAGTGAATGCTCTGGCGCTGTCGGCACCCAGCTGCGTGAAAATCCGGATAGCCTGGTTATAGTTGATCCTGGCCGAATCCCAGTGTCGGAACTCGGAGTAGCTTTCAGCCATAAACCGTTGTGCATGAGCTGTGTAATAGGGGAGCCCTAATTCCTGCGACAGTATCATTGTTTCATTGGAAAGCTCTCTGAGCACATCATAGCTGCCATCGAGCAGATAATAGGTGCTGAGCAGGTTGTAGGCAAGGATCTTGCCTTTTTTCCAGTCATGTTTTTGTGAAAGACGCAGAACATGTTTGGCGTAAAGCATGGATTTGTCGGCATCGAGGAAAAGGTAAGAGGCGCCGAGCTTGTGATATTTCAGTATAAGAGCCGTGTCTTCTGCAAAATCCTCTTTTTGTAAAATAGCCGCCTCTGTCAGTGAGACGATGCTTTTGTCCTGGCTGCACCTACTTTCGGCTAGTAATACAGCAATAGCAAATAGGGGGAGTAACCTGAATATGAAACTCATACCACTTTAATACCATGCCGGCAAGGCTTCCAGGGCATCCGGAAAGAGTGAAAGGATTTCATGGTATTTTGTTGAGAAACGGGGTTATGCAATTCAAAGATAAAAAATCAATCGCAAAGTCAGGGAATGTAAATTCCGCTAAATAGAATTTTCTCCCTGTTTATTAGCATTTTATCCTATCCCCGGCTGACAAAAGGATTGTTTTTGACGAAAAACCGATACGGCAGATCGGCACCCACATTGATACCAATGCGGGTCGTAACCATCACGTCAAAACTGGTAAAGAGCGGCGCTGTGAGATATAGCGGGCTGTCGGTTAACGTAAGATTATTGTGAATCGCGCGATCGATACCCATTGCTTTTACCAGCTTACCTGGTCCGCGACAAAGCTCTCTGAGCGCAATTTCCTTTCGTGGTTTCGCGGGTGTCGCTGCCTTGGCTCGGATAACTTGCCGCCGGTATTGCATTAAATCCAATCCGCCGGTCGGCTGCAGTGCGCGTATTAATACCGCTTCTCCAATGCCGGCTTTATTGCTGACCACATTGAAACACTGGTACATACCATAAATAAGATAAACATAAATGGTGCCAGGCTCCCCATACATTGGCTCAGTCCGGGCAGTACGGCGGTTGAATGCGTGGCAGGCGGGATCGTCGCGAAGGTAAGCTTCGGTTTCCACGATAATCCCGGAGGTAATGCCTTCGGGACTATCGTGGAAGAGCTCGCAGCCAAGCAAATTTCTGGCCAGCGAAAGCGTATCGTGAGAATGGTAAAAGGAGAGAGGGAGCTTGCTTCCCTGCATGATATTAAATGATATTCATGGTTTGTTCCTTGATCTTTTCCAGCTCGTCTTTCATCTGAACTACGAGGTGCTGGATCGCCACGTCGTTCGCTTTGGAGCCGATGGTATTGATTTCGCGGCCGATTTCCTGCGCAATAAAATTGAGCTTCTTTCCATTGCTTTCCGACGCCTTCATTGTTTCAATAAAATAGGTCAGGTGATTTGCCAGACGTATCTTCTCTTCTGAAATATCGAATTTCTCCACATAATAGATCAGCTCCTGTTCGAAACGATTAGGGTCGAAATTATCGTCTGACAGCAGCTCACGCACCTGCTTTTCCAGCCGCTCCCGTACATTCGGAATACGTTGCTTGTCCTGCTCGGCAACGCCTGCCAGTAGTGTTTCGATGTTTTTGATATAATCCGTAAACTTATCAGCGGTCATTTTTCCTTCCTGCTCCCTGAACACCGTGCATTTGTGCAGCGCATTCATCACTGCAACCTTAATTTGCGCCCAGTCATTCTCCCGGCTCGATTCGTCCACAATTTCATTATTGTAGGCATTCGGCATTTGCAGTGCAATGCGGAAAAGTTCTGTATAGTCTGGCGCAAACTGCAATTCGCCAGCCGTGGTAACCAAATCCTGATAATATGCATTGATCAGCGGGCGGTTTACAGAAGTTGAGGCGATCGTTTTACCAACCGGCTGGACTGTGAGCGTAAACTCCACTTTCCCTCTTTCCAAAGATTGCGTAATCAGGTTTCTGATCTCGATTTCTTTTTCCGAATAATTTCTCGGTATCCTGCAATAGATATCCAGAAATTTGGAATTAAGCGTCTTGATTTCGACGGTCACATTAATTGAATCGGACTCGATGTTGGATACACCGTATCCGGTCATGGATTTTAGCATTTTTGTATATTTAGTAACATATTATCACCTGTCTATTTCTAAACCTAGCAGCCCTAGCCAAAAGCTAATAGCTAAAAGCCAACAGCTAATTAAACCTCTGCTTACCCCCGGATTTCGCAGGGTGCTGACTTTCCGATTGTTGTGGCTTGGAAATCAATGCATTTTTGTCCATCTCTCCGTTAAAATCGCGGAAACGGGAAATGTCGCAAGCGAGATAAATAGCCTGTAAAAGGGAGCCCGGCTCTGCCAGGTTTTTGCCTGCAATGTTATAGGCGGTTCCATGATCCGGAGATGTACGGACCGCAGATAAGCCCGCTGTAAAATTTACTCCTTCATTGAATGCCAATGTTTTAAAGGGAATCAGGCCCTGATCGTGGTACATGGCCAGTACTGCATCATATTGCTTATAAGTGCCTGCGGCGAAAAAACCGTCGGCCGGAAATGGGCCTACCACCAGATTTCCTTTTTCTTTAAAGGTTTTAATCACCGGCTGGATCACTTCCTGCTCTTCCGTACCTAGCAATCCGTTTTCACCCGCATGCGGGTTCAGCCCGAGCACGGCGAGCTTGGGTTTTTTGATTCCGAAATCGCCTTTGAGGGATTTCAGGATCTGTTCGATTTTTGCAGAAAGCTTCTCCGCCGTAATCTGTGACTTCACTTTTTCCAGGGGGATATGTCCCGTCAATACACCTACGCGCAGGTCGCCGGCGACCATAAACATCAGCGCCTCTTCTTTCTCAAAAGCCTGTGCCAGGAACTCCGTGTGGCCGGGAAATTTAAAATCCTCACTCTGGATATTATCCTTGTTGATCGGGCCGGTAACCAGCGCCTGGATTTTTCCGTCTTTAAGGTCCTCAACAGCGCGTTTCAAGGACGCAAGAGAACCTTGTCCGGCTTCGGCAGTAACTACGCCCGGCTGGATCTCGGTCTGATTATCCTGCCAGCATGTGATCACATTCGTAAGCTTATGGTTGGCCTGCTCCGGCTTTTGGATACCGTGCAGTGTCCATTCTTTCATTTCAAGGAGATTGCGGTATTGGTTCAAAACTTTTAAAGAACCGTAGATAACCGGCGTGCATAATTTGGCTAACTGATTTCCTTCTAATGCTTTAAGGATTACTTCGGGGCCAATGCCGTTATAATCGCCGATTGTGATTCCTATGACGGGTTTATCGCTCTGTTGATCGCTCATGTACGTTAAATGCGGTTGAATCTATTCTGCTGAGCAAATCTCTGTTATTTTTGCCAGCGCCTTAAACAGGCAAGTTACAAAAAATCCTGTGCTCCTATGAAAATCCTCATTGCAGACTCCATGCATCCGTCGCTTTTCAGCATGCTCGAACAGCGTGGCTGGGAATATGCGTACCATCCCGAGTATCGTCGGGAAGACATTAAAACGGCTCTTCCAGACTATGAAGGACTGGTGATCAGAAGTAAGACATTTTTGGATCAGGACCTGCTGGCGAATGCGCAAAAGCTTCGTTTTATCGCCAGGGCAGGGGCAGGGCTCGATCTGATTGATCTGAATGTCGTAAGAGATATGCAGATCGAAGTTTTTCACGCCGGCAAAGGCAATCGTGACGCGGTTGCGGAACAGGCCCTCGGAATGCTGCTAAGCCTCTTCAATAATCTGTTGAGAGCCGATAGGGAAGTGCGGCAGGGAATCTGGGACCGGGAAGGTAATCGGGGTATTGAGTTATTGGGTAAAACCGTCGGCCTGATCGGTTACGGGAACAACGGAGGCGCTACCGCCAAAAGACTGAGCGGCTTTGGCTGTCAGGTGCTGGCATATGACAAGTACCGCGATCATTATGGCGATCAGTTTGCTGCTGAGTCGGGTATGGAAGAAATCATGGAGAAAGCGGATGTGATCAGTCTACATCTTCCATTAACTGAACTGAGCCGCTATCTCATCGATGATGATTTTATTGCGAAATGCGGCAAGCCATTTTTTTTAATGAACCTTTCACGTGGTGAAATAGTGAAACTGGATGCGGTGGTAAGAGGCTTAAAAAGCGGAAAGATCCGGGGAGCCTGCCTCGATGTATTAGAAAATGAAAAAATCAATAAGCTTACCATATCCCAGCAGGATGCTTTTGAGTACCTGCGCAGTTCAGATCAGGTAGTACTGACGCCGCATATCGGGGGCTGGACGCAGGAGAGCTATGTTCGCATTAACGAAGTGCTGGTACAGCAGATTGAGGAATGGTTATAAAACAAATATGCCGACCAATGGTCGGCACGTTTGCATCTATTAGCCATGAAAAATAAAATACTTACTTAAGTGTACCGCGAAGCGCACGTGGTATCTCTACTGAAGCGATCGGGTTGCTTGCGGCTGTCAATATAACAAAATTTTCAGCTTTTACTGCACCAACCTTCACAGATTTTCCTAAATCAAGTTCAGTAACGTCAACATTTACATAGTCCGGAATGTTCTGAGCCAGACCTTGTACACGCAATTTACGCAATTTTTGGTTCATTTTTCCACCTTTCATTACTCCTGTGGAAGTACCTGTCAATTTAACCGGTACGTCAACTTTAATTTCCTTGCCGTCAATGATCTGAAGAAAATCCGCGTGGATCAAAGAATCATTAACAGGGTGGAACTGCTTTTCCTGAAGAATCGCATTGTACAAAGTACCCTCGATATTCAGGGTTACGTCAAAAATATCCGGTGTGAAAAGCAATTCACGGAACAGCATTGCCGGTGCATAAAAATGTACCTGCTCATTGCCACCATACAGCACAGACGGAACATAACCTTGTGAACGTAGTTCCTGGGCTTCCGTCTTGCCGAGATTCGCTCTTTTAAACCCTACAATCTCATGCTTTTTCATAAGAATATTTATTAATAAGTGAATTAAAATAAAATTTTACTGATAATTTATAAACAATGAACTAATAGACTCATGATCTCTGATCCGGCCGATCGCTTTTGCAAATATCTCTGCAACCGACAAGACGCGGATTTTTTCATTTTTTTGTTTCAAAGGGATCGTGTCTGTGACGATCAATTCTTCCAAAACAGAGTTGGCAATATTTTCGTGCGCCTTACCCGACATGATCGCGTGAGTACTGATGGCCCTTACCGAGCTGGCGCCTTTTTCAAGGATCAGTTCAGCAGCTTTGCAGAGCGTCCCACCGGTATCAATCAAATCGTCGACAAGTACCACATCCATCCCTTCAACATCTCCGATCACCTGCATGCTGGCAATTTCGTTAGCCCGTTTACGATGTTTGTCGCAAAGGATCATATCCACATTCAGGAATTTGGCGAAGTTTCTGGCCCTTGCAGCTCCTCCCATATCCGGGGAAGCGATCAACAGGTTTTTAAGATTTAAGGATTTAATATAAGGAACAAAAATCGAGGTTCCTTCCAAATGGTCCACAGGTAAATCGAAAAATCCCTGGATTTGTCCGGCGTGCAGATCGATTGTCATCAACCTGTCCACACCAACAGATGTAAGCAGATTCGCTACCACTTTGGCAGCAATGGCAACCCTGGGTTTATCTTTCCTGTCCTGGCGCGCATATCCGAAATAAGGGATTACCACAGTTACGTAATGCGCAGAAGCGCGGCGCGCGGCGTCAACCATCAGGAGCAGTTCCATAAGATTATCGGCCGGCGGAAAGGTAGATTGAATTAAAAAAACATCGCAGCCTCTGACTGATTCCTCGAAGCTGGGTGACAGTTCGCCATCGGCAAATTTTCGTAAATTATATCCGCCAAGTTCCTTACCGTAATATCTGGCAATGTCTTTTGCCAAATATTCTGACTGACTTCCTGAGAATATTTTTACTGTATTGAATGAACCCATGGCTGGACTAAAATTTGCGCAAAATTAAACAAAATCAATTAATTAAGATAATATCTCTTCGAAAAAATGTAATACAACCGGATACAGAGCCAGCCAACCAGCATTCCGACCAGTGCACCTATCAATATATCGGCGGGGTAATGTACCCCTACATAAATGCGACTGTATGAATAAATGATAGCCCAAATAAACAGCAAACCGGGATATTGTACTTTTGTTCTTAAAAACGTAAACCAGGTAATCGCCAGCGCAAAGCTCGTCGAAGCATGCGAAGACGCAAACCCGTAAAGTCCGCCGCAACCTGTAACCTCATGCACCAGCCCGTCGAGTGCAGGCTCGTGGCAGGGGCGAAAACGGATGAAATACGGTTTCATCAAACCTGATGTAATTTTGTCAGCAATAATCACGGCAAGCAAAACGAAAATCAGCTCTGCGAATCCCTTCTTTCTGTCGGAGGCCAGCGTAAACGCGATCAATATCACGTACATCGGTATCCAGGTGTACTTATAAGTAATCCAGGCCATGAGCGTATCGAGCCAGGGGGTATGAAACCCGTTCAGCCAGAGAAAAAATTCCTGGTCGGAGCGAATGAGCATATCCACTGTTTCCGTCATGAGCTGAAACCTAAGACCTTACGTACTTTTGCGATCGTTTCCTGGGCGATCAGGCGCGCTTTTTCTTCCCCTTCTGCCAGGATCGCCTCCAGTTCCTGATCGTTTTCCATGTAGTAGTTGAAAATCCTTCTCGGCTCAGCAAATTTTTCCAGCATGCATTCCAGTAACGCCTGTTTGGCGTGACCGTAACCGTAGCCACCGTTTACATAACTGTGGCGCATGTTTTCGATTTCAGCTGTTGAGGCGATCAGGCTGTATAATTTAAAGGTAATATCGGTTTCCGGGTCTTTTGGTTCTTCCAGCGGAGTTGAATCCGAGACGATCTTTTTGATCACCTTTTTGAGTTCATTTTCAGGAAGAAATATATCAATATAGTTATGATAAGACTTGCTCATTTTTTGACCGTCGAGCCCCGGGATCGTCATAATGCGCTCATCGATCTGTGGCTCCGGAAGTACCAGGATATCTTCACCTGCTAACTGATTAAACCGGCCGGCAATATCTTTTGTCATTTCGAGATGTTGCTTCTGGTCTTTGCCAACGGGGATAATATTCGCATTGTAAAGGAGAATATCAGCTGCCTGCAAAACAGGATAGGTGAATAGACCAGCATTCACGTCGGCTAATTTTTCGGATTTCTCTTTAAATGAAGTGGCATTCGCCAGCATAGGAAACGGCGTGAAGCAGCTCAGGTACCAGGCCAGCTCAGTATGTTCCTGCACCCGCGACTGTCGCCAGAATACATTCTTTTTATAATCAAAACCGAAAGCAAGCCAGGTTGCTGCGATCGCTTTTACAAAACCTTCACGCTCTTTTCCATTTTTAAGCGAAGTAAGTGAATGGAGGTCAGCGATAAAGAAAAAAGATTCGTTTTTTGGATCTTTTGAGAGTTGGATAGCCGGAGCGATTGCTCCGAGGATATTACCTAAATGCGGTCTTCCGCTACTTTGAATGCCTGTGAGGATTCTGGCCATTTATAGATATTCTTAGTTACTTATTCGAGGTTCACGGCGATTATCCCAAAAGGGAAGCAATACGATATGATCATGCTTAGCCTCATAAAATGGTGTGTACTGTTTTGTTATAAATACTTTTCGTACACCCAAAATTCGTTAAATTGAATCACAAAAACGCAGTAAATTTGATTTTATACCTTCAAGAAATTAGAATGGAATCCGCAACACTTCACTTTCTCAGTCAATTAGCAGAAAACAACAACAGGGAATGGTTTCAGGAGAATAGAAAGCGGTATGACGCCGCAAAGGCAGATATGGAGCAACTGGTAGGCTACCTGATCGAAGAAGTCGGAAAATTTCAGGATCTCGGAAATTTGCAGGTCAAAGAATGCCTCTTGCGCATTAACAGGGATATTCGTTTTTCAAAAAATAAAGCACCTTACAAAAATAACCTCGCTGCCGGCATTGGTCCGGGAGGGAAGAGTTCCGGTAAAATAGACTATTATATACAGATACAGCCGGGTAACCTGACCTTTCTTGGCGGCGGTATGTGGGAAACTACTTCCGAGCAGCTCGCACGGTACCGTCAGGAAGTGGATTATAATGCCGACGAACTGAGGGCGATCATTGAAGCAAAAGAATTCCGGACGTTTTTTCCTGAGATCGAAGGTGAAAGTTTGAAGACAATGCCCAAAGGTTTTCCCAAAGATCATCCTGAAATTGAGCTGTTGAAACGCAAGCAACTTTTTTTTATGCATCGCTTCACTGATAAAGAAGTGGCTTCCAGGGATTTTGGTAAGCAGGTGCTAAAAGGGATCGAACTCCTTAAACCTTTTACCGACTATATGAATTATGTATTGTACGAGCAGCCTGCGGAGCACTGACCGGACTTTCCTTCGTATTTGAGCCAATCCTATTAATACAACCTATACCAAATGCAATTTTCACACTTACACTGCCACACCCAGTTTTCGCTTCTTGACGGTGCGGCTGATATTAAAAAGCTCTTCAAAAAGGCCAAGGAGGACAATATGCCCGCCGTGGCGATTACCGATCACGGGAATATGTTCGGCGTATTTGAATTTGTCGCCGAAGGAAATAAGCAGGGCATCAAGCCGATAGTAGGCTGCGAGTTTTATGTGGTGGAAGACAGGCATGTACGGCAATTTACCAAAGACAAAAAAGACGTACGTTTTCACCAGTTGCTGCTTGCCAAAGACGAGCTTGGGTATAAGAACCTGGTTAAAATGTGTTCGCTGGGCTTTATCGAAGGTATGTATGGTAAATACCCGCGTATTGATAAAGAGTTGATCGTCAAGTATCACCAGGGCCTGATCGCTACTACCTGCTGCATTGGTGCGGTAATTCCAAAGACGATATTACGACAAGGGGAAGAAGCTGCGGAAAAGGAATTCAAATGGTGGCTAGACTTATTTGGCGATGATTTTTATGTAGAGTTGCAGCGTCATGAAATCCGCGATCAGTATATTGTAAATGAGGTACTTTTAAGGTTTGCCAAGAAATATAATGTAAAAGTGATCTGCTCAAACGATTCGCATTATGTGGACCGTGACGACTGGAATGCACATGACATTTTGCTGTGTATCAATACCGGTGACAAGCAAAGTACGCCTTCTGCAAAAGATTTTGACGATGAAAAAGGCATTCCGAAAGGCTCGCGTTTCGCTTTTTTTAATGATCAGTTTTATTTCAAAAAAACGAGCGAAATGATGCAGCTGTTCAACGACTTGCCCGAGTCGCTGGACAATACCAACGAAATTGTCGACAAGATCAAAACGCTTGATCTGCGAAAAGATATCCTGCTTCCCAACTTCCCGATTCCCGATGAATTTAAAACGCATACTTTGTCGGAAATGGTTGGTAAGAAAGAACTTACAGCCGACGTGCTCAATCAGTGGGAGTATTTGAAGCACTTGACATTTGAAGGAGCCAAGTTTAAATATGGGACGATTACTCCCGAAATTGAAGACCGGATTAACTTTGAATTGAATACAATCCGGAATATGGGTTTTCCCGGTTACTTCCTGATTGTGGCAGATTTTATTGATGCAGGTCGCAAAATGGGGGTTTTCATCGGCCCGGGACGCGGATCTGCTGCCGGCTCAGTTGTAGCTTACGCAACCGGAATCACCAATATTGATCCTATTAAATACGATCTGCTTTTCGAACGTTTCCTCAATCCTGACCGTATTTCACTTCCTGATATTGATACGGATTTCGATGACGAAGGCCGGCAGAAAGTGATTGATTATGTGGTCAAAAAATACGGCTACAACCAGGTAGCGCAGATTGTTACTTATGGTACAATGGCCGCCAAATCTGCGATCAAGGACGTGGCGCGGGTAATGGACCTGCCCTTGCCGGAAGCCAATGCACTGGCCAAGCT
Source organism: Dyadobacter sp. UC 10 (assembly GCF_008369915.1). Classification (NCBI taxonomy): domain Bacteria; kingdom Pseudomonadati; phylum Bacteroidota; class Cytophagia; order Cytophagales; family Spirosomataceae; genus Dyadobacter; species Dyadobacter aurulentus. Next base: position 6,629,703 of record NZ_VSRN01000001.1, on the reverse strand, counting down.
GGTACCGGACAAGCCTACCTATAATATGACGCTCAACCGCATTTTCACAGCGCCGCTGGAAGGTGAGGGTAGCCTGACGAAAAAGGAAGGCATTGCGCCGGAAGAGCTTGATAATGTGAAGAAAATGCGTCAGATAGCATTGGGTAAGGATTTGCAGGCCAGCGTTTTACAGGAAGCAAGGAGGCTGGAAGGTACTGTTCGGAATACAGGTATCCATGCAGCGGGTATCATTATTGCGCCAAGTGACTTAACAGAAATTATCCCGGTAAGTACCTCCAAAGACTCGGATTTTCTGATCACCCAATATCAGGGGAAAATTATTGAAGACGCGGGTGTAATTAAAATGGACTTTCTGGGGTTGCGAAACCTCACGATTATTAAGGAAGCGCTACGCCTGATCAAGCAGAATCATAATATAGACATCGTCATTGACGACGTGCCGCTCGACGATCCGAAGGTTTTTGAGTTGTTTCAAAGAGGGGAAACGAACGCAATTTTCCAGTTCGAGTCTGATGGGATGAAAAAGTACATGCGCGACCTGATCCCCGATCGCTTCGAGCATTTGATCGCCATGAACGCATTGTACCGCCCTGGTCCGATCGCATACATTCCCAGCTTTATCCGCCGGAAGAACGGGCTGGAGGAAGTGACTTATGATTTGCCCGAACTGGAAGAATATCAGGCTGATACTTATGGTATTACAGTTTACCAGGAACAGGTAATGCTTCTTTCACAAAAGCTGGCCGGATTTACCAAAGGCCAGGCGGATACGCTGCGCAAGGCGATGGGTAAGAAGCAAATTGAAACACTGAACAAAATGAAAGGCGATTTCATGAAGGGCGGTGTGGAGAGAGGTCTGGACGCTAAAAAACTGGAAAAAATCTGGACAGACTGGGAGGCATTTGCATCTTACGCGTTCAACAAGTCCCACTCGACCTGCTATGCATTTGTAGCCTATCAAACCGCCTATCTGAAAGCGCATTACCCGGCTGAGTATATGGCGGCGGTTTTGACGAGCTCGCTGGGCAACATTGATAAGATTACATTTTTTATGGAAGAATGCAAGGCGCTGGGCATTACAGTTTTAGGTCCGGATATCAACGAGTCCGACAGGCAATTCAACGTAAACAGCCGCGGTGAAATCCGTTTTGGGCTGGCCGGTGTGAAAGGCAGCGGCGACGCGGCAGTTGAGTCTATTATTGAAGAGCGTAATGCAGGCGGTGCGTTTATTGATATTTATGATTTTATTACACGCGTCAATCTGAGGACGGTCAATAAGAAAACGATTGAAAGTTTGGCGTATGCAGGTGGTTTTGACTGTTTTACGGATTATCACCGCGCGCACTACTTTGGTGTGGAGTCTGGTGAAAACGGCACATTCATTGAAAAACTGATTCGTTACGCCAATAATTATCACGCCGAAAAATCTTCCGCACAAGCCTCACTTTTTGGTATGCTCGGTGACGGTGGATCCACGCTTGCCAAGCCGAAAGCAGCAGATGTGGGCCCGTGGGACGATCTTGCCAAATTGCGTTACGAGCAGGAAGTGGTCGGCTTTTACATTTCCGGGCACCCGCTGGATACTTTCCGTACCGAGCTGGATAATTTTTGCAACTGTACCGTCGATAAGCTAATGGAAATACCTGAAGGTGAGCGATCGCCAAGGTATTTTGGAAAGGAAGTCAATGTGGCGGGCATTGTGACGAGCGCGCAGGAGAGGATGTCGAAAAACGGAAGCTTGTTTATGATTTTCAAGTTGGAGGATTATAAAGGATCAATTGAAATGCTTCTGGGCGGCGAGGACTATATCCGCTTTAAAAACTACTTGCAGGTGGGACAGTTCTTATACATTAAAGGAAAAGTTCAGAACCGCTGGAAACAGGAAGACCAGTTTGAATTCAAGATCTCGCAAATACAGCTGCTGCCCGAGATTATGGGCAAAATGTGCAGGAAGATTCGGATTAATCTGACATTGGATCAGATCGATGCGCAGTTCATTCACTTACTCACTGATACATTTGGTAACCATCCAGGGCAATGTGCTGTAAATATGACGGTTGTAGATCCGGATACGCGGCTGGAAGTGGAAATGCTATCGCGCGGTTACAGGGTTGCACCTACCAATGATCTCTTCAAAGTACTGCGCGGATTTCACGGGGTACAATTCTTTTTGAACTGAGTTTTAATGAAAATAAGTGAGGAACTTTTAGATAATGAAATTCCTTATAATATCAGATTTATAAAAAAACATTAGACATTTTGTAACATGGGAAAAGCACTTGAAATTACCGATAGCACCTTTGAAGAATTGATCCAGAGCGACAAACCTGTACTTGTTGATTTTTGGGCAGAATGGTGCGGACCTTGTAAGATGATCGGGCCTGTTGTAGAGCAGTTGGCCGGTGAATATGAAGGAAAAGCAGTTATCGGTAAAATGGATGTTGATATGAATTCTTCGGTACCCGCTAAGTTCGGCATCCGCAGCATCCCAACATTAATGATCTTCAAAGGCGGACAGCTGGTTGATAAAGTTGTAGGCGTTGTTCCAAAAACTACCCTGGAAGATAAATTGAATGCACAAATCGAGGCTACGGTTTAAGTAGCTTATGCCGATAAATAGTTGAAAGCTCCCACTCGGGGGCTTTTTTTGTGACTGCTTGTTAAAAGGTATATTATTGTATACTTTTATTAATAGTTTTGCTCACACTATACATGAAATCCTCAGAGTTCCATCGCACAATCCGCCGTAATGGATGGACACATATTAGAACCAGAGGTAGTCACTACCTTTACCGAAAAGACGGTGAAATCATTAGCGTCCCGTATCATGGGGCAAAGGAAATGGCAGAAGGGATCAGACTGATGTTTATTAAAAAAATGAATTTAAATACTACGTTATGAAAAGAATAAAAGTGGTAGTGGAAAGAAGCAAGGATTTTTTTTGGGCTTACGGAGAAAATGTTGGTAAAATTTCTGGTGGCGGAGAAACCATTGAAGAGGTCAAAAAATCCATTTTGGAATGCATTGAAATCGTGAAAGGATTCGATGACCGAAATATTCCCGCAGCACTGAAAGGAGAATACGAAATTGAATGGAAGCTGGACGTAGGTAGTTTTTTGAAATACTATAAAGGCATATTCAGCCAAACCGGTATTGCCAAAATTACAGGCATCAATGAAAAGCTGCTGAATCACTACGCGTCGGGGTTAAAAAAGCCGCGGCCTTCCCAGGCAAAGAAAATAGAAGCTGCGCTGCATAAACTAGGCAGCGAATTACTGGCGGTAAAGCTCTGAGTCAGTATAATATCATCGTTTACTCACTTATCTCAATGGCAAAACTTGCTTCAAAATCTTGTCCAGCTGCCAGCCTCAGTAACCCTTCTTTCGTCTCAAAATCCTGATCAGAATCTGCACTGTCGGCGATGCCTAGCCAGGGTTCAATGCAAACGAAATTACCGTTAGTCTTAGCCCAAACGCCCAAATAAGGGAAATCCGGAAAATGTATGGTAACAACCTGGGCGGATTTCGTACTTCTTAAACTGACCTGATTAGATACCAGATGTTTGAATATCAATGCATCATTTTCAAACATCTGGTGATTTAAATGCAGGGTGTTAGTATTGTCAAATACTTTGCGGGTTTCAGTTCCTACCAGTCCGTCTTTCGTAAGCAGCCAGGTTGAGTCGTTTTCAACTGCTTCAAATTCAAGGTAATAGTCCTGGTAAGTTTCATCTGCATTCAACGGACATTTAAACGCAGGATGCCCGCCGAGAGAAAAAAGCATTTCCGTATTCCCATGATTGATAACCCGGTGATCTACGATAATCTGGTGTGCTTTAAGCCGGTAAGTAATCTCAAATTGAAACTCAAAAGGATAAATTTTCAGCGTTTCTTCCGAAAATTTCAATGCGAAAGTCAAGCTTGACGCCGTCTTCTCCGCAAGCTTTACATTCGAATTATTGCGAACAATCCCGTGACGCGGCACCGCATATTCCTGGCCCTGGTATCTGACATACCCATTTTTAATAGCCCCGATTACAGGAAATAAAACGGGCGCGTGGCTTGACCAAACGGCCGGGTCCGCATTCCACATAAAGTCTTTACCAGTCGTGACAGACTGTATCCTGCACAATTCCGCACCGGTTTCTTTGATTGTAATTTGCAGATATTCGTTGGCTATCTTGTGTTCCATTGGAGTTAGCTATCAGAGTAAAGTACATCGATGATCACCTTGCATGCTTCACGGATCTGCTCTTCGGTAATAGTCAGTGGCGGCGCAATGCGCATGGCATCGTCGCAAAATAAGAACCAATCGGTTACAACGCCATTTTCAATGCAATGATCGATCGTGTTTTTTAGTTTTTCAAAGGATTCCATTTGCGCAGCCAGCATCAATCCACTTCCTCTTACCTCACTGATTTTAGGATGTTTGAGAAGTGATTTAAAAAGCTCGCCCTTTTCAAAAGCAGCGGAATGCAGCTTTTCATCTACGATAACTTCGAGTGCTGCGAGCGACGAAGCGCAACAAATGGGATGCCCGCCAAAGGTGGTAATATGTCCGAGAATAGGACTGTTCTTGAAAACGCTCATCACTTCCTGCGAAGCCATGAATGCGCCGATAGGCATTCCGCCGCCCATTCCCTTGGCGCTTAGCAATATATCCGGGTATATATCAAATTGCTCAAATGCCCAGAACGTACCAGTCCGTCCGAAACCGGTCTGTATTTCATCCAAAATCATAAGCGCCCCCACTTCTGAACAGCGCTTGCGCAGCTGAACCATATACTCTTTTTCGGGAACGCGCACACCAGATTCGCCACCTATTACCTCGATCACCACCGCCGCTGTCTTTTCTGTAATTGATTCAAGGTCAGCAAGTACTCCGTGATGAATATGTTTAATGCCAGGTAGCAGCGGACGGAAATTCTGTTTGAAAGTATCCGATCCAGCCAGACTGAGTGCACCTTGGGTAGCTCCATGATAAGCATTTATGCAGGAGATGAATTCACTGCGGCCGGTAAACCGTTTCGCGAGTTTCATTGCACCTTCGGTCGCTTCCGTGCCTGAGTTGGTGAAGTAAACATTATCGATCTTGCCAAAAGGAGAAGGATTTGGAGCATTAACGTCAAGCGTCCTTGTCAATGCGCTGGCTAATCTTACCTGTGCGCTTTGCACGAATTCGCCATAAACCAGTAAATGCATGTGCTTCTCCAGCTGCTCATGAATCGCAGCAAGAACTTTCGGATGCCGATGACCTACGTTACTAACCGCAATTCCGGAGATCAGGTCGATGTACGATTTACCGTCGGCGCCAAACATATATACACCTTCCGCTTTTTCAATTTCGAGTGCCAACGGGTAATCCGATGTTTGCGCTAAATGGTCAAAAAACTGCTGGCGATGTGTAATGTACATTATATACTATTAATACTTTTATTAAGTATATTACTTTTAGCTTTAAATTGCTATTTCTCAAAAAATGTAGCACTGCTGCCCACCCACGTAAAGTCTTTATTAAACCGCACTCCGATCATTTCTCCGCGGCTCAACCTGCTCAGACTGATCAGTAGTTCCGGTTTTTCGGAATGATCGTCCCAGCCATACATCATTCTGATCTCACATTTCACCATGCCGTCGGGAGCCTGAATAACTGGTTCGTAGGCAACCTTCCGTTGCAAAATGTAATTCTCTGGGTCAGAGATCGCTTCCAGATCAGATAACGTAACATGCAATTTTACGCCGGAACCTGCGAAAGAAAAGAGTGGCTTCAAGACGAAATTTTCTAGGTTCGCAGGGAACTGGCCCTGGTAATCGCTTACGAATCTGGTTTCCGGGATATACTTCCCTTGCAGAAAGGGCATGGAAAATTTACTGATCCTGAAAAACCAGTTCGGGTGGCCAACCCAGGATACGTCCACTTCATCAGTGAAGTGGTAGTTCGTGATCAGGTCGGGATAATTAAGCAGATCGTCAAATATCAGCCTGTTATAAATTCTCTTGATCCTGATCTTCCTTTCGTCTTTCAGGTAAAACAATTCCCTGCCTTCTCTGATCAACTTTGTATAACAAACTGCCTTAATGCCCAGCATTTCTTCGGTAGCAGCGAAATCGATTCTTGTTTTCTGTTTTTCCGGAAAGATTTCAAGCAGGATAACCGATTCGGGGTCTTCGTCGGCGAGTATAAGTGATTTGAGTTTTGCTACGTATTCGTTATAATGTTCGGTTCCAAACAGGTAGCCGAAATTTTCAGCAACTTCAAAATGCGTTTTAAACGCTTCCGACAAGAAAGCCTGATAGCCAAATACAGATGGAAATCCTTGTAATTCAATCAGCTGCGGCTCTAATTCACCTGTTTCACTTTTGCAGATTGCAAAATCAATCGCGAGAAAAGAACTGTGGCTATTCTCACCGGGCACATATTGGTTGCCCGGTACTGCACGGTCGGTTCTCGCTACAAAATCCGGCGAACAGAGCGTTTCAATGATCTGTTCAGAAGTTTGCAGGATTTTCTCTTTCAGGTCGGTCGGCACAAAAACCGGCGTTTCAGCCAAGCGGAATTCCAGTTGACCGGGAAATGAGGACTCGATGTAGGTTACAAATTCCTCGTATTTCTTTTCTGAAAAAGATTGGTTGAATGCTTCCCGGGCTTCCTTATGCATAGGCCAGAGCGAAAGTTTTGTTTAACGCGTTTTTAAGGAATGTGGGGAGAATCACGGATTCAGTGAGTAAAATTTTGTCCGGATCATTCAAATGCGCGATCATATCATTGTATTTCGCTTCCCCGTGCGCAGCGATAATGCTCGTTTTTTTATCCTCTCTCAAAAAATATCGCAACATTCCTTCCGCATCCGCCTCCGGGTGAAATTGCGTACCGACTATCTCATTAGAAAAACGGATAGCCATCACAGCTCTTTCCAGCGGTACGTGCGGGCGCATTTTTTCCAGACATAGCAACCTGGCGCCCATATCGTCAAATGCATATTGATTAGGCTGGGTGACCTGAAAATCGCGCGAATCGACAATCCAGAACGGATCTGCGAGCGCATTCAGCAATGGATCCTTGCGGCCGATGCTCGTTTTATGAACCGGAAAAGTACCGAATGAGGTTTTCCTCCTCTTGCTCACACCGGCAAGCTGCCAGTGAATGCATGCCATTTGAAAGGAGTGACAAATCAGGAAAAGGTGTTTTTTTACTTTGTTTTGGCGTTTTAGGTTGTACTGAAAAAGCTTATCAAGGAAATTGAAGAACTTTTTCTCCCAAATCTCGCCGACAGGAGAAGGATTACCCGGGCCGCCTGTCGAAATATACGCGTCAAAGCTCATATCCGGTATTTCCAGGTTTTGCCTGACATTGAAAATAGTATAAGTGACGGGCACGTTTTCATGCTCACCAAAATTGGTGATTATCTTCCTGATGCAACGCATTCCTTCGTTTTCGAATCCGTTGTACATGTCCAGTATTGCTATCCGGAAATGCTTTGTATCGTTGGTCATCTGATGAGGGCTTCTAGCCTGGCAATTAGCTGCCAGTTTTTAGCATTTAGCTTTTCTAATTTATTTTTCGGTAAAATATTTAAACAAAATGAGGTGGTATAAGTTCGGTTTTGATGGTAAAAAGCAAAGTGCCAGCCGCTATTCCAGTCCGATTTTTGTTTCCGAAACGATGTAGTCCACTACTGCATTCATGCTGCCGGTTTGCTCAAATACAGCGAGCTGCCTGTCTGCCCCGGTACCCATTTCCATGATCTGGTGAATGTAATCGATCTCTTTCCGGCTACCGAGTTCGTCGACTACATCATCTATAAATTCAAGCAGCTCGCCGGCCAGAAGTTTGTACTCCACTTCTTCCTGCTTGCCAAAATCGATCAGTTTTCCAGAGATACCATATCGTGCCGCGCGCCATTTATTTTCGTTGATCAGCATTCGGTCGTAAATACGGAAACTAAGGTTCATTCGGTGAAGCTTATAGATTTTGGCTACTAATGCCTGCATAATAGCCGCAAGACAGATCGTTTCGTCTGTCCGCATCGGCACGTCGCACATCCTGAACTCGATGGTATTAAAAAACGGGTGCACACGGATATCCCACCATATCTTCTTGCCATTGTCGATGCATTTTGTTTTGATAAGTAAATTCACATACTCATCATATTCCGACGCACTTGAAAAATAGTCGGGGATACCGGTTCTTGGAAATTTGTCAAAAACCTTTGACCGGTAAGATTTGAAACCCGTATTGCGCCCGCACCAGAAAGGAGAGTTGGTAGACAGGGCGTAAATGTGCGGCAGGAAGTATCTCACCGCATTCATAATCTGTATCCCCTCGTTCCTGTCTTCCAGCCCAACGTGCACATGGAGTCCAAAAATCAGGTTTCCACGGGCCACATCTCGCATTTCGTCTATGATTTCGTCATACCTGGGATCATCGGTGATGAGCTGGTCAACCCAGTCAGCAAATGGGTGGGTGCCCGCAGCTGCAACCTGTAAATCTTGCTTCTGCGCAAGATCCAGGATCATTTTGCGCAGATAAGTTACCTCTTCCCGCGCTTCCTGGATATTGTGGCAGATATTGGTTCCCACTTCTACTACCGCCTGGTGCATTTCTGCTTTAACGCGCTCTTTGAGGGTAATTTTTCCGTCCTCAACCAGCTTTGACATGTGCGACCGCAGATTGCGGGTCACCGGATCTATCGTCTGAAATTCTTCTTCAATTCCTAGTGTGAAGTTGGGCATAAGTAACGCTTATAAACGTATGGATCAGGATTTTTTCAATTTGGAATTCTTGGCCGGCGCTTTTGTTACCGCCGCTTTTTGTGTTGGCAAAAGTGGATCGGGTTCTGCTACTGGTTCATTTTTTGCCGAGCCTGGCATTTTTACTGACTTTTTTGGAGTGACCGCCTTGACATTCACTTCTTTCGCCGAAGGAATAGGCTTGGGTTTCGCAGCGGGAGCATCCGCGACCGGAGCGACTGGCGAGGGAGTTGCCTGGATCGCATTCTTCATAAATGTGCCCCAGGTGAGGTTTACCTGGCCCGGTACCTGCTGTTTTGCGCGCTCAATCGCCATATTCGCGGCTGCTTCCACGACCCACTCAAAATTGTCGGGACCTACGGAATAAATGTCGGCATCGGGCGCAGGGTTACAAAAATCGATCGCATAAGGTATGCCGTCACGAACCGCAAATTCGACGGTATTGAAATCATAGCCCAGCGCCAGATTTAATTTTAATGTATAATCTTTGATCGTTTCCAGCAATTTTTCTCTTTCCTCGCCGGTTGCTTTCAGTTCGGAGGCATATCTTAAATGATGCGGGTTACGGGGTTCGTAAGGCATAATCAGTACGTCTTTCTGGCCAATGCAATAGCAGCGCACATAATCGCTGAACTCGATTTCCTCCTGCAGCATCATCACCAGCTGGCCCGTTTCCTCGTGCTTAAACCACATATCATGCGGGTTGACAACTTTGTAAACACTCTTCCAGCCGCCACCATCGTGTGGTTTCATGTATGCCGGAAAACCAACATATTCAAATATTTCTTCCCACGCCATTGGAAATGCGAGGTTACGAAAAGAAGTTTCGGTTGTGTTGTCCGGACGTTGTTTGGAAGGGAGGAGAACGGTTTTAGGTACCGGAACTCCGATCTGCTCTGCAAGGGCATTATTGAAAAATTTCTCATCTGCACTCCACCAGAATGGATTATTGATCACCGCTGTCCCGCAAAGCGCTGCATTTTTTAGATAAGCCCTGTAAAAGGGTACATCTTGCGAAATCCGGTCAATAATTACGGCATATTCAGTTGGCGCTGCCTGCGCTACTTTATCTATTGTAACTGCCTCTGCAATGATATCCTTTTCACCTTTGCTATTCACTCGCTCAATAAATGCATTTGGAAAAGTGTTCTCCATTCCAAACAATATTCCGATTTTTTTCATACTAATAATTCTGGTTTTGTTATTGATTTATCTGTTTACATGATTCTGGAAAGGTAATCCGGAAACATCCTGTTCCATAGCGGCCAGTCGTGCTTTTCCCAACCCCTGATATCGAGCCAGTGATCAATTCCTTTGTCATTCAAAATATTGGACATTTTTACATTACTGTCCAGGCAAATATCCCACTCAGAAGTGCCCAGCACAATTTTCATATGGCCAAACCGCCAACCCTGCTCATTCGGCATAAAATCGACCGGATTGTTGAAATAGACAGTATCATCGTAAAATCCGTCCGTGAAACTGCGGATATCGAATGCCCCGCTCATGCTGATGAGATAGGCCACTTGTCCGGGATGCCGGAATGCGAAGTTAGCCGCGTGAAAACCTCCGAAACTGCATCCTGCCACACCAATTTTCTCCACATTACATGCTTGACGAATATGCGGTACCAGCTCGTTGCTCAGGAATTTATCATATTGATTGTGGTTCAAAACACGGTATTGGGGATTGATGTGTTTCGCATACCATGAGTCGGCATCGACGGAGTCAACACAATATACTTTGTACTTGCCGGATTCTACCAGCGTTTTTACGGAATCAATCAAACCCATATCCTTGGCCTGGTAGTAACGCCCGAGCGTAGTCGGGAAAAGCAGGATAGGGTAGCCCCAGTTGCCATAAATAAGCATATCAACGTCTCTGTCGAGATGGTGAGAATAGTATTTAACGTGCTGCTCTTCCAAAGGGTAGGGGGTGAAATGTTGATAAATGAAATATACAAAACAAATCATAGGAAGCAAATTAATAACTTGCACGTTTGTTTTGGTCCAATTAACAGATTTGCAGATTTGAGTTCTTCCGTTTCCTTTGTTCATATTAATATCCATTCCACCTTTTTGCAGCGTGAAGTTCACGTAAGCATTCTGCTTCCGGCGCAGCATGATAAATTACAATCGTATCCGCTGCTGCTTTTCAATGATGGCCAGGATTTTCCGGCGCTTAACCTGGCTGGAACTGTTGGCGAATTACAGCTCGAAAATTTATTGCAGCCCATCGTAATAGCAGGCATTCATGCAAATCACCGTAGAACAGACGAATACGGAACCGCAATCCGTGGTGATTATGCCGGAAGGGGTGCTGAGGCAGGAGCCACTACTGCATTCGTGATCAGGGAACTGATCCCCTTTTTGCATGAGCACTACCATGTCCGAATGTCGGGAAATGTCTACGCAGGTTTTTCATTGGGCGGATTAATGGCGCTGGATATTACGTGGAACTATCCGGAATTCTTTGCTGCGGCCGGTGTGTTTTCAGGATCACTTTGGTGGCGGCAAAAGGCAATTGGAGAAGGTTACAAAGATTCGGACCGCATTATGCACGCGCAAATCCGCGAAACGGCCGAAGCTCCGAAGATCAAATGCTGGTTTCAATGCGGCTCAAATGATGAATACGACGACCGCGATGGTGACGGTGTGATCGATTCTGTGCAGGATACCCTTGAATGTATCGGAGAAATGGAGCGAAAGGGATTTGTGTGGGCCCGTGACGTTTTTTATACCGAAGTCGCGGGGGGCGAGCATAACCCGGCTACCTGGGGCCGGGTTATGCCAATTTTCCTTGAATGGGTTTCAAAAGAATTATCTTAAGATCAGAGCTGGCTCAGGAACGTCATGGTGTCAACTCCATCTGCGTAGTCAAAAAGGCCGGGTTCTTGTGATTTTCCAAAAGGCAAAGCATCCTCGATATCCGCCTGTCCGATTACGCACTGCACTTTCTCTTTTACTTCCGCCAGTGCAGATTTAACTTCATTCAAATCGTCGTATGTTTCAAAATGCAAAACGCTGATCGGGGAGACGAGCGCCGGGTTTTCAGTGATCATCAGGAACCCGTTATCAACATGCGGCACCCTGTTTATCAGGAAAATCGACTTATTATATTCGTAGTTATTAAAGTATTTGTGATTGTGTAAAAAGAAAGAATCCATGTGCTGGATAGATTCGTAAAACTTGGTAAAATCATATCCTGTGGGAACAAATACCTTTGACACGTTCCGGCATCCGAGGCCAAAGTATTGAAGTACGTCTTTGCCCAGATTCTCTAATTCTCCGCTTATTTCTGCACCCGTGAGAATTGCGACCGACGTGCGGTTTTTGCGGATAATGTTGGGTTTTTTGGCAAAATAGTAGTGGAAATATCTGGCTGTGTTGTCGCTGCCGGTAGCAATGTAGGCATCGGAATCATTGAGTCTGTCCACGAATTCAATTGAATCTTTAAATCCCGGCTCAATTTCTACGAGTTGATTCAAAAGAGCTGTGATCAGAATAGTGTCATCGGAGCTGGGTTTTACCAACAGAATGTGCCCGCTGACAAGGACACTCAGTGCATCATGAAAACCGACGGCAGGGATATTTCCTGCCATCACTACGCCTACTTTTTTGGGTTGAGCAGGTTCAGGATAATGCGCTGCCCATTTTTGCAGATCTTCTTCCTCTAAAAATTCGCTTGCAATGGCTTTCAGCGAGCTGGTCACATTTTCGGGAGTGAACCAATTGTTCCTGCTCTTGGCGTAGGCTACCCAATCCTGAACAATTTCCTTGTTTTCGGGGCTTGTAATGAATTTTCCAAGATTTACAAAAGCATTTATTCTCCGGACTCTCGATAGCATTCTGACTGAACTGTAAAAAGTTTTATTAAACCGCCGTTTTTATTTTTCCGATTGTTGGGAAACTATAAATAGTTATATTTGTTAATCTAAACAGTAGAAATAGCAACAAATATAAACAATCCGGCGACTATGGCTATAATGATAACCGATGAATGCATAAATTGTGGGGCGTGCGAGCCAGAGTGCCCTAATACAGCGATTTATGAAGGCGGTGTGGAATGGACCTGGGGCGATGGTACCAGTCTGGATGAGGTTGATTTTGGCGATGGTACGGTAGTGAGCGGGAAAGAAAAGCAATCACCTGTTTCAGACGAATTCTATTATATAGTAACTGATAAATGCACCGAGTGCGTAGGTTTTCACGAAGAGCCTCAGTGCGCTGCTGTTTGTCCCGTGGATTGCTGCGTTCCTGATCCCGATAACGAAGAGGAAGATGATACACTTTTAGCTAAGAAGGCCTGGATGCACGGCGAATAAACTTTCTTTCACCCATATTCATATAGCCCCGCTTTTTGGCGGGGCTTTTTTTGTGCCTGTTGATTTCGTAAATGTCACTATAATAATAAAAATTCTTACTAATTGTTATCATTCTGAGTGAATAAAATTTTGTGTATTCATTGTTATGCAAAATTTTAGTTTTCAGTAATTTTTATCAAAATATGTAATATTATGTTTTAAAAACACTAAAAAACTGTATAAAAACATGAAAATTGTATTTTTTAGGATAAATTTTGCCGCGTTTATTTGAAAAATATAATTTATCGATAATATTTGATCTGGAAATACTGCCGGAGAATGATATTAACTTAAACAGAATATAATTATGAAAAAAGTCTATTGTACAGTATTATCTTTGATGGTATCGATTTTGGGTTTTGCAAAGTCGGGGGAAGATGAAAAGGCTATGAAAGCTGACACGGTAATCGCCGTAGAGGCAGAAGAGGAAGAAGGAAAAGGAGCATTTGCTTTTTCTGGTTATCTGGATTCTTACTATATGGCCAATTTCAACAAACCCGCCTCCCGCTCGAATATGGGTGCAACGAATGCACGGGTATTTGACCAAAGAGCAGGACAATTTTCTTTGGGACTTGTGCAGGCGAAAGTCGCGTACACCAATTCAAAATCAGAAGCAGTAGTCGACCTCTCGTTTGGACCGAACGCCAACATGGGTAATTATGGGAATGCCTTGTTCAGCACCGCACTCGCTATCAAGCAGGCTTATTTTACCTACAAATTCACAGACAAGTTTTCGATGACCGCGGGACAGTTTGGTACGCATATCGGATATGAAGTGATCGACGCACCGGCCAACTTCAATTATTCCCTTTCAAACCTGTTTAACAATGGTCCGTTTTACCACGCCGGTTTGAAAGCTACTTACGCATTTTCCGACAGGGCGTCCTTAATGGTGGGTGCAGTCAACAATGTGGATGGTTTGGGCGATAACAACCGCAAAAAGGGCTTCATCAGTCAGTTGTATTTCAAACCGGTTGATAACTGGAACGTGTATATCAATTATATCGGAAGCAATGAAGCTAACCCGGACAGCGCAACGTTTAAAGAACCCAAAGCTTTTTATCAGGTCCTTGATCTTGCAACCAGTTTCCAGGTGAGCGACAATTTCCTTCTTGGCTTAAATGCTGCTTACGGAAGCCAAAAGGGCGATTTCCAGGGAGCTGGTGGTCCTGAATCCGCTAAAACCTGGGGAGGTGTTGCCGTATACGCCAACTCTGCTATCACTGATAACTTCGGCATCGGAGCACGTTACGAGTACTTTACCAACGACAGCGGTGTCCGCGGCCTGCTGACAAGAGCCGGAATGGGAACGAGCGTGAATTCAGTGACATTGACGGGAAACATCAGTCTTGCCGACGGCCACATTCTCGTAAAACCTGAGTTCCGCCTGGATGCCTATCCAAAAGTGGCAGGTTCAGGAGAAGAGCAGCAGTTTGAAGATTCTGATGGCAACTTCACCAAGAACAGCCAGACAACTTTTGGCCTTGCATTCATTTATAAATTCTAATCAGCTACAAATACCTTCTTAATCACTATCATAACAATTACAGAAATGGAAAAACGTAATTTCGTCCCATTAATCATTCTTCTGGCAATCAGCATCCTCGGTGTTTTTGTGCCAAATGTTCCAACTCAAATTGTCACCGAAGGTGTAAACGGAGGTGATACAGCCTGGCTTCTTGTTTCGGCCGCACTGGTATTACTGATGACGCCTGGTCTTGCCTACTTCTACGGCGGGATGGTAAATAATAAAAATGTGATTTCGACCATGCTGCAAAGCTTTATTGCCATGGGCGTGATCAGTGTGCTGTGGGTCGTGGTTGGTTTCAGTCTTGCATTTGGTGACGATATGGGCGGATTTATTGGTAACCCAATGACGCACTTCATGTTCAAAGGTGTATTGGACGGACCAGTTTGGGGTACAATTCCTTTCGCATTGTTCGCTATGTTCCAAATGAAGTTCGCAGTGATCACACCGGCACTTGTGACGGGCTCGATGGCTGAACGTGTAAATTTCCGTTCTTACGTCTTGTTCATTATACTGTTCTGTATTTTTAT